>WHTF01000118.1 GCA_009379725.1 Deltaproteobacteria bacterium
AGCCGCTCACGATAGTCTTCATGTGGACCGTGCCTATCGCAGTGCGCTGGCTACGGCGATGTTGAGAATTGCCGGATCTAGGGCGGCCTGATCGGATCGTCGGGTTTAGGATGTGTTGTTGCCGTCGCCTTAGATGTCTTAAACAACCGTGATCGAGCAAGGATTGAATTAATTCTGTAGGGGCAATCTTTATGTGGTTGCCCTGATTCGGAGGGCAGGCACGGGGGGTCTGCCTCTACAAGCGGGGGTGTATTCCGGCGTGATTCGGTGCGGTTCAAATTGTCGTCGTTGTTCGGGAAACTCTTTTGTCAAAGGAATAGCATGGAAATAAACTACGGCCTGATCAGTTCGGATTCGCACGGACAGCTCGGCAGCGATGCTTACACGAGCAGGATGTCCAAGAGCAAGTGGGGCGATCGAATTCCCCATATTATCGAAGTCCATGACGACAAGTTCCAGTTTCCCGTGGAGCGCTGGGTGGTCAACGGTGAGATTCAGGGCGGCAATGTCTGCAACTGCCCCACCGCCATGGAAAAGCGCGGTTACTATCCGCAGCGCTGGGAAGAGGTGCCTCTGGAGGTGTACGATCCGGCCAACCGGCTGAAGGCGCTTGACCGCGATCGTGTCGATGCCGAGGTGCTTTTCCCCAACGGCCCAGGCGGAACGTTCTTTTATGGCGACGAGAAATTCGAGCTTGCGTGCGTGCAAGCCTATAATGACGCGCTCGCCGGGTTTCGCCGGACAAGCCGCCGCTTCATCCCGCTTGCCGCAATTCCTTTCATGAGTCCGATCGAAACCATCGTCGCCGAAGTCGAACGCGCGGTTGAAGCAGGTCACTGCGGTATCAACATGCTGGGCGATCCCAGCGTTGCGGTGAAAGGGCAGAAAAACCTAGCAGACCCGTTCTGGTACCCGTTGTGGGAGGCGTGCCAGCGGCTCGGTGTGGCCGTGCATCTACATGCCTCTGCCGGTCTCGCCGGTAAATTGTCGCTGCCGCAATGGCAGGGGTACACCAATAGACAGGCCCATTGTGTATCGACCTTGCGCAACTTTTGCACGGCAACACAAATCGTTCCGTATTTGATTTTTTCCGGCACCTTGGACAAATTTCCACGACTCAATTGGGTATTCGCAGAAACCGGCTTGGGCTGGGTGAGCTCGGTTTTGGAAGCGTGCGACTACGAATGGGAAAAGCGCCACCTTTGGACCGAAGGGATTCTCACCCGGCCCAGCGAACTTTTCCGGCGTCAGATCTACGTCGATTTTTGGTTCGAGACCGTCGGCATACAGTTGCGTGAATATATCGGCGTCGACAATATCCTCTGGGAGTCGGACTTTCCGCACATCACTTCCACTTATCCCAACTCATGGGGCGCCGTGGAGCATTCGTTGGCCGGAGTCGCGCTCGCCGATCGGGAGAAATTGCTTTATCGCAATGCGGCCCGGCTTTATCGTTTAAGCTAACCAACGGCGCCTCAAGAAATAGAGAAGGACTATGGAACTGAAGTATGGCTTTATCAGCGCGGACGACCACGTTCAGGAACACCCTGAAGTCTGGACGTCACGGATGTCCAAGCAAAAATGGGGCGAGCGAATTCCTCATGTCGAGAAGCAAGCCGATGGCAGCGAGTCTTGGATCATCGATGGCCAGCGCATTTCTTTGCTGGGCGTCGCCGTCGCTGGCGCGCTCATGGTGGACCGGGCGCAGGAGCCGAAGCGATGGATCGATGTGCCGCGCATGGCTTACAGCGCAGCGGAACGTCTCAAGGCGATGGATTTGGATGGAATCGATTACTCCGTGCTTTATCCGATCGTCGGCGGTCTGGCGGCGGAGACTTTCGGCAAACTCGCCGATGCCGACTTGGAAATGGCGTGCGTGCAAGCCTATAACGACTGGCTTATCGAGGAATGGGCCAACGTGAGCCCGCGCTTCGTGCCGCAGTGCATCGTGCCCATCTGGCCGATGGAGCGGACCGTGGCGGAGATCAAGCGCGCCGTGGCCAAGGGACACAAGGGCGTGATCTATCCGGCATCGCCGATGGAGCTTCGCGCCGTGCCGCATATCAACGAGCCGGCGTATGACCCGCTGTGGGCCACTTGTGAAGAGCTCGGCGTGCCCTTGTGCTTTCATTCCGGCGCATCGCCCAAAATCCAGCTCCGCCCCGACGACAGTTTTTCGCCGGCGCTGGCGGCGGCTTTCAGCAATGTGGTTCGCCCGGTCAGCTCTATTGCGGTGCTCGCCAACTTTATCATTTCCCGTGTGCTCCACCGTTTTCCTCAGTTGAAGGTCGTGTTTGCTGAAGGCTCGCTCGGGTGGGGCGCCTATGAAATGGAATACGCCGATTATCAGTCCGATGCCGACGGTTTGCCGTCGGAAGGCTACCCGTTAAAACCCTCGGAACTGTTTCAGCGCCAGTGCTATTTTACTTGCTGGTATGATCGGATGAGCCTTCGCGCCCGGCATTATCTCGGCACAGCCAATATTTTATGGTCGAGCAATTTTCCGCTGGCGACGTCCACCTGGCCTAACACGCGCCGGGATGCCGAGCTGAGTTTTATCGACATACCCGAAACTGAAAAACGCCAGATACAATGGGAGAACGCCGCGAAACTATACTCGCTGTAATCAGGGTAAAACCAAAAGGAGGCAAACACATGCGACCGAAAGTCAGGCACATAGCCGTAATGACGAAAAATCGTGAAAAGATGGTGGAGTTCTATCAGAAAATTTTCGGCCTGGAGCCCAAGCGCGGATTCGGCGGCGCCATTTACATGTCCGACGGCGACGTGAACATTGCGCTGATTGAAGTCAAACGAGAGGAGCAACAAGAAGGCATCAACCATTTCGGCTTCGAGGTCGATGATCTCGAAGATATCAAGCGCAGGCTGCACGAGTCGGGAATTACGGCGGAGATTGATTCCAAGGCCGATAAAGACTCGGACCATCGGCTGCAAGATCCGGACGGGCACTGGGTTGATATGGCGGTCAGCCGGCGCTGGCCGAAGTAAGTATAAAGAGTGAAGGATGAAAGCTGAAGGATGAAATAGCACTTTGAGCAGGCACAAATTGTCCCTCGTGATTCATCCTTAGGATGCCGCGCGTTGCCTCTGAGAAATCTTTTGAGCGGCCCGCTTTCGGATAGTTCACTACTCTGCGCAAACTCGATCAATTGCGAAAGCAAATCATGACGGAAAAATTCTCAGTCCTAGCCAAGAACGGCATGGTCGTTTCCAGCCAGCCGCTGGCGACCTTGGCCGGCGTTCACATTTTAATGAATGGCGGTAATGCCATCGACGCAGCGATAGCCACCGCGGCGGTACTGGGAGTCGTCGAGCCCATGTCCATAGGCGTCGGCGGCGATGCCTTTGCACTGTTCTACTCGGCGAAAGACAAAGCACTCAAGGCGTTGGACGCGAGCGGAAGATCGCCTCATGCCATGAGTCTCGAGTTCTGTCGCAAGAGCGGCTTCAAGGAGATGCCGCAGCGCGGGATTCATTCGGTGACCGTGCCGGGCGCGGTCGATGGTTGGGTGACTTTGCTGAATTCCCACGGCACGCGGAAGCTCAGCGAGGTTTTGCGGCCGGCGATTCAATACGCCCATGACGGCTTTCCGGTGGCTGAGCTCACGGCGGCATCGTGGCACGAGTCCGAATCGAGGCTGCAAGCCGATCAGGGGGCGGCGCTCAATTATCTGGTGAATGGCCGCGCGCCCAGAGCAGGCGAAATCTTTAAGAACCCGCGCATGGCGGAGACGCTGCAGCGCGTTGCCGAAGAAGGCGCCGAGGGATTTTACCGGGGCGCGATCGCGAGAAAGATCGTCCGCTGCTCCGAGAGCCAGGGCGGCCTCTTCA
Source organism: Deltaproteobacteria bacterium (assembly GCA_009379725.1). Taxonomy (GTDB): domain Bacteria; phylum Desulfobacterota; class Binatia; order UBA9968; family UBA9968; genus WHTF01. The sequence continues at coordinate 3,853 of WHTF01000118.1, forward strand.
CGCTCAAAGATTTCTCCGATCATCGTTCGGATTGGGTGGAGCCGATCACCGCCGGTTACCGCGGCTATCGTATTTTCGAACTACCTCCCGCCACTCAAGGTTTTGTCGCGCTCGAAATGCTGGCGATCCTCGAAGGCTTCGATTTGAAAACGATGGGAGCCGGCAGCGCCGATGCCCTGCATCTTATGATCGAGGCGAAGAAGCTGGCTTTTGCCGATCGCGAAGCGTATCTCGCTGATCGCGAATTTATGAAAGTGCCGGTGACGGATTTGTTCTGCCCTGAACGCAGCGAATCGTTGCGGGCGCAAATTAAAACCGGCCGGGCCGCCCAAGCGGTTGAGGACGCGCCGGCGGGCAACGACACCGAATACGTTGCCGCGGCTGACAGCGACGGCAATCTCGTGTCGTTTATCCAGAGTAACTTTATGGGTTTCGGTTCCGGCGTCGTCGAACCCGAGAGCGCGATTATTTTGCAGAATCGCGGCCACCTTTTTTCCCTTGACGAGAACCATCCCAACTGCGTCGGAGCGCGCAAACGCTGTGCGCACACGCTCATGCCCGGCATGATTTTCCGCAACGGCAAACCTTACGCCGCGCTCGGATTGAAGGGCGGGCACGTACAGCCGCAAGTCCAGGTGCAGATCATTTCGAACCTGATCGACTTCGGCATGACAGTTCAAGAAGCGATTTCGGCGCCGCGTTTTAACCATATTGAAGCCAGTAAGGTGAGCTTAGAGCCCGAGCTACCGCAAGCAGTGAAGGAGGAATTGTCGCGCCGGGGTCACGCGGTTGTTGGCGGCAATCCGGAAAGTTTCGGCGGCGCCCATGCGATCTTCATCGATCCCGAATCCGGAGCCTTCCGAGGCGGCTCAGACCCGCGCAAAGGCGGCTGCGCGCTGGGCTTCTGATACTGCTGAAAGGGTCTCCTGGTTTCGGCCTGGGGCTATGTAGGACAATGATCCATTGACTTAGTTCACTTGTTAGGCTAGAAGAAAATCATGATCAGGCTCAACATTCACGAAGCAAAAACCCATCTGTCGCGCTATCTCGCAAGGCTCGCCCGAGGAGAGTCTATTCTTCTGTGCAAGCGGAACATACCGATTGCCGAAATACGTCCTATTGGCGCGCATCGAAAAAACAAGCGCCCGGTAGGCCTCGCCAAAGGAAAGTTCAAAGTTCCGGCTGAATTCTATGGACCCTTGCCCGACGATGTGCTCGATTCTTTCCATGGCGAAGTGCGGTGAGGCTGCTTTTAGATACCGTTACTTTTCTATGGGTGATCAACGATGCGCCTGAATTATCTGCTCAGGCCCGGGAGCTATTCATAGATGCCGGAAACGAAGTTTATTTAAGTTCTGTCTCTGCGTGGGAGGTCGCGTTGAAATATGGATTGGGGAGACTACCCCTTCCCGAACCTCCGGACCGGTTTGTTCCAGCGCAGCGTAAACAACACGGGATTGATTCTTTGCAACTTGAAGAGGAATCAGCTCTCCATCTGACTCGCTTGCCGCTGCTGCATAAGGATCCTTTCGACAGAATGCTTGTCTGTCAGGCGATCGTTCACAGCCTCGTGATCTTAACTCCGGATGACCTGGTTACCCAATATCCGGTTCGAACAATTTGGTGACGGAGAGGCAGTAAGCGGAAGACACCTCCGAATCGAGGTTGATAATTGCTTCGCAGAGATTATCGAGGACCACTAAATAGGACAGGATTAATTTAATTTAAAGTCATTGAGGAGACAATGATGGGTTTCTTCAAGGATCTAAGAGAACACGTTGCCGCGCTCGATAAAGCAGGTCTGCTAGTGAAGATCGACGAGCAGATCAATAAAGACACCGAGCTAATGCCGCTGGTGCGCTGGCAGTTTCGGGGACTTTCCGAAGACCAACGGCGCGCGTTCATGTTTACCAACGTCGTCGATGTCAAGGGGCGGCAATACGACATCCCCGTGGTCGTCGGAACACTGGCGGCTTCGCGGCAAATCTATGGCTTCGGTTTACAGTGTAAGCCCGAGGAGATCGTCGATCGTTGGAACAAGGCGCAAAGCCAACCGATCCCGCCGAAGATCGTTGACAATGCGCCGGCGCACGAAGAAGTGCATATGGGGCAGTCGTTGATGGAAAAAGGCGGGCTGGGCGAATTTCCCATTCCCATCTCGACCCCAGGCTACGACTGCGCGCCGTTTACCACCGCGTCGCACTGGTTCACCAAAGATCCCGAGACGGGTCTGATCAACATCGGCAACTACCGCGGCCATATCAAAAGCCCGACGCGCACCGGCGTCTTTCTGAGCTCAAGCAATCACGGCGGCTATCACTGGCGAAAATGCCAGGAGCGCGGCATTCCTCTGCAAGCGGCGCTGGTGATCGGCGCGCCGCCGCCGGTGGCCTATACCGCGCCGGCCCGGGTGCCGTTTAGCGTCAGCGAACTCGATATTGCCGGCGGTCTTGCCGGCGCGCCCATCGCTGTCGTCAAGTGCATCACCAACGATATACTCGTACCCGCGAATGCCGAGATCGTCATTGAGGGGGAAATCTCGACGCAATTTTTGGAACCGGAAGCGCCCTTCGGCGAATCCACGGGTTACATCGCGGAGCGCTTGCTCAATCCCTATTTCGAAGTGAAGTGCATTACGCACCGCAAAAATCCCATCTTCGCCACCATCATCAGCCAGATGCCGCCCAGCGAGTCGAGCGTGATGCGTCAGGTCGCTGCGGAAGGAAACTATCTGCGGTTTCTTAGAGATCAGTGCAACATCCCGGGCATTGTCGAAGTGGTTTTTCACAGTATCGCCGTGCGCCAGATCTGCGTCATCAAGATGAAGAAGGTCAATCAAGCGCACGTCTGGCAGGCGCTGCACAGCATGGTCGGCTACAATCCCGCCACTGGCAAGATGGTCATCGCCGTCGACGAGGATATCGACCCGCGCAATCTGGATTCGCTTTTCTGGGCGTTGGCGTTCCGCATGCAGCCGCATCGCGATGTCTTGATCATTCGCAACCGCACGCCACAGATGGATCCGTCTGTCTTTCCTCCCGGCAAGGAATTGGACAATTCGTTGAACGAACTGGCCGGCGCTTCGGCGATGCTGATCGATGCCACGCGCAAATGGGACTATCCGCCGGTGTCGCTGCCGAAGAAAGAATACATGGAGCGCGCCAAACAGCTATGGGAGCGGCTGGAGTTGCCCAAGCTCAAACCCCAGGACCCATGGTTCGGATACAATCTCGGTTTGTGGTCGGCCGAAGACGAAGCGGAAGCACAGGCGGCAGTCAAAGGAGACCATTACGAGACCGGCGAAAAGCGCTTGCAACAGCGGGTGCCGGTGAAGAAGTTTTAGATCATCCGCAGGATTGTAGATCGAAAAATTTAGCGGCGTAAAGGTATACGCCTAAGATCAGGGCGCGCAGCGCCAGTTGCGCGCGGTATTTGGGCGTGCAGCTGGAATCGATTATCTTGATGGTAATGACAGAGCAGCGCACGCCTACTGGTGAACTTCCCTCAACGTAGAGAATGTTCCGGGGTGGTGGTAGGAACGATAATCTGCTATCGGACGTAGAGCAGCCGGCAATTTAAATTACTGATTGGAACGATTCGGCAGGATGAGGAATAGAGCCGCTAAAGAAATTCAGTTCGTTGTCAATGAAAAGGCTGGGGTGGTGTCGGGACTTTTGCTAAAACCTGAGCACTCTGTGTCCTTGTTGGTATTTGCGCATGGCGCGGGCGCGGGTATGCGTCACAGGTTCATCGAGCAGGCGGCCGTCAAACTGGCCGCAGCGAACGTAGCGACGTTGCGCTATCAGTTTCCCTACATGGAAAAACGCAGCAAGCGGCCGGACTCGGAAGCGGTGCTGAAGGATACCGTACTAGCGGCCGTCGCAGCTGCCAAGAAACACGGAGGCGAACTGCCGCTTTTCGCCGGCGGCAAATCGATGGGTGGGCGCATGACCTCGCTGGCGGCGGCGCAAGAGCCGCTGGATGGGGTGCGCGGATTAATTTTCTTCGGCTTCCCGCTGCACGCGACGGGCCGGCCCGGGGCGGAGCGCGGCGAGCATTTAACCGATGTCGGAATTCCCATACTGTTCCTCCAGGGCTCCCGCGATCCGCTGGCGGAGCAAAAATTGCTCAAGCCGCTGTGCGCGAGAATCGGCAAAAGCGCCGAGTTGTTCGTCGTCGAAGGCGGCGATCATTCGTTTCACATGCTGAAGAGCGCCAAGCGCTCGGATGAGGAAGTACTTGACGCGGTGGTCGAAAAGGCGACGGGGTGGATGAGCAAAAATGCATGAATCGTTCAGGGTTCCAGGTTCAAAGGTTTTAAGGTAAGAGCTTCGGCGGTGTGAAGTCGGGCGCGAAGATGAGGCGATTCCTTCGATATAGCTGGAAAGGAGTCTGCACAATCCCACGCAGGCTACTCAAATCCGCCATTGAACTTTGAACGATGAACCTGGAACGGGTTTAATTCAGAAATGTACCCGACCAACGAAAAAGAAGCTCTTGATGCGTTGAAGGGGGACGATCCCGAGCTCGCCGCAACGGCTGAGGCGATGCTCTGGAGCGCCTGGTGCCGCTCGGGAGATCCTGAAACCGACCGGTCGTTTCGTGCCGGAGTCGACGCTATGCAACATCGCCGGCTCGAAGAATCGGAAGATCTTTTTACTCTTGTGATCCACAGGCAACCGGATTTCGCCGAGGGCTGGAACAAGCGGGCAACGGTTCGTTACATGAGGAAGGACTTCGCCGGCTCCATTGTCGACTGTCAGGAAACGTTAGCGCTCAACGCGAATCATTTCGGCGCTTCGTCCGGCCAGGGGCTGTGCCACATCTCTCTCGGCGAATACCGCGAAGCGGCGATCTGTTTCCGGCGAGCGCTGGAGATTCATCCGCACCTGAGCGCTGTGCGCCATAACCTTGCTCTGGCTGAAGCCGAAGGAGGCGGCAGCGGGTACCTCAACTAAACGCAAGGTTCAAAACGTTCAAGCTTTAATATAGAGAGAGTTCCAGTTGTTCAAATCGTTCAAGAAATGAAGGAATAGAGAAAGATTTCTCGCTTCGCTCGCAATGACAGTGATGAGTGAATGTCAATGAAACATCACCTTGTCCCTAGGCGGCTTGACCTTGACGCCACCGACGCTTTATAAATTTTCGAATAAATATGTCTGGAGGATCTATGGCTATTCGAGTTGCGGGTATTGTGGGGAGTCTAAGAGAGGGTTCGCTCAACAAGGCTCTGCTGCGCGCCGCGGTTGAGCTGGCGCCGGCCGGGATGGAAATCCAGATTTACACGCGGCTTGGCGATATTCCGCCGTATAACGATGATGTTTTTCAGAAAGGCGACCCTGAACCGGTGGCGGACTTGAAGGCCTTCATCGGCGGCGCGGGTGCCCTGCTGATCGCCACGCCGGAATACAACTACGGTATTCCCGGCGTACTCAAAAACGCCATCGACTGGGCATCGCGGCCAGCCGGAAAGTCGGTGCTCAACTGCAAGCCGGCGGCGATCATAGGATGTTCGCCGGGATTGGGCGGCACTATCCGTGCGCAGCATGCGCTGCGCCAGTCGTTTGTCTTCACGGATACTCACGCCATGCTCCAGCCGGAGATCAAGATCCCTTCGGCGGCGTCGCTGTTCGATGCGTCGGGACGATTGACCGACGAAAACACGCGCCAGCACGTCAAGAGATTCCTCGAAGCCTTTGTCGTTTGGATCGAACGGTTTAAATCGTAAGGCTGATCACGCCGGCTAATTCGAACTGCTGAGATAACCTCAGGACGGGTACCGCAGTCATTTTCATTCCCAAATTCCTTGGCAACCGAGCGCATTGTCCCATCGCTGAATTGAATCATTGCGAAGACTCGGCTGGCTTTTCGATGGTCGTTTCAACTGAACCACTACCGAAGTTATGGATTAGCTCTTGATCGCGATTGTTCCCGTGGGAACATGACTTGCAGTAGCAAGGTCTTAGTTTTGCGCTGGGTGTGATAGCCAAGTCAAAGAACGGAAAAAAATTCCATGCCACAACCAAATTGTCCGAAATGCTCTCGCGACTACGTCAAGCGGGTTTCTCGCGTCGGGTTCAAAGAACGTCTGCTGAGTATCATTTATGTCTATCCTTTTAGGTGCCAGCTTTGCCGTTACCGCTTTAGAGTTATGCAGTGGCGCGTTTGTTACGTACGAGTTGAAGAAGACCGCCGCGAGTATGATCGAATGCCGATAAGCTTTCCGGTCTCGTTCGCCGGCGATAAGATCGATGGCAAGGGGTCTGTCGCGGACATTTCGATGAACGGTTGCTCGATTCAATCCAACACCGGGTTGACCGAAGGCAGCATTACGCGCATGGCTCTCCAGATCTCAAATCAGTCACCGCCGGTTAATGTCGAGGCCGCCGTGGTCCGCACGGTTCGGAAAGACCATATCGGCATTGAGTTTCTTCGCTTTGAACAAAAGGACCGGGAGCGTCTCCAGCTTTTTATCCGCGGTCTGTTGCTGAGCCAAAACGGCTGAAGTTGTTTTTCGAATCACCCCGCGTCCAGCCGATCTCCACTGCATGAACTTGAACCGGTCTTCTCGGTTCCCACTCCATATCTCAGTTCAACGGCCGCATCCCTTGCAGGCGTGTCGCGATTTCCGACAGCGTGTCGGATTCGTCCTTGCTTCCGCCGACTTGACGAAGCTGTTCATGGTTCAGTAGAGTGATGCTCATACTGAAGAGTGGCCCACAGTCTTCCAAACCTGAAAGGAGGCGAGTTATGTTTATCTGTCTATCACCCGGCGGTCAGTCGCTCACACAGGGCGAGACTGCAAAGGATAGATTACTGGTCGGCACCGCTGACGGTATTTTCGCATTTCAAAAGCGCGATGGCTCATGGGAGGGCCAGGGTACGATGATTCCGGGAAAGCACTTCAGCTCGATCATCTTTGAACCCAATAGCCAAACGTTATTCGGCGGTACATACAGCGGTGAGATATACGCCAGCGCGGATCTCGGCAAGACTTGGGAGCGCCGTGATAACGGCATCGGCGACAATGAGGTTTACTCCCTCGCCACACAAGGGGTTGATGGCAAGCCGCGCGTTTACGCGGGTACCCAGCCGGCGCGTCTGTTTTATAGCGACGATCTGGGCAAAAGTTGGACCGAACTGCCCGCCTTGCGCCAAGTGCCGGGCGTCGAAAAATGGACTTTTCCCGGCCCGCCTCATCTCGCGCATGTGAAGAGCATCACTTTTCATCCGAACGATTCAAACATCATTCACGTCGCAGTCGAAGTCGGCGGCTTTTTGAAGAGCACAGACGGCGGCAACACCTGGACCACCATCGACAGCATCAATCCCGACGCGCATCGCGTGCTCATTCCGACAAACGATCCGAGCAAGCTTTACGGCACGGCGCCGACGACTAACTGCGGGCCGGAAACACCCGCCGGCTTTTGCGTGAGCAGCGACGGTGGAACGAGCTGGAAGAGCATGACGCCGCGAGACTTTAGAATCGGCTATGTCGATCCATTCTTCGTTCATCCTGGCGATCCGAGTTTGCTGTTCGTCGCCGGCGCCAAGACCGGACCCGGCACGTGGAGAAAACTGCATACCGCCGACTCGCGCATCGCGCGCAGCCGCGACGGCGGCAAAACGTGGGATATTCTCACCGGTGGATTGCCCGAGCATATCCGCGCTAACATCGAGGGCATGGCGATGGACGTCTGGAACGGCGGCTATGCGATCTTTGCCGGCACCACGGATGGCGATGTCTTCTACAGCGACGATGAAGGAAATCACTGGGAGACGATCATTAAAGGCATTGGCCCGGTTTCCAAGTCGCACCATCACATCAATCTCTCTTTGGACGAACAGGCCGCGCACCATTGATGATACGCATTTATTACGGGTTTCATTCTTATAGGGGCACGGCATGCCGTGCCCCTACTTTTTGTGTCTTACCTTCTTTGCGCTTTGCGCGAGGCTAATTCCTACCGACTTCTCATCTATGCGTTC
>WHTF01000119.1 GCA_009379725.1 Deltaproteobacteria bacterium
TATTTATCGAAGATCGGCTCGAACATGTCGGAGTGGTCTTCATCGGCTACCATATGCACTTTTGTATTGGCGTCGAGAGTTTCGACGCTGCCGCCAAGGTCGGCGACTTTTTTATGCGCGAAGCGCGCGGTGAAGCCTCCACCCTTGACGATGGCCGGATTGTTTTTTCGCTCGGTGATGTGGTTCACCATCAAGCTTTCGATCCAGGGGCGGGTAGTCGCCAGGTGCATCCATGCGAAGAAGACCGTGCGCACGGCCGGCAGTAGATTCGTTTCAGCGGTGGCTTCGGCCATTTGCTCATCGGTCAGATGCGCCGATCCCAATCTTTTGTCAAAAATCAGCTCGTCTTTCTCATGCTCCCAGATTGCCCGCTTGACGTCGAGCGGAGCTCTTACCGCCGCGGCGCCCCAGCAGTCGCGCCGGCTCTTGATGTAGTGCGGATAATGCAGGTCGATTACTTTTTGCCGCTCCGGAGTGAGCTTCACGGAGAAGAAATATTGGTATTCCGGTGTTTCAAAATGACGATTGACGAGTTCATTTAATTCCTGTCGCGTCTTGGACCATAAGCTCATGGAAGCCTCCTTTTTGATGGTCAGTCTGAGTGCTGGATTTGCATTTCTGCTGATTGACTCGATGAGACCGGATTCTTTACTGGAGACCGAAAATCTTTTTATACAATTTCGCGCTCTCAACGAGGGTTTGATGATCCTCGGGATAGAGCACAACACGTTTAAACCCTTCGATCAAGCGCGCGGGATTCGGTTTGACTTCGTTGTGGGTCGTGACCCGATGGAAGCTCTGCAATAACGTTTGTCCCTCTTTGGAAAGAATAAAATCGACGAAAAGCTTGCCGGCGTTCGGATGGGGTGCATTTGCCGCCAGCATGACCGGATTGACCTGAACCACAGCGGGCTCCAAATTCACCCAGTCGATGGGCGCACCCTGTAATTTGAACCATTCGATGCTGTGGGTATAGGCGATCAGCAGAGGAAACTCACCGGCCGCCGTCGCTTGCGCTCGCTGGGTATTGCCGCGACCGGGAACGACATTTTGAGTCGCAAGCTTGGTTAAATATCGCACGGCCTTGTCCCGGCCCCAAGCCTGGATCAGACCGGCCAAAAGGCTCTCCCCTTCGTTGTCAATCGAGATTCTCCATCCGCGTTTCTTTGTTTCCAAAAGCGCATCGTAGCTCCGCGGAACTTCCTCCTTTTTGACGAGTTTGGTATTGTATCCCAACCCGATCGGAAGAGCATAGACCGCCGTCCAGTAACCTTTGTCATCTTTCAAATCTTCACTGTAATTCCTGCGCTCGGGCGAATCATAGGCGGCGATGAGCTTCCTCTGCTTCAATTCCAATACGAACTCCGCCGTATAAGTAACCACGTCCCAAGAATGCCGGTTGGCTCGCGATTCAGTCATAATCTTGTTGTGCACCCCGTTAGACCCGCTGCGCCAATAGGTTGCCTTGATCGACGGGTGCTTTTTCATGAAGGCTTCGATCACCTTTTGCGATTGGTCTTGCGCCATCGTCGTCCACCACACCAGTTCTCCTTCCGCCTTGGCTACATCCGCGGCGGCGGAATAAGCCGTGCCAACCCAGGCAAACCATAGGCCGAGAACAAGCAACCCGGATACACCTTTACGTGCGTGATCGATAAACAGTCTTGTTACCTTCATACGATAACGTCCTCTCTTGGCAGTGTTATTTTTCATGCGCTCGATGGATTCGCCTCAAACAGTGAGACACGCAAAGCCCCGGCAATCTTCGCAAACGCTCTCCGGCTGAGACTAGGTTTCAGTAGCAACGAGACTTTCCTGCGCCTTGGCAATTCCCTCTCGAAAGATCGCGTTGAAGTCCAGAGATTCTTTCGCCGCCTGAATTGCCAATCGCTCCTTTTCGCCCGTGGCGTGCTCGCTGAGAAACGGCAGGAACATGTCGCTGTGTTTTTCGTCGGCCTGGCTGTGCGCTTGAAGATTGGGAATCTGCTTCCAGGTAAATCCCATCTCGTCCATCCACTTCTTCGCCATGCGTGTCGATTGACCGCCGCCGAGATCGCCCAGCAGCCGGTCATCGTTACACCACTCGGTAATCGTCATGGCCGCCAGTCCTTCGATCCAACTGAGTTCGCTGGTCATCCACGACCAGGCATAGAGAACCGCAAGCGTCTCAGGCAGCGGCCTGGCGTTCAGAATCTGATCGGGCTCCAAACCGACCGATTTTCCCTGATTAATGATGAGGTGAAGATGGCCATAATCAGAAAAATCATCGCGAATGATTTCTTCGTATTCGTGTTCCAGAATTCGCTGTTTGACGCCCATCACCGGGCAGTTGGCGGAGACATGTGCCCAACACTCGCGCCGGTGGCGGACATAGAGACTTTGCTGCATCACCATGATCGCGGCGCGCGGTTTGGTCATCTTGATCGAAAAATAATGTTCCAACTCCGGAGATCTTATATAATCGCGGACCATTTCACCCATTCGATAGCGCCACTGGCTTTCATTCACGACTTACCTCCTTTATAGAGCCGGTCAATGAAGCCTTCCTGCACCAAACGGTCGACGATGGCGTTATCGAAGAGCTGTGCCTTCACCGCACCCTTCTGTCCAATCATCTCCAGCACGGTATCGATGGCTGCCGGATCGACCCTCGGAATAGCATCAAGATACTTGGTGACAAATTCGTAGTGCTGTTCCGCCGAGCCGCCGCGTTGTCCCATGTACTTTTCGAGCAACTTAAGCGCGAGTGGCTTCCTGGTTTTCAGCGCCGCGATACCCTCGACATAAGAGGTGACGATCTTCTCAACCGTCTTCGGCGATCGCCGATAAAATTCATTGCTGACGGCCAGTAGATTCATGGAAAATGGAATGCCCAGCTCCGCGGCGTCGACCAACATCTTCGCTTTCGGCCCCGGCGCCTGCGACGAGACCCGTCCATCGGCTTGACCGGCGCGAAAGCCCACGTCCGCCTCGACCACGCCACCGAACTGGCGCAGCTCGGCTTTCCCTTCGAGATTAAGCTTGCGCATGATGAGCCGCGTAACGAACTCGCTGGTCGAGCCGAAACGGGTGATCGCCAGCGTTTTGCCTTGAAGTTGCTCCGGGCGCTGGATCTCCGGCTGAACCCAAAGCTGCATGCCGGGCCGGCTGGTATTACTGCCCACCGCAATAATCGGGGCTCCCTTGATCGTCGCCGCCACAACCGCGTTGCTCGCTCCGAGAGCCGCATGAACGCTGCCGCCCACCAATGCCTGAATCACCGTTGCGCCGGAACTGATATGAACCAGTTCGACGGTCAAGCCGTTTCTATTAAAGGCGCCGATCTCCTTGGCCATCCAAACTCCGGCCATTGTCGGGCTGATCGCCGCATAACCGAACGTAATATTTTCTTTGGGCGCGTCCGCGGCAAAAGCGTGAAATGACATGAGCAGAAAAATCAGTGTCGTCTTGGCGAGAATTAAATAGCGCATGAATCATCCCTCATCTGAATTGAAAATACTCGGTTACCCCTTCAACCGCGTCGTGCATGACAATGCCCGTCATTATCCCTTATGCGCGAAGCGTGCACACCCTGAGCGACATGACTGTGGGTTTGAACAAAGCTCACGAAAGCGCCAGCATGGCGTCGGCAATTCCGGTTTGATAGACGCGATAGAGTTCTTCAGATTCCCGCGCCGCTTGTAGAATAGTCTCTTCGGCAGCGACTCCAAACCGTTCCCAAACCGGCAGGAACATGTCGACATGTTCTTTGTCCGCGGCACGATGGGCTTTCCAGTTAGGCAGATCGTCCCAGGTAATGCCGAGATATTTGACCCAGAGATCGCCCATGCGCGCCGCATGACCACCCCCAAGGTCGGCGAGCAAGCGGTCATCCTGGTTCCATTCTGTCATTGTCATCGCCGCCAAGCCTTCCAGCCAGTGTTTCTTTTTACATATCCAGCCCCAGGCATAGAGCGTCGCCGATGTGCTTGGGATTGGCTTGGCGTCGAGAATGTCGTTGGCGCTAAGTCCGATCGCCTTGCCCTGCCGAATGATCAGGTCCAGATGGCCATGCTCCGAGTGCTGATCGCGGATCATCTCCTCATATTCATGCGCGAGGATCTTTTGCTTCACCGTTAGCACAGGGCAATTTCCCGAGACATAGGCCCAGCAGTCGCGGCGATGTCGCACGTAGAGGGAAAGCTGCTGCAGCATGAGTTGCGCTCGCGCGCGCGTGATCGGCACGGAGTAGTAACGCTCCAGCTCCGGCGAAGACATGGTGTCGCGCGCCAGCTCGCCGAAAGAAGCGTTCCAACCATTAGCGTCCATGAGTGACTCTCCTCGACAGTCTATCGTGTATCAATTCACTTCGTACGGCTCGATAGATTCACTTCAGCGGAATTTCTTCCATCGCCTTGGCCACTCCCTCGCGGTAGAGCGCAAACAGATCGAGGGATTCCTTTACCGCAGTGAGGGCCAGCTGTTCTTTCTCGCCCGTGGCATACTCCGACAGGAAGGGCAGGAACATGTCGCTGTGTTCTTCATCGGCCTCGGCATGGGCAGCGAAGTTCGGCATGTCGCGCCACTGTAGCCCCATGTCTTCGGTCCACCGTTTGCCCATGCGCGTCGAATGGCCGCCGCCGGCATCGTTCAACAGCCGGTCATCGTTAGTCCATTCGGTGACAGTCAACGCCGACAAACCTTCGATCCAACTTTTGGCATGGGTCAGCCAGGCCCAGGCATAAAGCGTCGCGGTCGTGCTTGCGATAGGTTTTGTTTCGATGACTTCATCGGCGCTCAAGCCGAGCTTTTCCGCCTGTCGAATGATCAGATGAAGATGGCCGTACTCCGAATACTGATCCTTGATGACTTCGCCGAACTCGTGCCGCAGAATGGCTTGCTTCACCGCCATCACCGGACAATTGGCCGAAACCAGGGCCCAGCAATCGCGCCGGTGACGAATATAGAGCCCCAATTGCGTGATCATGAGCTGCGCCCGCTGCTGGTTCATCTTGACCGAGAAATAATGCTCCATCTGCGGCGAGCGCATGTGATCCCGCACCATCTCGCCGACAACTTTTCTCCACTCTGAAATCTGCATGATAACTCTCCTCTTCAACAACCGTATATACGGTTTCATCCTGCATGCCAAGGCATTTTGACGAGCCAACGTCATTGTCCAAAAAAACGGCGCTCATCGCGAATGCGATAAAGCGCCGTTGCCCCTCACTCAACACAGAGTTACCGAATCGTTTGAATCACCCGCTCAATGAAGCGTGTCCGCTGTCCTCTTGAGATAGTCCGCCAACTCGCTGGCGTGCTTTTCCGTCTCCGCAAGGATGCCGATCAGCACATGGCGCGTCACCGGATCTTGGTCGCCAACCTCACGAATTAAGGCGGTGTAAACTTCAATCTGCTGCCTTTCAAGCATCAGGTCCTCCGCAACCATTTCAGTCAAAGTAGCTCCCTGTTCCGGCGCGACGCCGACGTTTGCAGCCTTCGCGGCAATTTCTTTAGGGTCGTAAATGGGTACTCCTCCAAGCTGCTGGATACGCTCAGCCAGACGATTGGCGTGATCAAGTTCTTGAGTTGCGTGCGCCTCAAACTCGGCCTTAAGACCCGGTGACAGCAAAGAAACAGCCATATATTGGTGCTGCATGTACTGCAGGTAGCTCATGATCTCCGTGGAACGCAAACGGTTCAAAGCTTGAACGATTCGCTGGGTGTCGGCTTTATACTCCGGCGTTATCGCTCCTTGCTTGATCGCCTGTTGGATTTCCGCGACGCTATGTTTCTCATTCATGGTATCTCCTTTCCGTTACTGGCTAAAACAGATTTTTTGGACTTGCACCAAGAGAGGTGCCGAAGACATCTGCCGGTATATGCGCAAAAATAATACCAAGCTCGCTGCCTTTTTTGCTCGAGAGACCGGAGGAGAATTGGCAGCCGTGTCAAAAATTAGGACAACTCGCGTTGCGGTCGTCCCGCGTTCGGGACGACCGGGGATAGTATGACTTGTAGAGCAGGCTAGGGAATTCAGAAATTGCGCTTGCAGCGCATATCCGGGGATCAGGAACTAAGCTGAGCCGATGTTGGCAAATTGGTGAAGGATTTTAGGATCTGCCAAGAGGCGCAGAGATCCGGTACTTCTCAAGTCAAAGTTGGGTTTTGCGCAGCCAATCGCTTAGATCGGCCAGCCGTGCTCGGAAACATCGACACGGTTTCCTTCGATATCTTTGATCCAGTTCTCCGCAACCGCGCCGAACGTGTTGGCTTCCGACGTCGTCTGCGCCATTTCCTCGATCGCCTTGACGCTGTCGACCTTGAAACCAAAGTGATTGATGCCCCAGGGATACTTGTCGGTGCTGATCAGCGCCAGGTCGAAATGACCGTCGGAAAGATAGATCGTGCCGCTGGGGCCGCGGTATTTCTCTTCCATGCCGAAAACTTTTTTATAATATTCAGCCGTTTTTTCGCGATCGGCAACATTAAGGGCGATGTGTCTGATTCTTGGTTTTTCCATGACGGTTCTCCTTTATTGAAATTCTTATACAAACATCATCTCGGCCGCAATGATTCTCGTGTCCAAGCGCCGATCCGAATCGAGGAATCTTGTAAGGGGCGTATAGCATGCGCTCGATATTAACATCTGCGACTTTGCTATGAACTTTAACAGTCGTTAGGGCTTCTTGTACAACTTTTCGAAGAAGCCCTCGCGCTGCAAGCGATCCACGATGGTGGTATCCATGAAGGTTTCCAACGGCGTTCCCTTTTTCCCCATAAACTCGAGAATGGTTTGCACCGCTTCCGGTTCGGCTTTGGGGATACGTTCCAGATAAGTCACCGAATCGCTGTAGAAATTTTCGATGCTCTTAGGATCGGAAAGACGGGAGTACTTGGCTATGATCGGCAGCGCCTGCTCCTTGTTCCGATTCATGAAAGCGATTCCCTCGGCATAGGCTTTTATCACACCTTCGACGGCTTCGGGATTGCGCCGCAAGTAATCGCGCGACACCGCGATCATATTCATCGAATACGGGATTCCAAGATCTATAAGTCTTGTCAGGACCTTTGCCTGGCTTGGCGGGTTCACCCGTAGTTCGGAAGTGACCGCGCCCGCGATTAGGCGATTCTGAAAAGCCGCGCCGACTTCGATGGTTCCGCCCATCTGGCGCACGTTGACGGCTCCCTCTAGACCCGCCTTGCGCAGTAATATTCTGGTCAAGTTGTCGGTGATCGAGCCAAAGCGCGTCACGCCGAGGATCTTGCCTCTGAGATCCTCTAGCTTGTTGATCTCCTGCTGAACGAACAGCCGGTGATAAGGCCGGTTGGCCGTCGCCGCCACCCCGACGATCGGAGCTCCGTTCAAGATGGCGTTGATCACCGCATTACTAGCCCCGCTGCCGGCCTGAAGATCGCCGCCGATCAACGCCTGCACGACCACGGGTCCCGACGCGATGTAAATCATATCGGCTAGAATATTGTACTTTTCGAAAGCCCTGCTTTCTTTCGCCATCCACACGCCGGTCGCCATCGGGCCCACGGAAGAGTATGCGATGGTCGCTTTCGTTTGAGCCCGGGCGAACGAAAGTTGCCAGGGACATAAGACGATTAAGCAGAACAGCAGTTGACGAATCAGAACCGGCGGTTTGCTCATATCAACCTCCTCCCAGCCCGCTGCCAAGAATTTCTACACCTTCGGTTTTTTGGATATAACCGGCGAACTGATACTTATTTTCCCGTGGGTCGGGAACACGCTTGTTTCTCGGCGGGCGATCATTATCGAGCGCTTCTATTCTGGCGCGAATGAAATGAGGACCATCGGTCGAGAGCGCCTTGTGAACTTCGGCGCGAAACCCGGCGACTTCTTCGACCGTGCAGGCGCCGGCGATGCCGCAGCCTTTGGCGACTTCCTCAAGATTCATTTTGCCGGCAGTGGCCGTGGGCATTCCCGGCTCTTTTTTATTACTCCCCAGGTAATTGCGATTGTCCATGAGAACGATCGTAAGATTCTTCGGCGCTTCGTTGGCAACTGTGCCCAAGACTCCAAGGTTCAACGTGAGATTGCCGTCAGCATCGAGCGCGAGTACTTTTCGATTGGGCAACGCTAGGGCGAGCCCCAGGGCGGTCGAAGTGCACATTCCCATCGTGACGTGAAACAGGTTCGCTTCCCGGTCTTTAAGCTGGCCCCAGAACCCGCTGTTGTTGCCGATACTGGAAACCACCAGCACGTCATCGGCGATCAACGCTGAAAGTTCCTTGAGCAAACTCAGCCTTGTTACCATAACGCCTCCTCGTTCAAGAGCACAGCCACAGGCTTTAGCCAGGCCCGCGCACTCTCGTTGCATTCTTTGATGGATCGGACGATGTCCGCCGAACGGCTCACGATCCGATAGGGAATATCCATCGCGTTAAGGCCGGGCTCGGTGGTCTTCTTGTAAAGCCCCAACCAGCGGGGATCGCCGATATCGCCGCGGTAAGGTATCACCACCAACATCGGCACCTCGTGTAACAGATTGATCCGCGCCAGATGATAGGTTGCAACCAGCAGTCCGGAAGTTGCAAGCAGCAATGCCGGCTTCTTGCCGCCAAACCAGGCGCCGAACCCGACGCCGGCCGCCTCAGCCTCGTTGGCGGTGCCGACGTAGCGAATGCCGGGATCTTTCTCGACCATTTTGTAGACTTCAATAAACTGTGCATCGGGCACGCCGGCGGCGAAATCAATGCCGGCCTCCTTAAGCCCGTTGACGACGAGTTGCGCCTTTTCCGACTTCATAGCCTTCTCCTCTCTCAGCGCGGTGGCAGAGATTGGGTGCCGCCTAGCATCTTGTAGAATTCAACGGTTTCAAGCTCTCTGGGAAGTTCTTTGATCGCCTTCTCGTGCGCGTCGGGCAAAAGCGGCGACGCCTCTTCGCCGGTCATCTTTTTGTATTCGGAAGGAAATTCCGGGTCGGCAAAACTTTTGCGCATGGCCTCACGCAGCGTATCTACGCGCTCCTTGGGGGTGCCGGGAGGCAAGAGAAATGGCGAACCGGCAAGCCTGAAAGTCCGATGCAGCGCGAGCAGCTTGCGCTCCTTTTCCGATTTGACGAAGCTCTCCAGTTCCGGCAGCTTGGTAAAGCGAGGATGTTTGTCCCCTTTGGGAATCTCCATGACGGCATGAAAGTCCATTAGCCGCTTGTCCAGAAACTCAGGGTTCTGCTTGACTAAGCTGCTGGCGACATTCGCCGAGGCATCGAGCTCACCGCTCAAGATGGCTACATCAAGCTCAGGGGAAGAGTAGCCAGTGATAAATTTAGGATCCTTTAACCCAAGCACATATGCGAAGAGACGGCCCATGTAGTAAACCGGGTGCCCGACGGTCTGGGCGCCGATCCTCAAGCCGGAATGGGACCGCAGCTTTTCCAGACTATCCAGGCCAAGCTTTGCATTGGTAAAAAACACGTAGTGCGACTGACTGTTCGGCGAGCCCAGATAGATAAACTTGTCCAGATCATACTGAACACCCGGCTCACCCAGAATGGCCGAAGAAACCATCCCGCCAGGCGCGCTGCCAATGGTCAGACCATCGGCGCGCGCGCCGCGGTACAGATGGTTGGCCGCTTTGCGGCCTCCCGCACCCGGCATAAACTCGAGCAAAATGTTTGGATTTCCAGGAATGTGCTTCTTCAGAAAGGTCGCCACGGCGCGCGTGCGCATCTCGCCGATGCCTCCCGGGGAGCCGCCTCTAATCATGGTGATGGTTTTTCCTTGATAAAAATGCCCCTGGGAGAACCCGGATTCGGCAGCAATGAGAACCCACAGAGCGCTCCAAGCGATGAGTTTAAATCTCTCTATTATTCGTTTCATTGGCAACCTCCCTGAGCGCCCGCCAGACCTTCTCCGGCGTTAGCGGCAAATTTTTGATACGCGCTCCGGTGCTCCAGGCGATAGCGTTGGCGACCGCGGGAGCGACCGGAATAATTCCCCCTTCGCCCAACCCTTTTGCCCCGTACGGACCGGGGCCGTTACCGTCTTCGATCAAGATCGATTCGAATTCGCGCGGCACATCGTCGAAGGTCGGCACTTTGTAATCGACCAGGGTCGGATTGATGATCTGTCCGGCTTCATACTCATAAGATTCATAAAAGGTATGGCCGAAGCCCATCATCGCGGAACCTTCGTCCTGTCCTTCGCACTGCAGCGGGTGAAGCGCTTTGCCGGCGTCCGCCGCAGTCACATATTTCTCGACGCGTACCTGACCGGTTTCCTTGTCGACGCTGACTTCCACGGCGCCGATGCCGATTTCCCAAAATAGTGGGTTGGCCGGAGCCGGCGCCATGCCGCTATGCGCGTAACCTCGTCCCACAAGCTCGCCACCCTGCATAGCAAAGTGCTTATGGATCAATTCGCCGTATGAGATTTTTTTCCCGCCGGCGATGGCTTCGCCGTCCTTCAGGGTAATGGCTTCTTCAGGTGATTCGAAATGCTCGGCGGCCAGTTCGAGAATCTGCCGGCGCCCATCGCCTCCGGCCAACTCCACCGCTTTGCCCATGACGGTGGTTGAACGGCTCGATCCCGTGGAACGATCGAACGGCGTGAACGCGGTATCGATGGGGCGGATGGTGACGCTCTCGAAAGGCACTGACAACTCTTCGGCAACGATCTGGCTCATGACCGTCTTGGCCCCCTGTCCCAGTTCCACGGTGCCGCAGAGCAGCACGACGCTGCCGTCGGCGAGAACATGCACTGTCGAGGTGGACGCAAGCGGCGCGCCCGGATCGGTGGTGCCAAAGCCGACTCCGCGGCCGCGCCCATCTTTGCTCACGGCACCGTCCCAACCCAGCTTATCGGTAACGAGCTTTAACCCTTTGGCAAGATCCGCGTCCAGCGGACGATACTGCGGCCGGATCTCTTCGCCTTTATTGACCAGATTCTTCAACCGGAGTTGCACAGGATCCATGCCGAGCTTTTGCGCGATGATATCGATCTGCGACTCGGTGGCCCAAGCCGTTTGAGGCCCGCCGATGGAGCGGAATGAAGCGGCAGAAACCGTGTTGGTGTAAACGCAGTATGAGTTTATTTTCAGGTTCGGATAACGATAAGGACCAAGAATACGCGTCAAGGTTCGACCGGCTACAATCGGTCCGGTCTCGGCATAGGCGCCGGTGTTCAGATAGATCTCCGCCTGCTTGGCGATGAGCGTGCCGTCTTTTTTCACGCCGGTTTTGACCTTGCATTTGATCGCGTGACGCCGGCAGGTCGCCATCGCTTCGGCAACGTTTTGCACGACCCTGACGGGCCGTTGCGCTTTACGCGCCAGGGCGACCACCAGCGGCTCGATCTTCCCACCCGACTTGCTGCCGTAGGCGCCGCCGACGAAGTTCACATGAACGCGGATTTTGGAGAGCGGATAGCGATAGATCTCGGCGATCTCCTGCCGGACACCGAATGGGTGGCCGGTGGAAGTCCAGATGCTGATGCCGTCGCTATCGATTTGTGCGATGGCGGTGTGCGGCTCCATCGAGTAATGATAGATCATCGGGAACTCGAAGATATCTTCGAAGATCTCATCCGCTTGCGCGAATCCTTTTTCCACGTCTCCCTTCACCAGTTCGGTTTGGAAGCAAATGTTTTTTTCGGCAAATTCATGGAGCCGCGGCGCGCCATCTGCCAACGCTTCATCGACGTCGATGACCGCGGCCAGCTCTTCGTACTCGACCTGAATCGTAGCCAACGCCTCTTCAGCTGTTGCGCGATCGACCGCGGCAACCGCCGCCACCGGCTGACCGGCATAGATCACCCGATCCA
>WHTF01000011.1 GCA_009379725.1 Deltaproteobacteria bacterium
AAAGAAAGTCCAATAGCCATCGGGCGCGATATTGAGTCCGCACGATGACGTAGGCGATGATTGAATAGAAAAACACGCCCACCAATCCGGAACCCAAGCCGATGGCGAGGGTATTCCCCACCGAGCGCAGCAGCACCGGATCCTGCAATGTGTAGCGCCAGTTATCGAGGGTCCATGGCTGCGCAATATGAAAGAACCCGAACAGCTTCATGAACGTGCCGGTCAACAAGAGAGTCGTCGGGACAACCGTGATCACCAAAGCAAAGGCCAGGATCAGGGCGAATGCCGGATAGCGCCAGCGGCCGAGTGGAGTCCTCCTGACGGTAAATCCTCTGCCGGTGATCGTCGTGTACACCCGCTTGGCAATGAACCGGCGCTGCAGCGCGACCATGACAAGCAGGAGACCCAGAAAAACGGTGCTCAATGCCATGGCGGGCGCAAACTGTGGCGGCTCCCAAGTCACCAACTCATGAATCTTCGTCGAGTAAACCTGAAGGCCGATGGGGGTGCCGAGCAATAGCTCCACCTCGAAGGCCTCGAGAGAATGAATGATGCCGAGTATCGTCGTCACCAATATCGCCGGCATCATCACCGGCACGACGATGTGAAAAAAAGTGCGCCAGCCGCTGGCGCCGGAAATCCGCGATGCCTCTTCCAAGGCCGCATCGAGATTGCGAAACGCCGGCGCAAGCAACATCACCTTGATGCTGACCGTCCCGCCCAGATGGGCCCAGACGATGCCCCAGAAGGAATAGATATTGAACAACGGTTCCTTGATCGCTCCCAGACCGATCAATCCCTGGTTGAGAAGGCCGTACTTCGGATCGAGTAGAAGTATCCAGCCCATGGTCTCCGGCAGCGCCGGAAGAAAAAAAGAAAGCCAAAAAAAGAACTCCAAGGTCCCCTTCATGGGAATATCCGTACGCGCGATGAGCCATGCGAAAAAGGCGCCGATCACCAGGGCGATCGCCTGGCGCGTAACGGCAAGGCTAAAGGTATTGGTCATCGCATTGACGATTCCCGGCGTGGTAAAGGCCTTGTACCAACCCTCCAGGCCATAGACGATCGGCTCGCCGGGGCGGGCGGTTTGAAAGCTGTTAAAGATCATCAAGCCGAGCGGTGTGAGGACGAGAAATCCAACCAGCAGCAACAACAATGTTATGACCAGGGAGGACATCTCCCGCTGCCCGGTGAATCGAAACAGGGATTTGCGCAACGGTATCGTTTGCTCTAGCGCGGAGGATTTTTCATTCATGTCTCAGCGGGGATGACGGAGGGCTTAATCGTCATTTGCCGCGATATCGAGATTCATGCCGGGATCGATGCCGCGGCATAGATTGATGGTGTATCGCCTAGGAGCCGAGCAGCTTGCGAGCCGCGTTGGATCCCGGTTCGCGCAATTTGTAGATTTTTTCTTCCGACTGATTTTCGAGCCGATGATATTGATCGAGAGTCAGGCCATCCTTGGCCGCAATGACACCGAAATCCTTTGTCCAGCGCGTGTCAATATCTAACCTGCGGCTAGCGACGCCCATAGCTCTGCCGAATATTTCCTGGCCGTCTCGCCCGAGCAACCAATTAACAAAAACTTTGGCGGCATGGGGATGCGGCGGGTCTTTGATAACCATGACATGGCCGTAACCGCCGGTGGCAAACACACCTTCTTTGGGAGTCGGCAAAGGAGCGACCGGCAATCCGGCTCTGATAAAAGGCAGCAGCTCCGAGTAGCCTATGCCGACAGTGACGGCGATTCTGCCCTTCGATAAGTTTTCACCGAGCAGGCGAAGATCGCGCGCAACCAACAATTTCTGCGCTACCAGGCGTTTTAAATACTCCTGGCCTTTTACGGCGAGCATATGCGACCACATCGAGTTGCCTGAACCAGGCGTGCGCGGATCGCTGAAGCCGATCTTCCCCCGTAGTTTGGGATTGAGCAGGTCATCGAATGTCTGAAACTCGAGCCCCTTGGTCTCCTCTGGGTTGTGCCAGAGACTGACCGTCTGATAGCCAACGAACGGATAGATGAAACGTTTGGCGTTATCGACCCAGAGGTGCCCGCCCCACCACTGCTTCGGATCTCGAACTTCGGGAAGAATAAAATAGGAATCTACCGGCTCCAACACCTTCTCTGCCAGTAGCCCGGTGACCGCGGATTCGGTTCCGCCGATGTGTAAATCAAAATATTGCACCCCGGCCTT
This sequence comes from Deltaproteobacteria bacterium, assembly GCA_009379725.1. Lineage (GTDB taxonomy): Bacteria > Desulfobacterota > Binatia > UBA9968 > UBA9968 > WHTF01. The sequence continues at coordinate 2,199 of WHTF01000011.1, forward strand.
GTTCTCATCGACGATCCGTCGAATGATCGCGCCGCCCCGGGCCGGCACGAATTCGACACCGATGCCGTAGCGTCGCGTGAACGCAATCTCCATCCCCCTTCGAAGCTCCGCACTGGGCGGAATGGAAGCGACGACCTTGCCTTCCTTCTTTGCCGCTTCGACAATCTTGTCCCAGTCAGCCGGTCGCGGTTCGCCGGTTTGAGCGATCGCTAGATCAGCGCTCCAGCGCAGAGCCACCAGCAACATTACCAAAAGGATCTTTTTCATACCCGTCTCTTTTGGGCGATGTCTTTAGAGAGCCACGTAATTGAACCGCGGCATTTCCATCGCCACGCCGGCTCTCTTCGCCGCGGCTTCAAAGTCCTGGCGAATCCGCGGATCCTCGTCTTCGTACTCGATCAAAGTTCCGCCTTCGCGAGTGCTGGTGCGAACCCCTTCCTTATTGATTGCGCGCCAACAGCCAAGAAGATATTTTCCCGACTGGCCGCTGTAACGAAACGCCAGCTGCCGCGCCGGTGCTTTACCCGTATTGAAGTGTTGGTGAAACCAACCGCTCGGGGGGCTGAAGACGCTTCCTTCGCGCCAATCAACTCTGACCACCTGATCGCCATGGCCGGAACGATAAGGCCTCATCCCCGCCTCTTGAGGCCACATTAACGTATACCCCTCGGAGCGCAGGATGAGCAGAATCGCGCCGCCTTGGTGGAAATGGGCCTTATGATAGCGCCCCACGGGCCATTCGGCGATGTGCCCGACCAGCGTGCTGCCGCCCATATCGAAAGACGTGATGCGCACGCCAAACCCTTTAGCCTCGGAAGGATCGACCAGAGCGCCACGCGCATCGGCGATGAAATTCGATTCCCAATTGAAAAAGCCGCCGATCTCCCTGCGTTCGTTTTTGGCAACGAAGTAGTCAGGCTGGCCGTCGAAGCGGTCGTCGAATTTGTAATCGCATCCCAGCACAAAGGCCATGTTATGCAGCAAATCGATCATCAACGGCGCGCTCGTCACGGCCAGAAAGATCGCCGGTTCGTTGCTGCCGTTGATCATCCGGTGCCGGGTATTCAAAGGGATGGCAAACAAGCTGCCTTGCTGCCATTCAAAATGCATCTTGCGCTTTTCCTCGCCTGCCGACCAAATTTCGGTGGCGCCGACGCCGCGCAAGATATAGATCAGTTTTTCATACAAATGATTTTCCGGATTAAGGGCGCCGCCCGGAGGGATCTCACCGACATACATGCCGGTGAAGCCCTCCATGCCTTTGAGCTCGATGTATGCGCCGCGGCCGCCCGTTCTCTTCCACGCTGCCCGCGGCAAGACGGTTACGTCCTCGATGCCATAGCCTGCAACAACCGGGATGCCTTCTTCGCGCAGCCACGCTTCGTAACTGGTTTCTCTCTTCGCCACGTCAGCCCTGTCCTTTCAGTTTCTTGCTCTGGAAGTACTCACCGCGCGTGACAGCCTCCGCGAGCGCGTCGTCCTCGACGTCCCACAAGCCCAATGGATACCCGAACCAGGGTGTCTTGAGCTTCAATTCCGGCATCTGTTCCTGCCGCCAGATCTTGAGAGCTGCTTCCATGTAGCTCTGCTTCGGCAATCCCACCGGCGGAAAAGGCCCTTTGCGCGTGGCATCGATCAGCAGACCGGAACAACCGACGGCGCCGGGAAAGCTGCGCTCCTCGCGGCTGTTCATCAGCGAATGAGCCGAGGGATCGAGCAGCGGCACGCGACCGGCGATGATTTCCGCGTCGCGGTGCGGCTGCATGGCAAAGCTCAGCGCCCACATCACCATGTCGGGGTCGGCGGGGTCGATGTCCTCATCGACAACGATGATCATCTTGCTGGTCGGGTCCATCCCGGCGGCGGCGTGCAACGCTTGCTTGGGTTTACTCGGGTGGCTCTTTTTCATGCGAATCACCCACCAATTCCAGCCGCCGCCCATTTCCGGACAGGACACTTCCAACACTTCCGGCAGGGCACAGCTATACCGAAGGTGGTTATAAAGCATCATCTCGCGGCAGGTTCGCGATATACCGTTAGACTCGCTTGGCGGAAGGCCGACCAGGATCGCCGTGAAGATGGCATCGCGGCGCATCGTGATTGCCTTGATATCGATCACCGAGCGAAACTCTCTCTCGACCATCAGGTATCCCGGATAATCGCTGAACGGCTCGCCGCGTTCTTTCAGGCTGGGGGAAATTTCTCCTTCGATGACGATCTCGGCTTCCGCGGGAACTTCCAAGGGAATCGTTTTGCAGCGCACGACATCCACCGGCCGGGCGCGGATCCCGCCGGCCACCGCGAGCTCGTCCACGCCATAAGGCAAGTTCGCCGCGGCGACGAAATTGATGTCCGGGAGAGCGCCGAGAACTATCGCCACGGGCAACGGCTGGTTGCGGCTCGCGGCGTCTCGATGATGGTAGAGCATCGCATGATGCACCGGCGCGATGCCGGCGATCATTTTCTCTTCACCCCTGAAGTGACCGCTGTACATTCCAACGTTGCGCACGCCGGTTTGTGCGTCTTGAGTAATGAAAGGTGCGGTCACACGAATACCGCCGCTGAAACCGGGCTCCTCGACGGGCGCGGGCAATCCGGTGAGGCCGAATTTCGCCAACTCGCCGCCGGTATAGACGACATCTTGCACCGGCGCCCGGGCAACAGTGCGGGTATCGATGGGCTGGGCCAAAGCATGCCGCCACTTCTCGTACATATCCGAAGGCTTGTCACAGCCGAGACCGAGCGCGGCGATTTCCCGGCAGGAGCCATACATGCCGGTCACGACTCTGATGCCGTGCCGCCTCCCTCTGCTGTCCATGACATTCTCAAACAGGAAAGCTTTTCTCGCCTCGTCCGCGATACCGCGATACTGCAGTCTCATGAGCGGCATCATCTCAGTGTCTTTATTGATCGGCCGGCGCCAGCGCTGGAGCTTGCCGCGCTTATCAAGCTCCTCGATATAGGCGCGAAAGTCGGCAAAATAGCTATTCGACATGGGGCCCGCTTCTTTCCAGTTAGGTCTGAGGGCTTTATCTTTAGCGCAGCAGAGCCTTCGCGACCTTCAACGCCGGCTCGCGAACCATCTGCAGTTTTTCTTCGGACTGATTTTCGAGCTTGAAAAATTCCTTCACCGTCAACTCGTCTTTCGCCGGAATCACACCGTTTTCGCGCAGCCAACCTGTGTCGACGTCGAGCCGCCGGGTGGCCTGCCCCAACGCCCGGCTGAAGAGATCCTGCCCTTCGCGACCAAGTAACCAGTTCACGAACACTCGGGTAGCATTCGGATGAGGCGGATTTTTGATGATTGTAAAATTGCCGCTGCCGCCGGTAGCATAAGTGCCTTCCTTTAAAGCCGGCAAAGGTTTGATTGGCAAGGAGGCTTTTACAAAAGGCAGATAGGAATAGTAGGTCAGGCCGATCATCATAGCGACCTTGCCCTTGGCAAGATTTTCCGCCAAGAGCCTCTGATCGCGACCGAGCATGAGATCGTGTGCGGCTAATTTTTTTAGATAGTCTTCACCTTTGGTCTCCCACATGAAGGACCACTGGGAATCACCCGCGCCCGGATTGCGAGGATCCAAAAAACCGATCTTGCCTTTCCATTTCGGGTTCAACAGATCGTCGTAGGAGCGCACTTCGCCAGGCTTTACCAGCTCGGTGTTGTACCAGATACTTTCAGTGAGATAAGCCAACGAAGCATAAATATAGCGATTGGCCCGGTCCACCCATATGTGGCCGCCCCACCATTGGTTCGGGTCTTTGACTTTCGATAGAACCAGCCACGGCTCGATCGGCTCCAGGATGGCTTCATCCAAAAGACCGGAAACAGCCGACGACGAGCCGCCGATGTGAAGATCGACATGGCGCAATCCGGCCTTGAACTCTTCGGCTATCTTACGCACCGACGAACTGCCGCGTGCCGTTATGACTTCGACATCGATGTGGAATCGTTTCTCGAAGTTTTTTTCCAGTTGCTTCCTGAGTTCAGCGCTGGCAGGGATCGAAACGACCACTTTACCTTCTTCCCTGGCTGCCTCTACGGTCTTTTCCCAACCTGCAGCCGGCTGCTTGGCCGGCTGGGCGAGAAGCTGACTGCTTAGCGCAATAGAAATCGATGAAGCAATGATGAACGTCAGGAACGCCCGACGAATGGCGAGGTTGCGGCGGAAAATCATCAATATGAACCTACCCATGTGGAATTTGCGAAAGAATTGACGCCTGAACAAGATTTATTTATACGCTAATATTTCATATGTCAATGAATTTTAGTCTGTCATTTCTTCATGAGGAAGAATTTAGAAGCGGTCAACCGGTGTCAGAACACAGCGATGAGAATTTTCCTCAAAGACGTCACCCCCGAATCCCGCTAAAAGCATGCGGGAATGACGGGAGTAAGGATTCACCCTTTGCGCGGGCAGCCGCGGGAAATTAACTCGCAGCGATTAAATGCGAGAGCCTGGAGGCATGGGGTTCATATAGAATTACGCGAGGTCGTCAGTGCTCAAGGCACAGATCTCAATAAAAAAGGCAAGTCGATCTTTCAGATCGACTTGCCTTCGCTCAACCAAATCCGCCGGAACTTTCTATTTCTTGCCGTTGGTGCCAAATAGCTCCGCGCCCCACTTCTTGGCCGTGGCGTCGAGCACTTCCTTGCTCGACTCGGCCACTGGCGGGAAATCTTTCATCCACTCGTACGGCCGGGTCGCATCGATAATCGCGCGCGAGTTGAAGCCCTTCTTGGTCGGGTGAATCACCGGATCGAGCGGGCCGCTCCAACAGCGGCGCAAGATATCGATGTCCTGCTCGGGTTCGCAGCGGGTCGACATTGCCCAGATCATGTCGTCGGTGTTCGATGGATCAATATCGTCATCGACGACCACTACGAAACGGCCGAGATACGCTCCTGCATGGCACTGCGAAGCAATAACCGCCGCCTGCTTGGCATGACCCGGATAGCGCTGCTTTATCGAAACACACATCATCAACCGGCTGCCGCCGGAAACCGTGAGCCATACGCCTTTGACATCCGGCACACCGGCCTTTTCCATCTCATCCCAGATAAGGGCGGAACGCAGATACGAGCGATACCAGCCGAGCTCTGCGGGTGGCCTGCCCGGAGGTGAGCCGAGAATGATCGGGTCGTTGCGGTGATAAAGCCGCTTTACCTCAACCCAGGGTTCGGCCCGTTCCGCGCTGGCGTAATAACCGGTCCATTCGCCGAACGGCCCTTCGACCTTCGGATTATCGAAATGAACGTCGCCCTCGATAACGATTTCGGCATTGGCCGGAATCGGCAGGCCGGAATACTCGCCTTCGATCATTTCGAAAGGTGCGCCGCGCAAGCCGCCGATGAACTCATATTCAGGCACGCCATACGGCACTTCGATGCTGCCGGCTAGAAAGGTCAGCGGATCATGTCCGAACGACATGGCAATCTTGAAGGGCTTGCCGTTGGCGGCGTACTTTTCCCGCTGAATGCGCCCGTGCTTGCCGGGCGAAATATAAAATCCCAACTTGTTCTTGTCGTGGATCATGACCCGGTAAGTGCCGTAATTGACCCAGCCCTCGTCGGGATCGCGGGTGATATCGACGCTGCCCGTGCCGATATAACGACCACCGTCTTTGTCGTGCCAAAGCGGCGTCGGAAATTTGAACATGTCGATGTCGCCGTCTTTGTAGACGTTATCGAAGAGCGCGCTTTTTTTGACGAACTTGGCCGGCACCGGCTTGATACTCTTGTAATTGTCTTTCCAGATCTTGACGAAATCCATCTTGGTCTCGCCCGAAGGCAGTCCCAACGTCAAAGCCAAGCGCTTGCGCGATGAAAGTGAGTTCGACAATACCCGATAGCCCTTCGGGTAGCCTTTGATGTCTTCGAAAAGCACCGCCGGGCCGTCTTCTTTGTGGGCTGCGATCTCGGTGATTGCGCCTATTTCTAAATTCCAGTCGCACCCCTTGAGGGTCTTGAGCTCCCCCATTTCATCTGCGATTTGGATCCAATCTCTAAGATCCTGATATTCCATTCTTACCTCCAGGTTTTTGCGGAAATAAAGCTTGAAGACGTTTGGTTGTATGTGTCAAAACCTTATCGAAAATCTTATAAGCGGTCAAGAACTCGGATAAACGTTGAATTCACGGCTAGTTGTAATTGAAAATAGCCGTTTATCATGTTACCCAATGGGTTGTGTCCGGGAAGCTCAAAAGTCTTGAAGAGGTCAAGGCGATCGCAGCCCAAGCCCGCAAAGATGGTAAGACCGTAGTTTTTACCAATGGTTGCTTCGATCTGCTTCACCGCGGCCATGTCTACATTCTCAGACAAGCAAAAGCTTCCGGAGATTTGCTTATAGTGGCGATCAACAGTGATAAGTCCGTTAAGCAGATCAAAGGGCCTATGCGGCCCATAATGCCCGAGACGGATCGAAGCGAATTGATAGCGGCTATGGAGATGGTCGATTACGTCGTTCTATTCGACGAGCCGGATCCGTATAAGGTGATCTCGGCCATACGGCCCAACGTGCTGGCAAAGGGCGGAGACTGGAGCACCGAGAAAATTATCGGCTCAGATATTGTACGGGAAGACGGCGGTCAAGTGGCCGTCATCCCGTACCTGGAAGCTTTTTCAACAACTGCGATTATCGAAAGGATAAAGAATTAAATGGCTAGAATCTGCTCAATCTGCGGTAAGGGCCGCTCGGTCGGTAACAATGTCAGTCACGCCAACAACAAATCCAAACGTTCCTGGCGTCCGAATTTACAGCGGGTCAAAGGCAAATTCGACGGGCATGTCAAACGCGCCTTGGTTTGCACGGACTGCATCCATTCGGGCCGGGTTCAAAAAGTCGCATGACGCCCTCGTATAGCGATCCCTACCGGAGTTCTCCCTTCGCGGTCTGATCTCGATCCGGGGTACTGCCGGTCCTGCCGCGCGCGCGAACGGCTTTGTAAACTCCTTTGACCTTCATGATATTTTGTAACACCTGTTTGAGGTGTTCGGAATTCTTGATCATGACTTCGAAAGTGTTCATCGCTTTTTGACCGGTGAACGTTCGAATCTGAGCACGCGCGATATTCGCGCTTGCGCTGGTGATCGCGGCGCTGATCGCCGCCAATAAACCCGGCTGATCGACGCAGGTCACCTCGATCTTTACCGGACGCGGCGCCTGTCCATTCTCTTCCCAACTAACCTCGATCTTGCGGTGCGGATCGCTCTCCAGAATCGTCGAACAACCGATGGTGTGAACGGTAACGCCCCTTCCGCGGGTAATGAAACCGACGATGTGTTCCCCGGGCAGGGGATGACAGCACAAGGCGAATCGAACCAGGACATCGTCGATACCTTTCACGCGAATCCCTAAATGCTTGATTTTCCCTGATGCCAAGCGAAACAGCCGTTCCAGGGAACCTTCAGGCTGCTTGTGCCCGCTTTCCAATTTTTCCGGCGGCAGCAGCTTCGATAACACCTGCCCCGCCGTGATCCGGCCGTATCCCAGGGCCGCCAGTAACGCCTCCTCGTCTTTGAGCCCGAGCTCTTTGGGCAGCGATTCCAGTTTTCCCTGCGCTCTCAAAGTCGCATAATCGAGCGCGTAGCGATGCAGATCGCTCTCCAAAATTTCCCGCCCTAAAGCGACGCTGCGTTCGCGTTGTTGTGCCTTGAGCCAATTTCTGATTTTGGATTTTGCTCTGGGGGTTTTGACCAGTTTTAACCAATCCCGGCTCGGAACCTGTTGCGGCGTGGTTATGATTTCGACGGTATCGCCGCTGCGCAAAATATACTTCAGCGAAACGAGCTGCCCGTTAACCCTGGCTCCGGAGCAATGCAGGCCTATGTCGGAGTGGATGCGATAAGCGAAATCGATAACCGTCGAGCCCTTGGGGAAATTGAGCAAATCACCATTCGGGGTAAAAACATAAAGCCCTTCGGAGAAAAGATCATCCTTTAAGCTATGCAGAAACTCTTGAGGGTCTTGCAGATTCTGCTGCCATTCCAGGAGCTGGCGCAACCAAGTGTATCTTTGTATGTCGCTAACCTGAAAATCTTCGCCTTCTTTGTAGCGCCAGTGCGCCGCAATCCCTTCCTCCGCTACCCGATGCATCTCATGGGTGCGGATCTGGATTTCCATTCTTTCGCCATACGGGCCGATGACGCTGGTATGCAGCGATTGGTACATGTTCGGTTTCGGCACCGCGATATAGTCCTTGAATCGACCTGAAACCGGGCGCCATTGAGAGTGAATGATACCGAGCGCTTCGTAGACCTCTCTCGCGGTATCCACCAGAACCCGGAAGGCAACCAGATCATAGATCTGATCGTAGAGCAGATTCTGGCTTTCCATCTTTTGGTAAATGCTAAAGAAGTGTTTGGGCCGTCCCGTCACGTCCGCCTCGATCCCTTCGGATTCGAGCTTCCGGTTGATAATTGAAATGACTTCTTTGATGTATTCCTCGCGATCGGTTTTTTTCTTTGCGACATTACGCTTGAGCTGATGATACACCTCGGGATGCAGATACTTTAGCGATAAATCCTCCAGCTCGGTCTTGATCCAGGCGATGCCCAGCCGGTGCGACATCGGCGCATAGATATCCAAGGTTTCTTGGGCCGTGAGAATTTGTTTATCGAGCGGCATGTGATCGAGGGTCCGCATGTTATGCACCCGATCGGCCAGCTTGATGAGGATGACACGCACGTCTTTCCCCATAGCCATCAGCATCTTGCGAAAGTTCTCCGCCTGTTTCTCTTCGCGGCTGCTAAAGTTGGTGCGGCTCAGTTTAGTCACGCCGTCAACCAGAGCCGTGATCTCCTTACCAAATATATTTTTGAGCTCATCGAGCGTTGTCAGAGTGTCCTCTACCGTATCGTGAAGCAAACCCCCGACAATGCTCGGCTCATCCAGTTTCAAGTCGGTAATGATACTGGCCACCGCCATTGGATGGATTAAGTAGGGTTCGCCCGATGCCCGTTTTTGGCCTTTATGAACATTGGCGGAAAAGTCATAGGCTTTGCGGATCACCTCGACGTCTGCGGCAGGATGGTAGGATTGGACCTTCTCGACCAGGTCGCCTATTTTAATGTCCTTGCTCATGATCGTGACAAAGCTTTGCTTTCACCCTTTAGAGGAGCGATTCGCCAGCGTAAGACTCGAGAAATTCTTTGTCTTTCCGCCAAAACAATCGCCTCGAGAAGCCCCACGGCCTCTTCGATGTTCCTGTTCACCACGTAATAATCGTACTGCATTACGTTCTGAATTTCACGCCTGGCATTAGCCAGGCGCCGGCGGATGATCTTCGTGTTGTCCGTGGCCCTTTTCCCCAGGCGCCGTTTCAATTCGCCCCACGAAGGCGGCAGCAGAAAAATCGACACGGCTTGCGGATACTCCTTTTTGATCTGTCTCGCTCCCTGCACGTCAATGTCCAAAAAAAAGTCTTTTCCCTTGCCGATCGATCGATCCAAAGGGCGACGCGGTGTGCCGTAATAAAAATCATGAACGGTCGCCCACTCGGCGAATTCCCCTTTGGCTTTCATCGCCGAAAAACGCGAGCGACTAATAAAATGATAATCGCGGCCCGGAATATCGCCGGAGCGCGGCGCCCGGGTAGTATAGGACACGGACAGGGAAACTTCAGGGAAACGTTCCCGCAAGCCGTTAATCACGGTGGTCTTCCCCGTTCCGGAAGGAGCCGACAGGATAAAGACAATCCCCTGCCGCTGGTTGCTCTGTCTGGTGGTTTTCATTCGATGTTTTGCGTTTGTTCGCGGATCTTTTCCACTCTTTCCTTGCCACTCAATACCAACTGCACCACCGGCAACAAAGGTATCTTCGAGCTGATGGTATTTAACTCCCGCTGAACTTCCTGAAGCATGAAGTCGATCTTTTTGCCGACCGGTTCATTCTCCTGAATGACCCTTGATAACGCAGCGATGTGAGTCTTTAACCGCACCACTTCCTCGTGGACATCGCCTTTGAGCACCACCCAATTACCCGGGTCGAATTCCTCGTTAGGCATCCTTGCCGCCGCCTCGGCGTTTTTCGATACCGCTGAATTCTTCTCCAACCGCGGAGCTAAATGGGCGGCCTGCTTTTCCAAATCGGCGGCGATCTTCTTCAGGTGACGGAGCTGAGACTGCATATCCGCCTTCAGCTGGCGCCCCTCTCGAGTGCGCGACTGTTCGAGCTTCTGAATCGCCGACCTTACCGCAGCAAATAGCCCCTCTTTCTCGGATCCCGCGTTGGCTTCGACGTCGCGAACGCGTAGGAGATCGGGAATACTTGCAAAATTGGCAACATTGATTTCGCCGGCCAAGTCAAATTTATTCTTGGCGCGCTGAATCGCCTTAAGATATTTGCCGAGCAGGTCTTCATCCAGTTCAACTTCTCGCGCATAGCCCGGCGTCGCCGTCCTGTTGATAAACAAGTCGATGCGGCCCCGGCTCACGGTTTCACGCAAGCTCTTACGAATCTCCTCCTCAAAGCCGAGATATTCACGAGGCACTCTGAGCTGAAGATCGAGATGTCGATGGTTCAAGCTTCTCACTTGAACCGTAATCTTCGCATTCTTGCCCTGGTGCGAAGCCTCGCCATATCCCGTCATACTTTTCATGGCAATCCCTTTATCACCCGGTTAAGTTTGGCCATTGGCACCGCAACGGTACCCACTTCATCGCCGACCAATCCGGCTGCGTGATTGGCTAATACCGCCGCCTCTTCATAGTCGGCGCCGGCCGCCAAAGCCAACGCGCACACCGCCACCACGGTATCCCCCGCCCCGGTTACGTCGAAAATTTCCCGAGCTTGAGTGGGAAAGTGTCTCACCGGCTGGCGCGGGCGAAAGAGACTCATCCCTTCAGGGCCGCGCGTGATCAGGACTGCTTTCGCGCGCCACATCCGCACCAGCCGCTGCCCAGCCATCGCCAGTGTTCGATCGTCGTGAATGGCGACTCCCGAGGCGGTGCTGGCTTCGTCTTTGTTGGGCGTGATCAATGACGGGCATTGATAACGGCTGTAATTTTCCTTTTTAGGATCGACGATAAGACGGATTCCTTGCCGGTTTGCGAGACTGGCGAGGGAACTCAACAGCTCGTGATGAATGACGCCTTTGCCGTAGTCGGAAACCACTATACCGTCAAAACGGCCGGCCCTATCGCCTATGAACTTACAGATCTTTTTCAGGGTCGCATCTTTGATTGCGGCGTGATTTTCACGGTCCAGGCGGACGATTTGCTGGTGGCTCGGACGGGCAATGATCCGGGTTTTTTGAATGCTCTGAATCTCTCGATCGGCAAACACCCCGCGGGTCGACGCGCCGATGCGGCGCAGATCATCGGTCAATGTCTTGCCCGGCCCATCCGCCCCCACCACTCCACACGCCGTCACCTGCGCCCCCAGGCTTCGCACATTATGGATCACATTGGCCGCGCCGCCGAGTCGAGAACTCTCGGAGCATACGCGAAGCACCGGAACCGGTGCTTCGGGCGACAGCCGATCGACGTTGCCCCAGATAAACCGATCCAGCATGAGGTCGCCCACAACCAGCAAATGTACTTTGCGGAAGTTGTCCAAGATTTCTGATAATCGCTCCGTTGCGTTCATTGAATCGTCTTTCTCCCGCACATCCTCAGGCTTCACCTTCAAGCAACGCGTAATAGTATTCTTCGTTCTTCTTTGCCATCTGCGCCATCGTGAAACATTGGACAACCCGCTCAGCGCCTCTACGCCCCATCTTTTGCGCCATCGACGGATCCGCAATTAAGTTTGCGATTGCCTCGGCGAGGGCGCGCCCATCTTTGGGCGGCACCAGATACCCCGTTTCACCATCGATGATCGATTCCGCCAGTCCACCAACCCGGGTTCCTATCACAGGCTTTCCCGCCGCCATCGCCTCCAGCGCGGCCACTCCTAAACCTTCATACAAAGAAGGCAGCACCAAGAGATCGATCGAAGCCAAAACTTTCGCGACATCGCTCACAAATCCGACGAGTGATACATCCTCTGATAATCCTAACCTTTGGACTTGCTGTTCAAGCTGCGTCTTCTGAGATCCGTCTCCGGCCAGTAAATAGCGAATTCTATGCCCTCGATCTTTCAGAATCCGCGCCGCTTCCAGTAAAAAACGATGCCCTTTTCTCTCTTCGAGAACGGCAACCATCGCAACGACAGGTATCTCATTGCGCTGTTTGGCCCCTTTTGCCGCCGACTGAAATGGTTGGGGATCAATGCCGCTGTAAATCAATCGAATCGAACCCCGATCCACGCCTGCTTTCGCCAGCAGATCCGCGATGGACTGGGAAATCGCCACGACCCCATCGACCCTGCGATTATAGAGATAGCGCGTGTACCGATTGTTCGCCTCAGGATAGTCCATTCGCCGCGTGACCAGATATTTCGGGCTCGTGGCGCCTCGGGGTAGCCAAAGAGAGAGCGCATGCGCCCTCTTGGTGTGCAGGTGAACGAGGTCATATCTTTCCTTATGTATCAGGCGCCGGAGCGCCGGAACGGCTCGGATATCCGCATCGTTGCGGACGGTCAGAGGAATATTTCTCACCTTTGGGTTCTGAGACAGCCGGAATAATTTTCCCTCGGGATGCGTCGCAAGATCGTTGCGATGACCCCAGTCGGCGAGATTTTGTAGGAGTCCGAATACCTGCGCCTCCCCACCACCCCAATTTTTCTCAGGATCGATGTGCAGAATTTTAAGGAGGCGGCTATGACCGCTTCCGCCCAACTTCCTTCTTCTCCTCTAGCTCAAGCTCCCAGAGCTTAGCATACTTCAGAAAAACGTAAACCGCGGCGGTCACAGCGACATAGAAGCCGGCAAAGCCTTCCATGAAACCTCGCTTCAAGACATACGAGCGAAAAAAGCGGAATGCCGGCCGAAAAAGCGCGTCGGTCAATCGCCAGCGCTGGTTTTGCTTACGAAGTTCCCCTGACGAAATCGATGTGAAACGGTTGATTCTTTGGATATGATCATCGATGTCGCGATAGGAAAAATGATGTAAAGGATGGCGCAGCCGCCGTAGCGCGCCGTTCACGATGATCTTCTCATGGGGATCAGTTCCGCCCCACTGCGCGCGATCACGACGAAACAGCCGAACGTCGTAATCCGGGTACCACCCTCCCCGTTCCCACCACCGGTCTAAATAGAACATGAGACGGGGAAGCAGAAATCCGCAATACTGTCCAGCGTTAACCGATAATTCTTGGCGAATTTCTCGTGCGAGTTCCGGCGTGACCTCTTCGTCCGAGTCTATCAACAAGACCCAATCTTTGCTTGCCTTAGAATGGGCGAACGCCTTTTGATCGCGATATCCGGCCCATTTACGCTGAATGATGAGATCGGTGAACTCGCGGCAAATCTCTACTGTGCGGTCCGTGCTGAAAGCATCGACAACGACGATTTCATCGCACCATCGCAAGCTTCTCAGACAGCGGGCGATATTATCTTCTTCGTTGAAACAAACAACGATGGCCGACACGCTGGGTCCCGAGGGGGAACTATTCCGTGGGTCATCCATGGTTTTCAGAAGATAGGAGGAGACTGCGCAAAAATCAAACTATCCCTTCAGAGCAGGAGACGGATGGCATGTCGTGAATGAGAAGATGCCGCAACGATTTTCAATCGCACGTTGCGACGGTTAAACGGATTTGAATTTCAAACGCATGTACCCTTCGACAGCCAGGACCTCCACAGGTAGAAGCGATACTTAACGAAAAACGGCCGCAGGGCGATTGCTTGACGCAACGCGTGATCTCCTCCTTGGCGATTGCGCTCCCGCCACCTGATTTTGGCGAGACGGTAATAGCGATACGCTAATCGCCGGAGCACTCGCTTTTTACCCAGTAGTTTTTCCGCTTCAGGAAATGCCGCGCGCATCTTTTCGATCACCCGGATATTCTCAGTAAGTCTCAGCTCTTGATCGCGGGTGATGTTGCCGCCATGTTTTCTATAGAAAAACACGATTTCGTCGAGATAGATGACCGGATATTGCCCGAACAGTTTAAAACACAGATCCAAATCATGGCAAATACGAAAGCTCTCGTCCAACCCCCCTAGAGACAGATAGACGTCTTTACGAATCAAGGAAGCTTGCAAACGAAAAATGCTCTTGTCAAATAGGTCGACCCAAGTCACTCCCGCCGCAGCGAGCCTGCGAGATTTCCCGGCCGGTATGATGCTGGCGCGATGATGCTCGTTGCCGCGCAGATAAGCGCCATTTGCAAAAACCATCGCCGCTGCGGGATTCCGCTGCGCCGAGGCGTAGAGCGACTCCAAATGATTGCGCGCGCAGACGTCGTCGGAATCTTGAAACGCAATCCATTCGCCCCGGGCTTGCTGCACTCCGAAATTACGCGCCGCCGAAGCGCCATGATTCTCCTGATGGTACACACGAACATCGTCACCGTAGGCACCCAGGATTTGGCGGGTATGATCCGTTGAGCCATCATCGATGACAATCAGCTCAAAATCCTTAAAGCTCTGCGCCAGCACGCTGTCGATGGTTTCACCTAGGAAAGACGCCCGGTTAAACGTGGCGATAACGACTGAGATAAGGGGCGCCAGCGGTGCGGTCATCATGGCCGGCGTCTATGTCGAAGCAGCTGTTTCTGCACTTTTCCGGCTATATAGCCACAATGCTTGGCGATACGCCCTTCAGTCTGGTAGGCTTTCTGTCGCCGCCCGCTTGCGCTATAAATCAAGTACCGTAGACAGTTGCCGATCAGACCCGGCACTGTGCGAAACCAAAGCGAGTCGTGCCGATAGAGACTCCGGCTTAAACCTTTGCGATACTGGACATTTAGGTTGTAAGACCGGCCGTATCGTTCCGGATTGAGCTCATGATAGACGATCGCGTCGGGGCTATAGCCTATTTTGAAGCCGGCCTGACCGACACGTATTGAATACTCGGTATCTTCACTAAAACCCGAGGCGCCGGGACCTAAACGGGTATCGAACGAACCCACCCTTTCGTAAACTTCGCGCTTGATCGACATGTTCGTACCCGTCAAGCCGCGGATTTCACAAAAGGCATCCCCATAGTCAATGAGGGGAATGTTGTATTCTCGTAAGCGGGACACATCCGCGGGCCGCCCGTCTGGGTCCACACCCGGTAAAACTCTTCCTTGAACAGCGTCAAACATACTTTTTTTATAGGCAGCAACATGCTGGGCCAAACAGAATTTATCGACTAAAACATCATCATCCAATATCAACAATAAATCGCCGGCGGTTTCGCTCAATCCAAGATTCAGCGCCTCAGCCTTACCAAGTTTCAAATGCTCCAAAATCTTGATCGGGTACTTTCTTTCTTTTGTTGACTCTTGTCTAAGTATCTGTGGCGTACTGTCTGTCGAGTGATTGTTGATGACAATGATTTCTACAGCGGTCCCGTCGGGACAGGTCGCTAATTCTAAACTGTCCAAAAGTCTTTTCAGACTGGACCCACGGTTGCGCGTGGGTATGATAACACTCATTCGACGGTTCAAGGGCATCGTCATTCAGGAACTCCACGCCTGCACCCAAGTGCTCCACTCTTCAATCCCGTACCGGTCATGCGGAGCTCCCCACCCCCCGCGAATCGTAATCATTCCTTTATTCCCTGGACGCCGCTCGCGCTACCCATTCCTTGTGCTCGTCGTACCAGCGAACCGTCTTGCGTAGTCCGTCTGCAAAGGTCGTCAGCGTAGACCATCCCATTTCCAGGCGAATCTTTGCCGTGTTCAAGGCATAACGGCGATCATGACCCGGCCGGTCCGCTACCGATTCGATATTTTGCTCGAAAGTGTGCCCGTCGACACCTAGGTAATCGGCAAGTACCTCGCAAACCGATCGAACCAAATCCAAATTGGTTCGCTCCACACCGGTACCGATATTGTAAATCGACCCAAGCTCGGCCGTATTCAGGACAGCGAGAATCGCCCGACAATTATCTTCAACGTAGAGCCAATCTCTCATCTGGCCGCCATCGCCATAGATCGGTAGCTTCAGATTTCTCATGGCATTGCGTATAATCAGCGGCAACAGCTTTTCGGGAAACTGATACGGGCCATAGTTATTTGCGCTCCGGGTAATAAGAATCGGCAGCCCGTAAGTGCGCCGGTATGATAAACAGAGAAGATCGGCCGCCGCCTTGCTCGCCGCATAGGGGCTACTGGGCATCAACGGCGATTTCTCGCTCGATGCCTCTTGGCCCTCTTTGTCTCCATAGACTTCGTCGGTTGAAATCTGAAGGAACCGCTTTACCGGATTCTTACGCACCGATTCCAGCAGCACCTGAACACCGTTGATATTAGTTTGAATACAGGGCGAAGAGTCGATGATGCTGCGGTCGACGTGGGATTCCGCCGCGAAATTCACCAGGGCCCAAGGCTGCTCTTCTCTCAGAATGCGTTCGACGAGTCCCCGGTCAGCGATATCACCTCGCAGGAACCGGTAGTGCTTCCCTTCAATATCGGCAAGATTTTCCGGGTTGCCTGCATAAGTCAACTTATCGAGGTTCACGACCCTGTAACTCGTGTCCTGGCTCAGTAGCCGAATGAAATGACTGCCGATAAATCCGCACCCGCCGGTGACCAAAATAGTCTTCATCTCTGAAGGGTCCGTTTCCGAGTGTTGATAAACATCAAGCTGCGACTGGTCCGCGTATTGAAGCAACCCACTACAAAATACATGACAGCGGACGAGAACACTACAAAAATACAACAATCCTCTTGGTGCTTCAGCGCGCAAGCGGCAAATAACCTGCCGTCAAGTAATTTGCCTGTGCCTCCAGGGTGACTGTAGCCGCATCTTCTTTTGATCCCGTCGTCTGCTTTGGCTGAGCACCTGCATGACCCAATGCCGCTTAGCAAGCCCGCTTGTAAAAACTGAACCTAAGTAAATCTTGAGAAAATATAGCTTCTCGGTGCGCCGGAGAAAATGCCCCAAGGTCCGATACAGCTGTACGAGATTTTTTATGCGGCGCCTATGACTTAACTCCGAATAACGCCGCACTCCCTCGATATCCAAAAGATAAAACGACTCGTTGTCTTTTTCCGCGGTCACTATAATATTGGCGTCTTTAAGGTCATTGTGGTAAACGCCGCAGCGATGCAGTTCCTGAAAGACCAAAGCCAATCCCTTGATAAACCGCCGGCGTCGGCCAAAACCTGTACTGCCCGGCGCCGGCGTCAGGTCATTACACCAGTAGGCATCAGCGGTCTTGCCGCCGATGATTTCTTCGGTTAAGTAAAAGCTTTTGCTTACCATTCCCCAGCGGCGGAATTCCACCACTGCAACGGACTTGGCCGTTGCGATACCTGCGTTCTTCAAAATTTTTGCCCCCCGGAGCGCTCGCACGGCACCGGATTGGACCAAGAGAGAAACTAACCGCGATCGAACTGAAAACACATTGTACCGTTTCACATAGATGCGGCAGACTCCTTCGGACACCTCGAGCGGGATTCGGGCAACCTTGATCTTCTTTTGATCTTTAACAATGAGGCATTCTTTCCCGGTGAAAAGCCGGTCCGGGTCCGATATCAGATCAACAACCGGCTGCCCGATGAATTTTCGATCGATCCATATCGATGACGCGCCGCGCTTAAGCGGAACGAGATCAGCCAGCATTTCGATCGCAGTTCGGCCGCGCGATGGCAACACGCGCGAGCAGATTTTCCACTTTCTTAAAATGGTTCTGCCACGAGAATTCCGCGCCTATGAGGGTAGCCGCCCTTTGAAACTCCTGGTCACCGGTTCGCTTGAGTAACGCCACCAATTTGCTCTCCAGTTGGTCGGGATCCTCGGGTTTATCGATGATGCCTTCTAGCAGAGCACCCGACAAAATCTCGGCCGCTCCGACTTCACGACTGACCAAAACCGGTAATCCCGACGAAAGCGCCTCTAGAACGACGTTACCGAAAGCCTCTTGCACCGCCGGCAAAGCAAGGAGGTCTGCCGCTACATAATAATTTTCAATGTCGAATTGCCGGCCGGCGAAGACGATCCGCCCCTTTCCCACTCTCTCTCCCCTTTTTTTGTACCGCGCCATCCGCGCGTCATCCCCAACCACCAATAACCATGAGTTCACTAGTCTGGGCGAATTCCAAATCGACAGGAGACGGTCCAATCCCTTTCTTCGGAACCCGCTACCGACAAACAAGACCACGTCGGCATCCGCTGGGATTCCCCATCGTTGACGGATCGCGGTGCGCGCTTCATCTCGCCGGTTTGGATGAAAACGAGTTGGATCGACACCATTGTAAAGGACGGTAATTTTGTGCTCCGGGATTCTATAGTTGGTCATCAAATCCCTTTTAACCTCCGCCGAAACCGCCAGAATCTCCGTGAATCCTTCACCCCGATACTGCCGTTTTTCAATGGCAAGAACACTGCGGTGATAAATACTTACCTTTTGCCACAACCACCGCCACAATCCACTTTCACGTCCGAGTCGCTGCAAAAAACCACGATGGGATCCGCCCCCGCTGCGTAAGACGTCTTGTTTGAGAATACGCCCAAATCCGACCACGACGTCGCACCGGTAGCGGGCGGCGATTTTCGGCGCGCGCAGCGCAAAACTCCACAGGCGAGCAGTTCTTCCAAAGGGCACGACCTGAACCCGATGCGCAACGACGCCGACCGGAACTGGCGCAGCGTACTCACTACAAAACAAATGGATCTCGTGACCGAGATCTCTCAGACCCTCCGCAGTCCGGTATAAATCCCGTTCGGTTCCTCCCTTCAGATCGAAGCGCTTATGAATGAGGCCGATTCTCAAAGTTTTGATCTTCTCCACCTTCACGAATATTTAGCTGCGAAGCGCAGTGCCGAGAGCGGAAAGTTTTGCATCAGAGCGCGTCGTCGATCAAAGCCCTCTGCCGGGATATCACTGTCCCTGACCTCGAACCAGAATGAGCCGGGCATCCCCATCAGGACCCGTGCCCCGGCTGCGCCCGATAATAGGGATCTTGGACGCCAATCCGGCGGTTTCAGAATCCCACATATCTTCTTCAACGATGAAGAAGTCTCTAGATTGCCGCAACCTTTCCCGCAACAATACAGGGTCATCGGGAAGGATGCTGATTTTATCTTTGCCGTAAAAGATGATCGAAGAAGAATCGATACCGCGGGGAAATAGAACCAGGGACTGACTACTGACAACTTTTTCCACAGCTAATTGCATGAACTCTTTGTAACTCCCGGTCATCGCCAGGCTCGGAAGGATAACGCCGCGCATGAAAACGATCGTCAGCACCGACACTGACACCATTTGCTTCACTGCGCTCGCCACATTGCACTGATAAAAATTACGCCCGATAAAAAACCACAGCACTGCCGAAGCCAATAGAACCCCTGGAACGATCCAGCCTGACTCTTGCGACGCTGCCGACAGCGCCGACAGTTCCACGGCGACGTCCTTTTCCAAACGTATTCCTAAGGATTCCAATAACGCAACTAAATCCAATCTTGCTGAGTGGGCGGCAAATGCGACGACAAAAACAAGGCCGATGATACACGCCAATACGCATACAAACTTGCAATAGGATTTCCCAACGCTCACAACCGCCTGGCGACGAAGCCAGACGGCAGTCATCAACGCTAGCGGGAGGTAAAGTGGCAGGATATACGGCGGTCTCTTCCCCGCCGAAAGAGAAAAGAAGACAAAAATCACAACCGCCCATACCCCCAGGAAAAGCAGTTCATCCTTACGGAATGCCTCATCGTGAAAATAGGACCAGATAACGGCCGGCAAAAATAATGTCCAGGGCATACCCCAGGTGAAAAGATACGGAATGAAATAATAAACCGGTTTCTGATGCCCGGTCCCGCCTTCGCCACGGACAAAGAATCGCGCGAAATTTTCTTTGACAAATTGAATTCCGAAAAACTCGTTGCCTCCGAGGTAGAGTGCGACACCGTACCATGCAAAGCACACCACAATTCCCACGACGATCCCAGGGTGACGAAGCAGCCCTACGAGAACATCCCATCTCCTTTGCAAGATCAGGAAGGTGGTGATGACTAAGCCGCAGAGAATCACGCTGACGGGTCCTTTTGCCGTTACGCCAACGCCGACGATAAAAAAGAACAGATACCACCAGGCTTGATGCCGCAGGAAACCGCGATACAGGGTATAAAAGAGCATTAACGATACTGCGACAAAAAAGGCCAGCGTCATATCGACCCGGGCTTCTATCCCTGAGGTGTAATACAGCGCCGTTGTTGCGAGAATCAATCCCGCCCAAAGACCGGTTTCCGAATCATACAAACGCCTGCCGAATAAGTAACAAAGCAGGACTCCCAGACTGGCGAAAAGAGCCGATGGGAATCGAATGCTCGATTCGGTCATCTCTCCGCGAAGGATTGAAGCCATAGCGGCAAACCAGTGGAACAGCGGCGGCTTCGAAGGAAGTTGTTCGCCAGCCCTGAGAGGAAGTAACCAACGTCCTTCGAGCACGATATCGCGCACCACCAAAGCTTCGCGCGGCTCTGCCTTGTCGTGGAACGGACTCTTGCCGAGAAAGAGCATAAACACCAGCGCACAGACCGTCGCCAAAATCACCAGATGAAGTAGAGTATTTCGACTATTGGTGTTTTCCATGGTTCGCCGTGGGCAACGAGCTGTTCGGCCAACTCATCAACTTTCGAAAGCTACCAGTTGTGTCAACCCCGTCACACTCCCTGCGCCGCTGGCGCGTCTTCGCCTCCAACCAGCGGAGTAACCGGCGATTAGCTTCGCTTGAATCCTGCGCTCCCAAATACGCCCGGAAAAATCTCATCCGGTCTTGCAGGGTTATCGAAGGCAAGGGAAATCGGTTGAGTTGCACCAAGTTCCGTTTCCACAAAGTCTGCGGCAGCCATTTTGAATAGCGCCGGGTACGGTCGTTATCCATAAAATAAAACTGCAAACCGATTGCCGGAACCCGGCGGACCAGGATATTGGACGGTACTAAGTCACCATGGATGAATCCGAGATCATGAAAACGCCGAATCTGCCGTGCCAAGGTTCTCAGGCCGTTTCGTTTTTCAACCAGTGCAACACCAGCTATTGCGATGCTGCAACTTTCACTTAAAAAAGTTGGCAAAGGCGCGCCATCCATCCCCAGGGTCACCACGAAAGCTCTTTTCAAAATGCCAAGGCGCCGTTCTTCGCCCGCAGCGATCGTGATCGGAACGAGAAACTCTGCTTCCGACAACGCGACTCCCTGTTTTAAGAAGCGAAGCGCCTTGGAATCGCGAAACCAGTCTTTTATCCCGCCCCAATACGTTGCTGGATCAAAAATCTTTAGAAATAAGCGTTGACTTTCGTCTTTATCAAAGAAGTTCACCATCAACGTTTGCGGATGTCGCCTAATCACCTGCTCGCGGATATGGCTCAAAAGGCAATGCCATAATTCATTAGACCATCTCTCTGGAAGAACTCTGAGGTTCCAGCCATCCTGAACGAGGTCGCGATATCTCAACTCAGTTGCCAATGCTACAACTCTTTAATGAGATCCGGTTTGATGCTCTACCTATTTTCATCTGGCTCTCCTCCGCAGCGAGACATCTACAGACTGTTCTCTGGCGGTAGTTGGGTCTTGCTTTCCGCATGGTGTTGGAATGCCATCTCACGTGTGCTCGGCCTCATGGTACCATGTCACAAACCGATCCCAATCCGCTGTCGTCAAGTATTCTCTCCGGGGATCCAACTTCCACACCGAGCGCAATAGACGGCGGAGATTCTTCTCTGCAAACGCCTTCGGCAGCTTGCCTAGGAACAATCTGGCCTTATCAAAATCGATAATGTACCCCTTCACGCCACCGGGCTCCGCACGCACCAAAATATTCTTCAGATTCAAATCGCTGTGATAGACGCCTTGACCATGAAGGAAGCACAAACTCGTCGCCACCGGCCGCAGAACCTTTTCAACCGTCCATTCTCGCACAAAGCCGTTTTGCAATGCCGTCCACAAATCGTGAGATCCTTTTAATTCACGAGTGATCAACCAGCCTCTATAGAAGGGCCCAAAAACACCCTCTACGCACGCGCCATAGACTTCAATGGTGGGGACGCCTCGCCGGCGCAGTTCTTCGGTAACGGCTAATTCCCTAAACGGACGCGGCGGCCAGGAGAAGAACGTCCTACCGGTCACCCCTTGAAACAACCCGCCATGGTGGTAAGTACGGATAAGAGCGTTTTCACCATTTCTCAGGCGCAACGTTCTTAACCTTTGCCTTCCTTGAAAGCGGCTCAGTGCTCCTAAGTTAGGATCCCCCACGCACACATCGATATGAAGTTCATGCGCCACGTCGGCGCGCACTAAAAGCCGCCGCTGCCGATCAGCGACGACTTTATTGAATCCATCCGGCACCGCACCCCAGATTCGATCGTGGCTTAACACTCTTGGTCCAATGGAGCCCGCAAAAGCATGCAAAGGAAAAATCAGAAGGATTATACCGTGAGATATCGAGGCTCATAGCCGGTGGCGCAAGCAACCGGGAATTCGTCTCGATGTTGTAAAACCTGCTTCACAGCTTGCAAAACATGCTCTGGCCTAATGAGTTTTATGCAATCTTCCGTTCCCAGCGGACAGCGCCTGCCTCCGTGTGAACTACAAGGCCTGCACGATAGCTCCTTTTCGACAACGACGGCTTTCGAACTGTACGGATAAAATCCTAACGATGGTGTGGTCGCACAAAATATCGCAACCACCGGCACGCTCCGGGCGACTGCGATATGCATCGGGCCGCTGTCATTGGTAATAAACAGATGGCAAGCGCTTACGGCCGCGGGTAAATCGCACAGCGCTGTTTTGCCGGCCAACATCGCGACCGAAGTACCGCAAAGCTCTTGTATTCTCGCAACGGTTGCGGCGTCTTCGGGACCGCCGAAAAGAATAATCTGGCAATTTAGATCTTGCTTCAGGCGCCGTATCAATACGGCGAAGGAATCCGGCGACCAACGTTTGGTCGCCCAGACAGAACCGGCATTGATCCCGACAACGGTTTGGTTAAGATCAATACCGGCAGAGTCCAGTAACCGACGGATTTTCTCTTTGCTACCCGGGATCACGGGAAGATCGATGACATGCCGGCAGTCTTCCGTAGAAATTCCGAGAGCCTCAAGAATGGAAAGATTCCGCAGGACATCGTGACGCAGCGGGTCCCTATTCGCTAGAGTATGAAACAAAAATGCTCCCTTACTCTGCCGAAAACCGACACGATAAGGAATCCTCGCCAGGAGCAACAACAAGGCACTTCGAAAAGATCGATGCGGCGAGATCGCCAGCGTGAAATCCTTAGATCTGAGCATCTTGGCCTTGCGCCGTAATCCCGACAAACCGGCATCTACGCGCCGCTTGTCATCAACGATGATCTCGTCGATATCCGGATGAGAGGCTAGAATTTCCCTTCCGACGGGAGCGCAAAGGAGCGTAAGTTTCCCCTCTGGGAAGCGCCGCTTGATTTCGGACAGCAACGGTAAGGTAAGAACCGTATCGCCGAGAAAACTGGTTTGAACGACCAGCACGTTTTTCCAGTCGACAATGGCCATCAATCACAGGTGGGTGGCTTCGTCGATGAGCATGACCGGAATATCATCTTTAATCGGGTACATGAGGCGACAGGCATCACAAATCAGACCATCTCCGCCGTCATTGAGATGAATATCGCCTTTGCACTTGGGACAGGCCAAAATATCCAATAGCTCCTTACTAATCGCCATTATTCCTCCTACTCGCTATTTCTCAGGTTTCATCGCTTGCCGCCACTATTCGGAATCACGGGCGCCAACCAACGCGAGATGACTGATCTCGCCCACAAAATAACCAAAAAACAGAGCTTGATCAAATCATTACCGGAACCCGATGCCGCAGGATCATGGCATAAGAAAGCCGCTGTTTCCATCGACCATCAGCGACGAAATGGAATCGAAGCATCACGGCCACGCTTATAATTGCGCTGGGACTGCGTCGGGTCGCGATTAACGAAATGTCGATGAAACATCGGGTGATGAAGACTTCTCACTTCATGCTCCAAAAGAAACACGACACGCTCGGTGTCCGGATCGACGAGGGATTTAAATCTGAACTGGTGATTGCGCACCTCTTCGGAAATCAATCCATGAGTTTTTAAAAAATGATAAGGCCTGGAGAAGTTGGCCACATAGATGGCAATATGATGGCCATCGTAAGGAACGGCCGGCCCTGCCGATTCCCGAAAACGGAGCCTTTGGTTGCGTCCAATCAAAACCTCCGCGACCGGTTTGAGGGAATCCTTCTCGACACGCGCAGAGGCTTCCAATACATTTTGGTAAAAGCGCGCGATGGCGGCCGCAGCACCCTCAGGCACGGTGAACTCAACGTAGGCAATTCCTTGAGCCATGTCGCCGAAATTTGGGGCGCCGGCATAGCAACGAAATTCGTTGCCCCAAGGGCAGGTGATCGTGACATGATCAGCGCTCGTGGACCATGAAAATTGAGTTTCTTTGAGGGATAATTCAACCGCTGAAAGCCGCTCCCGCAGAGTATCTAATTCGGGCAGGACGACACCGATATGGCCGGCAATCCTTTGCGGCCCTCGGGTGGGTAAGTGAAACTGCTGCTCGCCGATATTGGCCCACATATTTCCCAGTCCGACATTGAGATAGGGGTCGCGGGTCAAGCCCAGCCCGACAATATAAAAAAGAATCGCATGGGCCTGATCCGGCACCTGTAGATTGATGTGCTCTAGCGATACAATATTACCAACATCTTCCTCGATGTAATCAGCCATCGCTCGTCTCCTTGTCTCTGACAAATCCGGCTATTTACCGCCGCAAGCAACAATTTGTCACCCATGGACCATGTGGCTCAATCTTCGAGTGTTTGAATCCAGCGCCACTCTTGAGCCAGTCCTTCTTCCAAACTAATCTTGGGACGATATCCTAATTTGTCCTTTGCCGAATCAAGTCGAGCACGAGTATGTCGCACGTCGCCCTTTTGACGTTCGAATGGTTTCAGCTTCGCCTTGCGGCCGGATAATCCCTCGACAATGCGAATCACGTTTAGCAGGCTGCTTTCAGTACCGCCGCCAAGATTAAAGACTTCGCCCGCTCCGGGATAAAACGCCGCTCCTAATAGCCCATCAACAATGTCGGCACAATAAGTAAAATCGCGCGTTTGCTCGCCATCGTCGTAAAGCGGAATCTCCTCACCTTTGCGCAGGCGGTCCATAAAAATATGAAAAAACATATCCGGCCTTTGCCTCGGCCCATACACCGTAAAAAAGCGCAGAGATACCGTTGGCGCGCCGTAGGCTTTCCAATAGAGATAACAAAGATGCTCGGCCGCCAGCTTGCTCACGCCGTAGGGCGACACCGGCCGGGTTCCGCCTTCTTCACGCATGGGAAGATCATCCGTGTCGCCGTATACCGAAGACGACGAAGCATAAACAATTTTCTTGACCGCCGACTCCTTACAGGCTTCCAAAACTAACTGAGTCGCCATGATATTATTCTGAGTATAATGAATAAACTCATCGCCCCAACTGGACCGGACCCCCGGCTGCGCCGCTAAATGAAAAACATAGGATACATCCTTCACAAGCTCTCTTAAATTCAACCCCGCTAAATCGTTTTCGAAGAATTCAAACTTTGAGTGATTCAAAACCCGCGCAAGATTTTTCTCCTTAAAGCGGCGCGGGTAATTATCTAAATATTTATCGATGCCAATGACGGCATAATTTTCACTAAGCAGTTTTTCCGCTAAGTGCGAGCCGATGAAACCGGCGACACCCGTAATGAGAACTTTCATAGTATCCCTTTACTCGCTATCTAAGATTTGAAAAATGTTTAACCATCTGGAACGCCGGCCCAAAGGCATAGCTTATGCTTCGCGCCGTTCGCCGGGCTGCCGGATCCTGCTAATCACCGCTTCGATCAAAGATTCTTCCTGGGCGACAACCATTGCGACACGCAATGCGAGCAGTTTACCCCTGGAAAAAGGAAAACGAATCAGTTTCAAGATGTCCTTTTCAGTTGTGACGATCAGATCAAGGTTGCGAGCGGCACGGTTAATCAATTGCCAATCTGCCGCGGAGTATTCGTGATGATCGGGAAATTCCAGGGTCTCCACGATTTCGCCATCAAATTCGTGAATCGATCGATAAAACTTTTCCGGACTCGCAATTCCGGCCACCGCCAGGATTTTACTGCGGTAGAGATGCGTAAGCGGGTACGCGTTCCACCGGTTCGAGTCGAACCCTATCAGCGCCTGCGGCTCAAGCGCCCCCTGAAAACTCGGACGACCTCCATTCGTCGGCATCAAACGCTGCCATTGTTCCGAACTGCCGGTGATTAGAAAGCAGTCGGCTCTCTTGAGAGATCGCGTGGATTCTCGGAAGGGACCGCATGGCAAAACCCATCCTGGCACATCCTGGCCTAAAAGGACTAAGTCCAGATCGCGCTTCAACTTGCGGTGCTGAAATCCATCATCAAGGATAAATACATCTATTGGCTTCTGATTGAGTAATCCCAAGCCCGCCTGATGCCGATCTTTAGCTACGCTGACGGTCAGACCGTAGATCCGAGCCATCATGACCGGCTCATCGCCCGCGGCTAACATTTCGGAGCCGTCGATCGCAGCCCGAGAAATACCATCTTCGGAACACAAAATAACCGGGCGAAATTCCTTCCGCTTATAGCCGCCGCTGAGAATACCGACACTAAATCCGCGCTCCGCTAGGCGCTGCGCCAACCATAAGGTCGCCGGGGTTTTTCCCGTCCCGCCCACGGTTAAATTGCCTATGCTAATGACCGGCCGATCCAGAGCACGAACGGGTATCCACTTCTTCGTATACAGAAAGTTGCGAAACGCGACCGCAAGTGAATAGGCAATCGACGCCGGTAATAGCAAAACCCATACTATTTTACCCAGTAACCCTTTTCGCTCCCAAACGCGCTGGATGCAGAAGCTGTTCATCAGAAATTCGGGCGGAAGAGCGGATTGTTCAGCAAGGTTTATACATCGACCGGTGTCGCAAGATAATTGGCAACGATCTTGACACTACGCTCAACCACCGAATAATCGGCCGAAGCGATTTCATAAGCCTTGTCACCTGCGGCCTGACATCTTTCCGGCTCAGACAACAGCGTCGTAATTTCCCGCACTAAATCTCCGGCATCGCGCACTTCAAACCCACCGCCATTTTGCTTTAAGGCTTTCGCTAACGACTTCACGTTAGAAGTGTATGGACCAAAGAGGACAGGTTTACGAAAACGTGCGGGCTCCAGAAGATTGTGCCCGCCGGCATCGACCAGGCTGCCCCCGACAAATGCTAAGTCGCCTGCGGCATAGATATTTTCCAACTCTCCGATAGTATCCAGAAAAATCACATCATGCCGGAGCTCCCACTCCCCTTGAAGTTGACTCTTTTTTTGAAACGAAACACCGCTGGCCACCAGGAGCTTTTCTACTTCCGGAAAACGCTGGGGGTGTCGCGGCGCTAAAACCATGCGAAGCTCCGGGAATGTCTCCTTTAATAGTTTAAATGCGTTAAAAACGACCTCCTCCTCGCCTCGATGTGAACTACCAACAACCCATAAAAAGCCACTCGCGCGCTTGCTTCCCTTCTGGTCGCCCGCCACAGCCGTGTTGTCACGTGATGAAGCGGCTTGTTTCAGGTTGCCGCTGACAAACACTCTCTTGGGTGCCGCCCCCAGGCTAACGATCCGCTGTCGATCAACTTCCGACTGCATTCCACACGCTATTAACAATTGGAAAACTTGTCTAAAAAACCAAACAAGCCGGGAATAATTCCGAAAACCCTTCTCGGAAACACGGCCGCTAAGAAGAATCGTCGGAACACCTTTTCGATGCGCTTCACGCACCAAATTGGGCCAGATTTCCGTTTCTACGATGATTAATACAGCTGGGTCGAACGCCGCTAATGCCCTTCGAACTGTCCAAAAAAGATCCAACGGCAAGTATAAAACGCTGTCGACCATTGAATTTTGGCGGGCGGTTAAATTCCCCGTATGCGTCAATGTCGACAAGATAATAGCCCGGTCAGGAAAACGTTGTTTAATCTCCTCGGTAAGAACCCGCACCGACCTGACCTCCCCGACGGAGGCGGCATGAATCCATACCGGTCGAGATCCATTGGATGACCGACCTTGAGGAATGAAACGATAGAATCCGAGTCTCTGCATCAAGCCCGCCCGAAAACGTTCTCCTGCCAACAAGAGTAACGGCAGGAACGGCAGAAGCATGAAAAAAGCCAAGATGATTATTGTATTATAAATGAAATACGCCATCGCAATGATTAGTGCATCATCTCGGGCTCTGCCGGTTCGACATCTTCCAGTAACTGCATGCTATAAAGCCGGCTATACTCCTTCTTGCGCGCCAGCAATTCCTCATGAGTGCCTTCTTCGGCAATTTTCCCATCGACCAACACAACAATACGGTCCGCCTTGCGAATCGTCGAAAGTCGATGAGCGACAACGAGAGTGGTCCGCTGTGTCATCAGGTTCTCGAGAGCGTCTTGAACCGACCTTTCGGATTCCACGTCCAATGCAGAAGTAGCCTCGTCGAGTATAAGAATCGGCGCATTCTTCAGTAATGCTCTGGCGATAGCCAAGCGTTGCCTTTGGCCGCCCGAAAGCTGCATCCCCATTTCGCCGATCTCCGTATCATAACCGTCCGGCAGCGCCATGATGAAACCGTGGGCATACGCCGCTTTAGCAGCGAGGATGACATCATCCATGCTCCTTTCCGGATCCCCGTAGCTGATGTTGTTCCGAATGGTATCGTTAAACAAAAACGTATGCTGGCTCACGACGCCGATTTGCTGCCGCAATGAACGCAACGTGAGATCACGAACATCGATCTTGTCCACGGTTATGGACCCGGATGTGACGTCGTATAAGCGCGGGATAAGATCGGCCAGCGTGCTCTTACCCACCCCGCTGACGCCGACCAGCGCCACCATTTCACCCGCGCGAATCCGTAAATTGATATTCTTCAACACGAGCTTTTCGTTATAACCGAAACTGACGTCATGGAACTCGATGGATTCGGTAAATCTGCGCGCCTCTCGAACTCCGACTCGCTCGTTAACTTCCGGCGTTACGTCTAAAATTTCAAATACTCGATCGGCCCCGGCAATCCCTTGCTGAACGCTCGCGTAGGTCTTGGCTAGCGACTTAAAAGGCTGATACATAAGCAGCATCGCCGTTATGAATGCCAGGAACTCGCCCTGCGTTCGCCCGCCGGCGATTACGCTCAAACCTCCATACCAGACGACTCCGGCGATCCCAAAGGCGGCTAACAACTCCATTGCCGGAGTGACCACGGCCTTGATTCGAGTCGCGCGCAAAGATTGCTTGAACAAGCGAAAGTTCTCCGCGGTGAAACGTCTGATCTCATACTCTTCCATACCGAACGCCTTGACGATTCGATTCCCCTGAACACTTTCCTGCAAAAGCGCGGTTAAATTGCCGGTGCTGATCTGCCCTCGTCTAGTAAAGCGTTTAATTTTCTTGCTCAAGCGCATGACCGGCAGAACGGACGCCGGAAATACGAAGAATGCGATCGAAGCCAAGACCCAGTCTTTATAGAAGGCAACCCCGATCAATACGATGACCGAGACGCTGTCTCGCATCAGAGAAGCCAAGGTATCCGTGAGCACTGAGCGCAACAAGCCAACGTCATTACCCACCCGCGACAGCAGGGTCCCCGTAGGGTGTCGATAGAAAAAAGACAGTGACATATACTGCAGGTGGCGATTGAGCTCGTTGCGCACGTCATTAATGATTCGCAATCCGACATAATCACTGAAATAATGTTGGCCGAAATTAAGCAGACCGCGAGCGGTAAAGATGATGATGATCGCTAACGGAAGGTAATAAAGCATGCTCACGTCTTTTCTTTGAAAAAGATCGTCGAACACGCCTTGTACTAAAAACGGAATCACTCCGCCGGTGGCGCTATAACCCAGCATGCACACCATGCCGATGATAAAATAGGGCCAGATGTACGGCTTCAAAAAGGGCAGTAAGCGAAAATAGGTTTTCACAAGGATTCCGGATCAAAAAAGAATCGAGAACTACGACATCATTGAGGTCGCCAACTCGGCAACCCGATGAGCAGCCCCCGGCGAACCGAGTTGTCCCCTAAGCTGGGCGAGATTTGTTATCATTCGTTGCCGCGCTTCGCCGTCGTTCAGTATCGACCGGCTTTCCCGCACGAGCCTTTCCGGCGTAAGCTCTGCTTGAACCAACTCGGGTACAATGCGCTCTCCGGCAATGATGTTTGCGATACTGATATATTTCACGTTCACCAAGAGCCGAGCAAGCCAATAGGTCATCCACGAAACACGATAGACGACTATCATGGGTTTGGCCAGCAACGCCGTTTCCAATGTCGCGGTTCCGGAAGCCGTCCACACCAGGTCCGCCGCATTCACCGCGTCATAACGGCCTGCCTCCACGATCGGTATTCCGAAGGCTGCCCCATGCAGAGTTTTCTGCAATGCCGTTCGGTCGACGGTGCTCGCCCTGACGCAAAAAAACTGCGTCTGCTGGATACGATTCAAGCGCACCGCCGCTTCGACCATTATCGGCAAATGGTAGTCGATCTCTTTTCGCCTGCTTCCGGGGAGTAATGCGATGACGGGTCTTTCCTTTTGTAGACCGATGTCGCGCAAAACAGCCTCACGCTCCTGCTTGACTTGAACGATATCCAGCAATGGATGACCGACAAAGTGAACCGGCATCTTGTGTCCCTCGTAAAGCTTCACCTCGAACGGAAAGACCACGGCCATGGTGTCGACCGTTTCGGCGATTTGGCGAATTCGTCCCTGGCGCCAGGCCCATACCTGCGGACTGACATAATAAAGCACCGGCACACCCAATTTTTTAGCAATCTTGGCTAATCGCAAATTGAATTCTGGAAAATCGATGAGGATCAATAGACTCGGTTGCCGCGTCCGTAAAGACCGGCTTAACAGCCGATAAGCTTGCCAAATATTTTGGATATTTCCCGCTACCTCGATCAATCCCATGCCGGTCAGCTTCGCCACACTGAAGATCACTTCAAAAGGTGTTTGTTGCAACTGTTCGCCGCCCACCCCGAAGAATCTAAGATCCGGATCTCGCTTCAACAAGGCTTTCACCAGATTTGCCCCGTGTATATCGCCGGAGGCTTCGCCCACGACCAGCATGATCTCTTTGCCGCGATTCATGATCCGATTTCGCAAATCCTCTGCGCGGTCAAAGTTGTGCGCGAATCAAGGACGCTATTTCCAAGGCATTGAGCCCATCAACGCCGCTGACCAGAGGAACCGCGCGCGTGCGCACGCAATCGAGAAATGAGTCGATCTCGTCGGCGAGAGCGTCGCCCTCCTTGAATTCGACATTCTCGCCCCGCACATCGAGCCATCCGGCGCCGGGTTTCGGTTTATAAATGATCTGTGCCCGGCGCTGGTCGTAGTCGATCGAAATATACGCGTCGGGTTGAAAAAACCTGACCTTTCGTTCGCGCTTTATCGAGACGCGGCTTGCGGTAACATTAGCGATGCAGCCATTGGCGAATAACAGCCTGGCGTTGGCGATATCCGGCCTTTCCGTCAGCACCGGAACCCCGACGGCTTCAACACGGGTGACCGGAGAACGAACCAAACTGGCGATCACATCGATATCATGAATCATCAGATCGAGCACAACGTCGACATCGGTCCCCCTTTCGACAAAAGGCGCGAGCCGATGGCATTCAACGAATTTGGGTTCCTTAATCACACCCTCCAACCGCCGAATCGCCGGGTTAAATCGCTCCAGATGTCCGACCTGGAGGATACAGTTATTCGACTTTGCTAGCTCGACCAAATCCTGCGCCTCAGAGAGAGTGACGGCAAGCGGCTTTTCCACCAGGACATCGATCCCGGCGTTCAAGCAATCCCTGGCCACACCATGGTGGAATCGGGTCGGCACGGCGATGCTGACGCACTGTACCCGTCCAAAGAGCTCGCGATAATCGGTCACCCCATCGGTTTCCATGATGGCGCCGATCTCTCGGGCACGGTCCGGATGATCGTCGACCACCGCGACCAGGTTGGCTTTGTCCGACGCCGCATACTTCTCCGCATGAAATTTACCTAAATATCCCACGCCGATGACTGCGGCTGCAATTCTTTGATCGGATCGCATTGTTTTACTGGGATTAAGCAGGCACCCCTACCACGGCGATTCCGCCAGAGTCGGCCTCTTTCAGCAACATCTCTTTTTCCAACAAGAGCGTCTTGCCAGCTTCGACAGCCAAAGCGACGGCGCCCACCTGCCGAAGCCTCCTTATCGTTTCGACACCGACGGCGGGAACATCAAAGCGAAGATCCTGTTGCGGTTTACTGACCTTAACGGCGACACAACCGGATTTTGCCAAACTGCCGCCCCTATCGATCGCCGCATCAGTGCCTTCCAGTGCTTCCACTGCTACTACGATCCGGTTTTTCACGATGACGGTTTGACCGATCCCCAGGCGACCAATTTCTTTGGCGACCCGGGTTCCGAAACGGATGTCTTCCCACTGGTCCTCCGATGGCGCATGTCGCGTAAGAACGCCCGCGGAAGAAATGATTTGTGGCACGCACAAAGTCGATTCTAGAACCGTGATTCCGTCTTTCTCGAGTTCGTCGGCTATGCCGCGCAGCAAGGCATCGTCATCACGGCCCTTGAGGCGCGCCAGAAAGCTCGCGCCACGAAGATCAGGACGGAAGTTGCCGAAGAGCTTTACTTTACGTATCCCACCCACCATGACGGCCTGGGTGACCTGCGCGCGCTGAAAAGTGCGGATTATTTTCCCCAATTGGCCGACATAAACCCACGTCAACTCATCCACTACATTTTCTATTTCCGCGAGCGTCTCCTGCTGATGCGCAACCGCTACCACTCGATAGCCCTCTCGCTTTGCCTCTTGCGCAAAAATAAACGGGAATCTTCCATTGCCGGCGATCAAACCTAATTTTTTTATGTGGTAAGAATTCACCAAAGGCGAACCTTAAGCGATAGGCATGACTTGAATTAGCGGCAAATGCCACGTTGAGAATTGGCAATAAAGTTGAGCAACATATCGATCTCCGCCGAAGGAGACAGCTCACGGCGGACCTTTTCCAGCGCATCTTTAGTTTTCAACTTCGATTGGAAAATGATCCGATAAGCTTTTTTTAACGCATCGACGGCGTTCTTGGTAAAACCTCGGCGTTTCAAGCCTTCCAGATTAAGCCCTCGCAGCCGCGCTCGATCTCCAGTGGCATTGCAAAAAGGCGGAACATCCTTCGAGACCATCGAGCCTGCTCCCAAAATCGCACCCGATCCGATACGGGTAAACTGATGGATACCGACCAGCCCGCCGACGATCACGTAGTCTTCCACGACTACATGGCCGCCGAGAGTGGCGCCATTGGCGATGATATTGCGACTCCCAAGCAGACAATCATGAGCGATATGGCAGTGCATCATCATCAAATTATGATCACCGACGCGAGTCACCATTCCTCCACCCAGCGTGCCGGGGTTTAGTGAGACGTATTCTCGAATCGTATTATGGCTCCCAATGATCAACTCGCTGGGCTCTCCTTTGAACTTGAGGTCCTGGGGCTTCGATCCGATAGTGGCAAACTGATAAATCACATTGCCTTGACCCAGCGAAGTGCGCCCCTCGATCACCACGTG
The DNA here is from genome assembly GCA_009379725.1 of Deltaproteobacteria bacterium. GTDB lineage: Bacteria > Desulfobacterota > Binatia > UBA9968 > UBA9968 > WHTF01. The sequence goes on from WHTF01000011.1 coordinate 35,857, forward strand.
GGACGCGACCTTCGTTTCTCTGCCAATCTTCACCCCGGCGCCAATAACGCTATACGGTCCGATTTCAACATCGGAATCTAAGTCCGCTTCGCGATCTACCAGCGCAGTCTTGTGTATCTTGCTCATCGATCCAACATCCTGGGCAGGACTGCTTAGGCCATGTCGACTTCCATTGCGGAAATCTCTGCTTGAGCGACCAGCTTGCCATCTACCGATGCCGTTCCGTGCATTTTCCAGAAGCTCCCGCGGCGCTTCAAACAGGTCAATTCCATCCGTAGCTGATCCCCTGGCTCCACCGGCCGCTTAAACTTGACGTTATCCAACCCTGTTAAGACGAATACCTTGTTGTCCTCCATCCCACCGCGGGCATTATGAACGAAGATCGCACCGACTTGGGCCATGGCTTCGCAGATCAGGACTCCGGGCATAACCGGGCGGTTGGGAAAATGCCCTTGAAAGAAGTTCTCGTTAAACGAGACATTCTTTATGCCAACGATTTTCTCTTCTCCTTGAATTTCAAGAATTTTGTCCACCAACAGGAAGGGATAACGATGGGGAAGGTATTTTAGAATGTCTCTTACGTCGAGCATGGCCCTACTGTTCCTTTCCTTCCCGATTCACCAGTTGAGCTACTTTTCTCTCGAGGTTTCGCACGACGTTCCACAGCTTAGGTAGCTGCGGCAATAAAGTCATCACTTTCAGCCATTCATGGTGCGGCGCCACGCCAATCCCGCCCGACAACAATGCTCCCGGTGGCACTGAACGAGGTACCCCGGACTGCGGTCCGATAGTCGCTCCATCACCGATCTGAATATGATTGACCACGCCCACTTGTCCGGCCAAAGTCACATTTTTCCCGACTTTGGTGCTGCCGGCGATTCCGACCTGCGCGGCGATCACCGAATGTTCCCCAATAGTAACGTTATGAGCAATTTGCACGAGATTATCGATTTTCACCCCCCGCCCTATCACCGTGCGCCCAAGAGTGGCGCGATCGATTGTCGTATTGGAACCGATCTCCACATCGTCCTCTATCTCGACAACACCCACTTGAGGGATTTTGATCCTTTGATCGCCGGTGCCGGCATAACCGAACCCATCGCTTCCGATCACCACGCCGGCATGTAGAATTACCCTGTTGCCGATTCGACATCGCTCGCGAACCACCACGTTAGGGTGCAACACGCAGTCATCGCCGACCTCCACCCCTTCTCCTAAAAATACCCCAGGGAGCAAAATGCTTCGATTTCCAACGATTGCGTGTTTTCCTATGTACGCGTGAGGATATACCGACACGCTTTCGCCAATCTTAGCGCTGGGTTCGATATGAGCCGACGAATTGATCTCGAGTTCATATTCAGCAACTGGGGCAAACAGCTGAAGAATTTTTGCAAACGCTAGATAAGGCTGCGCAACCTCCAAGAAACCCCGGCCTAGTTGAGTGAATTGTTCGTCAATCACATGCGGCCCAACGATAATCGCGCTGGCCTTCGAATTTGTAAGGAACCTCGCATAACGGGGATTGGCGAGAAACGTAATATCTCCCGGGCCCGCCTCTTCTATCGGAGAAATTCTGGAAATGATAACAGCGTCATCACCGACGACTCGGCCGCCAACGTATTCGGCGAGCTCGGAAAGTTTTTTTCCTGTAGGGGACACTTCTATTTATTTGTGGCGGCTATTATAAACTTCGATCACTTTGTTCGTAATGTCGATGCCCTGATCGCTGTAAAGAATCTGGTTGCGCTCTAATATCAAGGTAAATTTTTCTGATTTTCCGATCTCATTCACAATTTTTTCGAGCTCCTTGAGAATATCCCCGGTTAACGCGCCTTCCTTTTGCCGAAGATCCTGCTGTTGGTCAGCCATTTTCCGTTGGTAACTCACGTATCTTCTCTGTAGATCGCTTTCCAAAGCTCTCCGCTCCTCTTCCTTTATCAGCGGCCCTTTTTTCTCCAAGTCGCTCTTCATTCGTTCGAGCTCTTGTTTCTCTTTTAGAAGTTCAGATTCCGCCTTTTTCACCTGAGCCTGAAATCTTTCCTTGGCCCGCTTACCCGCCTGCGAGTCCGAAATTGCCCGCTGTATATCAATAAACCCGATTTTGACACGGTCTTGCGCCCAAACTGCCGGGACACACGCAAGAGTTAAAAATAAAGCTAACCAGTACTTCACTTAAGCCTCCAGGAAACTATCAATTCTAGGACGGAAACGCGGCACAGACTAAGGCTGACTTCCAATGGAAAACCCGATGACTGATGTGTCATCACCGGATTGCTTGTTCAGCGGGAAACCCAGCTCGACACGAAGAGGACCAAACGGAGACATCCACCGCGCGCCAACACCGACGGATCTTCTAAAATTAGCGATACTAAATTTCTCGGAGCCACCAAACGAATTTCCCGTATCGAAGAAGGCGACGCCACGAAGCCCGAGTTCTTCCATAATCGGAAACATCAACTCCGCGCTAAGAACCATCGCTCTGTCGCCACCGACAACTTCGGTGGAACTGCAGACGGGCGGGGTAGAAGCATCGCAATCTGAAGGCTCCCTCGGGCCCAAACTGCGTTCGGCGAAACCCCGAACCGAATTGATCCCGCCGAGAAAATAACGCTCGAAAAGAGGTAAATCCTTTTTGCCGTTGTTGCGTTCGACCAGTCCCAGCCCGTACCCTAAGGATCCCCCCAGACCCAGCACATAGGCGCCACCCCAGTTTGGATCCTTTAAAAGAGGATAATGCCAGCGGCCGCTCAAATCTGATTTGATAAAACGGTTGTCGCCGCCAAGGCCGGCAAATTTAACTGCAAAGGACGACTTCGTTCCTTCAGTCGGATTGAAAAAATGATCCCTGCTATCATAGGTGAGATTGGGGCGCACAGCGCTGGTCAAAGAGGTGCCTTTCTCATCCTGGATTGCCGTAGGAGCGGTGGTCTCGACACTCTTGATCGATTCACGAGTAAGTTCGTAACCCATCCCGCCTCGCATGTAATCCCAGACTGTTGGAGCCGAGTTACTCGCTAATTCGTCCGACCCGATGGCCGATCCTTTCTTTAGCCGCCCCCAGAATGGCAACCTCGCATCTTTCATCGGATAACTGGTGTTTACGCCGAAGCCCAGCTTTCTTTCCTCAAAGTCGTTAAATTCCCTCTCTGTATTAAATGCATCAAACCCCAGGGCCACTCGAGTATCGTTTAAATACGGCTCGGTAAAACCGACTATAAAATCTTGGCGACTCGATCCGATCGCAAAACTCCCGTTAAGTCCCTGGCCAAGTCCGAACAAATTCTTCTCGGCGACGCTTGCATTAAAGATGAAACCGTCGCCGCTGCTAAAACCTGCCCCCAATGTAAATGTGCCGGTGGGACCTTCCTTGACATCGACCAGGAGATCTACCGTGTCGGGTTGGTCCGTCTTCTTGGTAGTCAGCTGAACGTCCTCGAAATAACCGGTACGTTGAAGCGCGTTCCGGCTCTGGGTGATCTTGCTGCCGGAATAGAGCTCTTGCTCGGACGCTAAAAGCTCCCGGCGCACCACCTTATCCCTGGTTTTCGTGTTCCCAGCAACTAAAACTCTGTTGAAATAAACCGGCGGCCCCTTGGCAATGACCAGGGCGACATCAACCTTTTTTTCCTTGACATTAATGTTGGTTACCGGTTCGATTTGGGCAAAAGCAAAGCCTTTATTCGAGTAGAGATCGGTCAATGAAGAGATATCCTCGCGCAAGCGGCTACCCCTAAAAATCTGCCCCTCGGTGATCTTCATCTGCTTTAACATCTGTTCGCCGTCTTGAACCAAGTCTCCGCCGATTTCGACCTTGCCAACCCTATACTGTGGCCCTTCATCGACGCGAATGACCAGCTCCAATCCCTCCCGCCCGCGCAGCACCACCGGCTCATCAATTTTATGATCGATATATCCGTGGTCAATGTAATGGTTACCTAAAATAGAGACGTCGTTCGTTAATATATCTCTATCCAATACACCGCGGTTGGTTATGAACGAGAAGAGCCACTCTTCCTTGGTGGCCATCAATCCTTTCAGCTCGCTTTCACTAAAGGTACGGTTGCCTTCGAAAGTTATTTTTTTGATCAAAAGGCGGTTGCCTTCGATCACATCAAGAACCAAGACCGCCTGATTGTTCGACTCAACCGAAACGGCATAATCCACTTGAGCGTTTACATAGCCCTGCTCGCCGTATAACCTGCGAACCTTCTCGACTCCTGCCGCGACTTTACTTCGATCAAGAACGGTTCGAGGCGTAACGCCCAAGGCGGCTTCGATTTTGTCGCGTCCGACCTGTGAGGCGCCCTGGATTTTGACTTCCCTGACATACGGTTTCTCTTTAACGGAGTAGGTGAGAATATTATCCGGCGACAACTGGGCTTGAACATCATCGAAAAAGCCCATTCGGAAGATCGCTTTAACGTCCCGCTCAACGACTGCAGGATCGAAAACGCCCCCGGCACGGCTCTTTACGTGAAGCCTTATGCCATCTTCTTCCACTCTGACATTGCCGATAATCTTAACGTCTTTGAGACTTGTTTTTTCCTGGGCCGGCAAAAACGAAGCCGTTGTCAGTGAAATGAAGACGATCCATGAGACAAAGAAAAACGCCTGTAGAGCCCGATCAATAACGGCTTGAAGTTTCATTATGGCTTAAAAGAGAGACCATCAGGAAAGGGCTCTTTAACCGTTGTTTTTCTAGCAAATTCACCTAGTTTTGTAAAGCTAAAACCTACTCGCAGGGTGTTACGGCAAACAATTGACCATTGCGCAGCTCCATTTGTCGCCCAATCTTGTCAGCGAACTCGCGATTATGCGTCGCAATAATTAGTGCTACCCCCCGCTTTTCATTGAGCTCAAACAGCAATTCCTGCACCTCTTGGCCGATCCTGAAATCCAAGGAGCCGGTCGGTTCATCGGCAAGAATCAGCTTCGGCTGCAAAATGACGGATCGTGCCACGGAAACCCTTTGCTGCTCGCCGCCGGAGAGCTTGCCCGGACGGTGGCTCATCCGTTCCTTGAGACCGACAGATTCGAGAACCTCCTCGGCCTGTTCCCGCGCTTGCGCCGGCTGCATTCCTTGAATCAATGCCGGCAACATGACGTTTTCAAGCGCGGAAAAATCCGGTAATAAATAATGAAACTGAAAAACAAAGCCAATCTCCCGGTTGCGGAAAACAGACAACCCGGCTTCATCCTCCAAAGGCAATTCTTTATCTGAATAGAATAGTTGTCCATTCGTAGGTCGATCGAGAGTCCCCAAGATATGAAGAAGCGTACTCTTGCCGACCCCCGATTCGCCGACAATTGCCAGCCGCTCGCCTACGCTCACTTCAAGGTGCAAGTCGCGCAGGACGACGATTTCTCGCCCCCCTTCGCTGAAAATCTTACAAATGTTGCGCGCTGAAAGGAGACTACTCATACCGGATGATCTCTACGGGATCCAATTTTGCGGCGTGGCGCGCGGGATAAATACTGGCAAGCAAACAGACAACGAACGAAGACACCGTCACGATCAGAAAATTACTGAAGTAAATGCGCACGGGAACGGTGGAGATCAAAAATACGTCCTTGGGTAATTCAAACCTGTATTGAGCAATCAACGCGCACACCAGGATCCCGAGCAACACCCCCAGGGTAGTACCGACGACGCCGATAATGAGACCTTTGAGCAGAAAGATTTTTCGAATACTTGCCCGGGTTGCGCCCATCGACATGAGAATGGCGATATCTTTGCGTTTCTCCATCACCACCATGATCAGGGTAGAGATGATGTTGAATGCGCCGATTAGAACCATCAGCAATAAGACAAGAAAGTAAACCGTTTTTTCCAGCTCCAGAGCTGAGAAGAGATTGGGCCACAGCCGGGTCCAATCTTCCGTGATGTAGGGGAAACCTAGCTGAAGTTGAATTCTATCTGCGATTTCCCTTGATCGATCGACGTCATTGACCCTGATTTCGATGTTGCTCACTGCTGAGCCAAGATCGAAAAATCGCTGCGCATCCGAAAGACCCATAAAAACCAACGTCGAATCGATTTCACTCATCCCGGTATTCAAGAGGCCGATTACGATGAAACGGCGAACTTTTGGAATGACTCCGATCGCGGTGGGACTTCCCAGGGGAGAAACCACCTGAACGGGACTACCGACGAATACTCCCAGCTGCGCAGCCAGTCGTTCTCCCATAACCAGGCCCGGCAACCGCACCGTTCGCTCTTCGATCTGAAGCGGATGCTGTGTCTTGAGACCGTCGATGTTTCCTTCTTTCATGTAACGTTGAAGATCCACGACCTCATTGACGCGATCGGGATCGACACCCCGCACGACAACACCCGACACGCGGGTGCCGGAAGTTAACATCACCTGTCCATAAATTGCCGGCGCTGCCGCCGCCACTCCCTCTTGCTTAAGTACCTGCTGCAATAGCCCCTCGTACTCGTCAAGTTGATCACCGGGCTTCAATAGAGCGATGTGAGCATTGATGCCGAGCAAGCGGTCGCGTAGAGTTTCCTCGAAACCGGTCATGACCGCCATGACCACGTTCAAAGTCATTACACCGATCATCACCCCGAGCACGGAAATGACCGTGATCAGCGAGATGAATGTTTCTTGCCGGCGGGCCCTCAGATACCTAAGGCCAATGAACAGCTCGTATCTCATGTTATAGAAAATTTTCAGTGGTTAGCGTTGGGGGCGGAGCAAAGGGAATAAGATGACGTCGCGAATAGAGGGGGAATTGGTAAAAAGCATAACAAGTCTATCGATGCCTATCCCTTCACCCGCCGCTGGGGGCATGCCGTATTCCAGGGCGCGGACATAATCGTCATCGATGGGATTTGCTGTATCATCCCCTGCGTCCCGCGCTTCCATTTGGTCGAGAAACCGTTGTCGCTGATCCGCGGGATCGTTCAATTCGGAAAAAGCGTTGGCCAGTTCCCGCCCTGCAATAAACAGCTCGAATCGATCGACCATTGCCGGATTCTGATCGTTCTTGCGCGCGAGCGGAGACACTTCGATGGGATACCCCGCGATGAATGTGGGCTGGATAAGTTTAGCCTCGGCGATTTCTTCAAAAATTTCCACTAAAAGGTTGCCGTACGGCGCCTCGAAATCCGCGTGCAAGCCTTGACGCTTGGCGAAAGCTTGCAGACCGCCCAGCGTAGCGAGTTCCTGTTCATCCGCATCGCCGTATACGGCAATCGCTTCAGGAATCGTCATTCTTCGCCAGGGCGGCGCTAAATCGATGACGTGTTCTCCATAAGGAACTTGGAGAGAGCCGACCACCTCGTTTGCGAGAGAAATAAACAAATCCTCGGTCAGGCGCATTAAATCCTCGAATGTTGCGTAAGCCTGATAGAATTCGAGCATCGTGAATTCGGGATTGTGACGCACCGAAATCCCTTCGTTACGAAAATTGCGATTGAGCTCGAAAACTCGTTCAATACCCCCGACAACCAGACGTTTCAGAAACAGTTCCGGCGCGATTCGCAGAAACAGTTCAAGATCCAGGGCATTGTGGTGCGTCGTAAAAGGTCTCGCAGCCGCTCCCCCCGGGATGGATTGCATCATTGGAGTTTCCACTTCTAGAAAATTCCGTTCTTCAAAAAACTTCCGCACCAAACGCACGATCCGAGAACGTTTTGCGAAAACATCCCGCACTTCCGGATTGCACATCAAATCGACATAGCGTTGGCGGTAACGCGCTTCAATATCCGCCAGACCATGCCATTTTTCGGGTAAGGGCCGAAGACACTTTGACAGCAGACGGATGCGCTGAGCTTCTAAGGTTAGTTCTTTGGTCTTGGTTCGAAAGAGATGTCCCGATACGCCGACAATGTCACCGACGTCCAACGACTGAAACAGACTATAGCCGTCCTCGCCAAGACGATCCTTGCGTGCGTATACCTGCAGCCGCCCGCTACGATCCTGGAGATGAAAAAACGATGCCTTGCCGAACTTACGGATACCCATAATACGGCCGGCTAAAAAGATGTCTTTTGCGACGTTTGGCAGATTTTCGTCGCTCTCCTGGTCGAATTTGGTCAAGACCTCCGCGGTGGTATGATTGGGCCGAAAGTCATTAGGATAGAGCGTATGACCGGCTTCTTTGAGCTTCGCAAGCTTTTGCCGCCGCACTTCAACTTGCTCACTGATATCTTCCATCGGTTCTTTTTCGGCTGTAGACATGAGTCTCTCTTTGCTTCAATGAAACTACTATCGCTTACGGGTGAATTCAATGACGAGTCGAGAACGCAGCGACTGCTATATCCCAAGATTCTGGCAGATGGCGATGACGGAATATGACTTATTCAAGGAGTAAAAATGAAGACCTGGAACGCCAAACTTGATCAACGCCTCGCATTGGCGTGTGGCGTATTCGATTCCCAATTCTGTCGCCGCATCATCGTCGTTTTCAACTTTCACAAGCGCTTGCTCTAACTGCGCGGGAATTCGCGAGCAACACAAGGATGTGAAGCGCCGAATCTGAGGAGCGGACAGAATAGGCAAAACTCCGGGAATGATCGGCACTTCAACCCCTAATTTTCGAACATCTTCGACATAGCGATAGTATTGTTCATTGTCAAAAAACAGCTGAGTAATGATTGCCTTCGCTCCCGCATCTATCTTGTCCTTCAAATAGCGTAAATCCGAGGTCCTGCTTTCTGCCCGAGGATGGACTTCCGGAAACCCGGCAACGGCGATCGAGAAACAACCGAACGACACTGCCTCTCGTACTAGCTCCACGGCATGACGAAAACCATCGGGATGGGGTTTCCAATCCATCATTCCTTGAGGAGGATCTCCCCCCAGCGCGAGAACGTTCTCCAGTCCCTTTTCCTGGAGTGTTTTCAGAACGTTTCGCGCCTCATCTTTGGATTGACTCACGACCGTGAGATGACACATGACCTCGAGACCACGGTCTTGATGGATGCGATCAACGAGCGCGACGGTTTTTTCGCGCGTGCTTCCGCCCGCCCCGTACGTAACAGAACAGAAAGCGGGTCTCAGCGATTTGATCAATTCGATTTCGCTGAAGAGGGATTCCTCGCCCTTGTCTGTTTTTGGAGGAAAAAATTCAACTGAGAGCGTCAATCCCGGTTGGGCGTAGAGGTCAGCTAATTTCACTGAAGCACGTTCCTGATGAATACCGTGGCCGGATGACTAGCAATAACACATCGTTATGCTGTACCACAACCGTACGGTAGGTGAATTCCTGCTCAGGACCCGAGGATCCTTCGGCGCGCTTCAGTGGGATCGCACTCGTCAACGGTTTGACCCGTAATTAGGGGTCTGAGATCGTCGGTATGCCTTAACCACGCTTCTTTGATGGTTCCAGCGACTTGATAAAATTCTAACGTTTCCTTAAGAATCTGTCTTCGACGGGCAAAATGACCGCCCATGATCGGGTGCTTGGCGTGTGCTTTATCCAGTGGACGACCCTGGTATTGTGTGCCGGCGCCTAAAAAACTGGCTGCTAGCTGGTATTCCATCTCTTTTATGCGTCTCTTATCGGCGTTGCGAAAGAAAAATCCAATCATTCGATCGGTAAAAACACGATCGATAAATGTATCGATAATTTGTCTGAGCGGAGGCTCCCCGCCTAGCTGGTCAAAAAGACTCTCCATAATCTCCGAACTCGAATTGCTTCAGAGCCGCAGCCTACATCATACCTAGCTGAAGCCGGGCGGCCTCGGACATTTTGCTAGAGTCCCACGGTGGATCCCAGACAAGATCGATTTTCACTCCGCTCACTCCGGAAACGCCCTTTACTTTCTCTTCGATCTCGGCAGGCAAAGATTGCACGGCAGGACAGTGCGGCGACGTCAAGGTCATGGTGATCGCCACGCCTCCACCTTCTTCAACATTGACGTTATAAATGAGCCCTAAGTCGTAAATGTTAACTGGAATTTCCGGATCGAAGCATGTTCGCAACGTATCTAAAACCTGCGCTTCGATGACCAACTCGTTGATGCTTTCCATAGCCTTCCCTCACGCTTTCCCGCAGCCTATTCCATTCCAAGCTGCTGCTTTGCAGCTGAAGATATCCGGCTCTGGCTCCAAGGGGGGTCCCAAACCAAATCGACGTCGGTTTCGCGCACGCCTGCAATAGTGAGCAACTTGGCCGCAATATCTCTCTTTAAAACCTCTCCCATGCCGCATCCCCGAGCCGTCAATGTGAATCGAACACTGACCCTATACCCATCATCCAAACGTGTCACCGAACAGTCGTAGATCAGCCCGAGTTCGACAACGTTCACTGGGATCTCAGGATCGAAGCACAGTCTTAACTGCTGCCAGACCTTCTCCTCGATCTCCTGAGTACTCTCTGAAGTAGGAGGTTCTTCGAACTTCAAATCCGCGATTTGCGCCATGCCGATGGCATCACCGTCCTTCCCCTCTAGACGCACCATGTAACCGCGATCGGTCATGACGGTATAACTGCCGCCCAGGGATTGGGTCACCCACACCGTGCTACCGGAGGCTAACGTCAGCTTCTCTCCGCTGGGAATCATCAGCGCTTCGCAGTCGCGCTGAACGATGATCGGTTGTTCAGTTTGCATACGGCCGTCCTCCTTTCAACCATTCACTCCGTTGAAGCAACCTCGTCGACACCCTTCAGCGCCGCATTGACAGTATGCCAAGCCAAACTGGCACACTTCACTCTGGCTGGAAACTTGCAAACCCCGGAGAGAATTTTTAATTTGCCGAGGCGATCGAAACCGCTGTCTTCGACATCTACGTCGCCCGTAAGCATCTTATGCACATCATCGAAAAGTTCTTCCGCTTCGGCCTCCGATTTGCCCTTTAGTTCCGTGGTCATCATGGAGGCCGATGCCTTCGAAATCGCACAGCCGGACCCTTTGAAACTGATATCGTGGATTATGCCGCCGATAAAATGAATATAAACTGTGACGTGATCACCGCAAAGCGGGTTATACCCTTCAGATTTTCGATTGGCGTTTCCCATCTCTCGAAAATTCCGGGGACTTTTATTGTGATCCAGGATCACTTCTTGGTAAAGCTCGTCTAATTCCGACATTTAACCAAACACCCTCAAAACCCGGTGAATCCCTTTCACCAAGGCATCGATTTCCTCCCGGGTATTATAGAGCGCAAATGACGCGCGCGCCGTTGCCGGCACCCCGAACCGCTGCATCACCGGCATGGCGCAATGATGCCCTGCGCGCACGGCGACTCCTTCCTGATCGAGAATCGTACCCACGTCATGAGCATGAATATGTTCAAAGACAAACGACAACACACCGGCCTTCTCCTTTGCCTTGCCGATAATCTTGAGCCTTTCAATGGCCGACAGCTCGTCAGTGGCATAACTCAGCAGGTCCTTCTCGTGATCGGACACCTGATCCCAATCCAAGCCGTTCAAATAATCGATCGCCGCACCTAAACCGATACCGCCGGCGATATTAGGCGTTCCTGCCTCGAACTTATAGGGCAACACGTTGTAGTGAGTCTTCTCGAAAGTCACCAGACTAATCATATCGCCGCCTCCTTGATAGGGCGGCATGGCGTCTAACAGCTCCGCTTTTCCGTAAAGCACCCCGACCCCTGTCGGCCCGAAAACCTTATGGCCGGAAAAAGCATAAAAATCGCAGCCGATCTCCTGAACATCAACTTTAAGGTGCGGCACCGCTTGAGCGCCATCCAGTAAAACGGGCACGCCGCGCTCGTGAGCGATTCGAACGGCCTCTCGCACCGGCACAATACTTCCCAGAGCGTTGGAGACGTGCGTAATCGATACCAATTTAGTTTTCTCATTCAACAGACGGCGATACTCATCGAGAACGAACTCACCGTCGTGATTAATCGGAATGATTCGTAAGCGCGCGCCTATTTGACCGCACAGAATCTGCCATGGCACGATGTTCGAATGGTGTTCCATGGCGGAGATAACGATCTCGTCGCCCTCTTTTAAAAATGTTCTCCCATAGCTTTGCGCAACGAGATTGATCGCTTCCGTCGTGCCTCGCACAAAAATGATTTCTTGTTCGCTTTTGGCATTGATAAATTGACGGATTTTTTCACGCGCGTTTTCATAACTCGCCGTTGCCTGCTCGCTGAGATAATGAACGCCCCGATGAATGTTCGAATTTTCAGACTGATAATAGCGGCTGATTGCATCGATCACTGCCTGAGGCTTTTGACTGGTGGCGCCGTTGTCGAGATACACCAAAGGTTTGCCATGGACCCGTTCCCGCAGAATAGGAAAATCTTGCCGGATTTTTTCGACGTCGAAGATTCCATCTCCGGAATGCGGTAATTGTTTTTTCTGAAAAGCTTTCATTATTTTATCGATGGATCGTTAAGATTGACTCCGTCTAAAACTCGTCAGTAAATAATCATCCAGACGTGCCCGCAATGGCGCGATGCGCATCCGGCCGACTAGATCACTGGCAAAGGCATAGCTCAACAGGCTCTGGGCATCGGCCGCATCAAGTCCACGCGACCTGAGATAAAAAAGCGCGTCCGTGTCCAACTGTCCGATCGTCGAGCCATGGCTGCATTTCACATCATCGGCGTGAATCTCTAACTGCGGCTTAGTATTAACCACTGCATTTTCAGAGAGTAGCAAATTTTTATTGGTCTGCCGAGCATCACTTTTCTGCGCGTCTTTTTGCACAAGAATCTTTCCATTGAACACTGCGTGCGACGTTCCGCTGAGAATGCCTTTATAGAGTTCCTGGCTGGTCGCTCGCGGCTTCGCATGGTCGATTTCGGTATGATTATCCACATGTTGTTTGCCGTCGAGAAGATAAAGACCGTTCAACACGCACGTTGCGCCCTCGCCATCGAGCAGTGCATGAATGTCATTTCGGATTAAAGAACCGCTGAGGGTCACCGAATGAGCCGTAAAACTGCAGTTTCGGCTCATGCGAGCCGATAACGCGCCGACATGATACCCCTTGCTCGCCTCGCGTTGCACCCGGTAATAATCAATGATTGCGCCTTCTTCGCCGACAACTTTAGTGACCACGTTAGTCAGATAAGGCTGCTCGCCAAACCCGACGTAGCTTTCGACAATCCGCGCTTGGCTTCCCGCTTCGCAAATAACCAAATTTCGCGGGTGCGACATGACCGGAAAGCCATTTCCGTATGAGGCGAAAACAAGATAAATGGGCTCCGTAACCACGACGCCTCTGGGAACGAGGACAAAAGCGCCTTCCTCGGTAAAAGCCGTATTAAGCGCCACGAAAGCCTCTTGCCGGTAACGGGTATCGCGCGACAGATAGGGTTCGATGACTCCATCATCTGTCGTCAATGCGGCAGAAAGGTTTTCCACCCGTACGTTCGACGGAAGCCCGCGAACCGAAGAGTGCTCGGGGCAGAAGATGCCGTTTACAAAAACGATGCGGTTATACGCCGAATCAATAAAGGACCGTGAGTATAAATCCTCGGGTCGCAATATCTTGCCTGCGCCGTTAGCAGACTCGAAACTCGTGGACACAATAGGTTCGACATTCGTAAAGCGCCACTCCTCATCGCGTGTTGTCGGAAATCCTAATTCATCAAAACAGGCAATTCCCGCGCGACGTAAATCACGCAACCAGTCAGGTGAGGCCGCAAATCCCTTCTGAAAACGCTCAAAGGCGGACAGAAAGCGCTCTTTGCTTTGGGAACTTTTCATTTGATAGGGTTCCGATAAATTATTGCACGGCAGCCACTTCGTCTTTAATCCAGTCGTAGCCTTTCACTTCCAGCTCCAGGGCCAACTCTTTACTCCCGGATTTGACGATGCGGCCGTCGTAAAGCACGTGGATAAAATCGGGCACGATGTAATTCAACAATCGCTGATAATGCGTGATCACAATCATCGCGCGGTCTTTTTGCCGCAGCGCATTGACGCCGCCGGCGACGATCCGCAGGGCGTCGATATCAAGGCCGGAATCGGTTTCGTCAAGAACTGCCAGTTTAGGATTTAAGACCGCCATTTGCAGAATTTCGTTGCGCTTCTTCTCGCCGCCGGAGAAGCCTTCGTTCAGAGGCCGGTTGAGCAGGCTTTGCTCCATTTCCACCAGCTTCATCCTTTCTTTGATCAAAGAAAGAAACTCCATCGCGTCCAACTCTTCCAATCCGCGATGCTTGCGCACTGCATTCAAAGCGGCTTTTAAGAAATAGGTGGTACTGACGCCGGGAATCTCCACAGGATATTGAAAGGCAAGGAACATTCCTTCGCGGGCTCTCTCCTCCGGCGTCATTGCCAGCAAGTTTTTTCCCTCGTAAAGAATCTCACCGCCGGTTACTTCGTAGCTTTCGCGTCCGGAAAGAACATGAGCCAAGGTGCTCTTGCCTGAGCCGTTCGGTCCCATAATTGCGTGGACCTCACCGGCACGAATGCTGAGATCAATACCTCGCAAAATCTCCTGCCCTCCGATTTTAGCCCTTAAATTCTTAATTTGTAGCATTGAGATTCCTTCCCGAAAACTATCCATCAACCAACCTCCCGCATCGGCGCCTTACCCAACCGTTCTTTGAGCCCATATCGGTCCGCGATATCGCGAATCGACACGCCGGCAAGAAAATTGGCCAACATCGTCTGCGCCTCTTCCCATATGGATTTTTGCGAACAGACCGAACAGAACGAGCAATATTCGACTCCCTTCTCTAAACATTCCATCAGCACTAAGGGTCGCTCCACACTCTCATAAACATCTTTAATACTGATCGTGCTCGGCGCCTTGGCTAAAGTAAAACCGCCCTTCGAACCGATGTGGGAATGGACTAACCCGCCAGCCACCAAATCCTTCATGATCTTTGAAAGATAGAACGATGGGATGACTTGGCTCTTTTCTATGTCTGCCCGGCTGACAATTGTACCGGAAGGCTGGCCGGCAAGATAGGACAGCGCCCGAACCGCATAGTCTACGCGGCGACCTACATTCATCAGAGAGCTGCGTTCACTCTTTGTTCTAGCCTTTTTCATGGTACGAATTAAATATAGACTCCTTAGGTCTTCTATGTCAAGTTTGGGTGCTTGAGTCCACCTTCGGCTTGGCGGATATCTTCCGCACCGCCCGAACGTATGCTAAGAGTGTCTTTAACTAACGATCATGTCGATCCTCAAAATAGCGCGCCTCGGCCATCCTGTCCTGCGAAAGCTCGCCGAACCCCTATCAGATCAAGAACTCCGGTCCGATAGGATGCGTCAATTTATCGATGACATGATCGAGACCATGATGGAATACGACGGCGTCGGTCTAGCTGCCGATCAGGTGCATGTGTCCAAGCAGATTACCGTGCTCGAAGTAGCCGACAATCCACGCTACCCCGAAAAGCCTAAAGTGCCTCTCACCGTCCTTGTCAATCCAAAGATCACGCCGCTCACCGAGGAGTTTGAAGAGGATTGGGAGGGTTGCCTCAGTATTCCCGACATGAGAGGCAAAGTACCGCGCTACAAGACTGTGAAAGTTCAGGCGCTCGACCGCCATGGCGCGCAGGTGGAATTTGTCGCCGTCGGCTTTCACGCTCGTGTGATTCAACATGAATGGGACCATCTGAACGGCAAGGTTTACCTGGACCGCATGCGCGACTTTTCGAGTCTTAGTTTCCTCGGCGAATTTGCCCGCTACTGGCTTGCCAAATAACTCCACGCGCCGACCGAATGTTTGTGTTTAAGAAAGTGAAAGGCTAGAGTCGGCTCATGAATTTTGTCCATCTGCAAGAATCTTTTGACCGGATTCTTTCTACCGTTACACCGGTCATTGGACACATACTGGATCGTGCACTCTCGGGCTCGGATCTGACGATTGAGGAAGCGACTCAACTGTTCGAGGCCGAGGGCACGGATCTCATTGCGACAATTCTAGCGGCGAATCATCTTCGCGATAAAACCGTTGGTAATATAGCGACATACGTTGTCAATCGAAACATTAACTTTACCAATGTTTGCGTCAAAGCTTGCGGTTTCTGCGCTTTTAGCCGCGGTCATTTGGCGGAAGAAGGATATTTCCTTCCGATTGAGGAGATCATTCGACGCGGCGAAGAAGCGAGGAAACTAGGCGCCACCGAAATTTGTGTACAGGCCGGGTTAGCGCCGGGCATGGACGGCTGGCACTACATCAAGCTTTGTCGGACGCTTAAAGAGGCACTGCCCACTTTGCATATCCATGGCTTTTCTCCCGAGGAGGTGTTGTACGGCTCGACGCTTTCCAATCTCAGTATCCGTGACTATCTCAAAGCATTGAAAGAGGCAGGGGTTGGCAGCTTGCCCGGCACCTCCGCAGAAATCTTGGTTGACGACGTTCGTCAGCACATCTCGCCCGGCCGCATCAGCACGGCACAGTGGATTGAGCTGATTCAAACCGCTCATGAAGTGGGAATCCCAACTACCTCGACGATTATGTACGGTCATATCGAAACGTCGCACCACAAAGCCGTGCATATCGGTATCCTCCGCGACATACAGAAACGGACCGGCGGCATCACGGAATTCGTGCCGCTGAGTTTTGTCTATGAAGAAGCGCCGATGTTCCACAAGAACAAAATCGCCGGACTTCGCCAAGGCGCTAGCGGCGCTGAAGCCATGAAAATGTACGCTGTATCTCGTTTGATGCTCAATAACTGGATACCGAACTTGCAAGTTTCATGGGTCAAAGAAGGGCCTAAGCTGTCGCAGATTGCGCTGTTGGCGGGCGCGAATGATTTTGGCGGCACTCTCATCAATGAAAGCATTTCGACGGCCGCGGGCGCTGGTTATGGACAACTGATGAAACCGTCGCAATTCCGCGGTTTGATTAGGGAAATGGGGCGCATTCCGGCCGAACGGTCAACAACATACAGAGACATAAGAGTGTTCGAATCTGAGGAGGATTCCACCGATCCGCTCGATCAAGTGAACAATCCCTCGGAACGCTTCGGTTCTTATCAAAACCTCATTACTCTGAAGGACTTTCGCTTCAGAGAATTCTACCGCGACCAGAAAAACAAACATTGAAATGTCCAGTGAGCCATCCTGGGCATCTCTAGATCCCGTTTTAGCATGCAAGGTAATCCGGCGAACTTCGATGCGATTGGAAACCGTCTCGGGTTCCGAATTGCGGAAAACAACATTCAGACTTTAAGACTGATATGGCACGGGCCAAGATTTCCCGCCTACCTTTGTTTAAGCATTGCCGTGCTTTTACTCTTCGTTTCAGTGCCAATTATTGAGGCTGTTCGACTGCGCGGTTTTGTCGGCCCGGCGGCTTCGCTCTGGTATTTTCCGTTGATGAATCTGATTCTTTTCGGCATCGCTTGTTACCTGCTCACGCTGAAGAGAGCGATCGTATTCCACCACAATCAAAAAACAATCACTCTTACCAGCCAAAGTCTTTTCAATCGATCGCGCCTTTCGGCGAGCTACTCTGAAATTGAACAAATCAATCTCGGCGTCGACCAGGTATATAACGGTTTTGCCGTGGCTGGATCGTCGGCCGCACAACAGTTTCCAGTTCCATCGCTACGCCTATACCTAGTTAACGGTGAAACTGTACTTTTGGATCGAGGTAGCCGGCGAAGATTGAAGGAACTGGGAAAGCAGATCAGCGAGCGGTTGAAAATGCCTTTCGAAGTCGATGCGCGATTAGAGACTTAGCGGGAGCGATCGCAGGGCGTGAAATCTTACGATGACGGCGCACGCGTCAAAATTTGATGTAACTGATCAACGGCTTTTTTCACGCCGTCGCGAGTGAGTTGTTCGGCACTGAGCCACCTGACACCGCGCTGGCTGATATCGCCGATAGCTAAAATGTTTTCACTCAACGCCTTCTGCGTTTCATCGAATCGTGCCGACCAAATCACATCGCCCCGCCGCACGTCGACAAGATCCAGGACAAACGCCACCGAAGCGGGGCTCTTGACGCCCCAATCATCACCGACGCGCTCACGAAACCGTTGTATCCGTCCGACCATCACGGCGTCGGCAAAGACCATCTCGCCGATTTCTCTCAGACGCGCCGCGCTATTGGGGAAGGGGCGCATTCGGTCTACTTCTTGAACTTCGGTGTCGGCAACAATTTGCCAGTTAGGGAGAGAAGCCATTGTCGAATATATCTGTTTGGCCAGAGTCTCGGGAGCATCCTTCTGGCTAGACGGCGCCTCCGTCAAAGGTCGTTCCAAAGATGGCGTCTTTGTGGCTGCCGGCGCATGCGTTTCAGGTGGAAGCACGGCAATACGTCTGATCCGACGAGATTCTAAATCGGTGGAATACTTACTCTGCAGGTTGCCCGACCCAAAACTGCAGCCGGCACAAACCATCAGAGCAAGCGCAATCATTTTTAACATAGTTATTCCGTTTGAAAGAGATTAGATCCAGACCATTACAGTTGTTTTGATGTTGATGCAATCACCAGCATCCTCTCATCACTCAGCCACCTTATTCCGAATACCCAATTCGCGAAGTTGGCTGGCGTCAACCGTCGAGGGCGCATCGGTGAGCAAACAGACCGCTCGCTGGCTCTTCGGAAAAGCGATTACGTCGCGCAGCGATTTGGCGCCGCTGAAAAGCATTGCCAAACGGTCGATACCGAACGCGATACCCCCGTGCGGCGGCGCCCCGAAGCCCAGTGCTTCAAGAAAAAACCCAAACTTGGCCTCAGCCTCTTCAGTGCCGATTCCCATCAGTGCAAGGATCTTCCTTTGTAACTCGACCTGATGAATACGAATGCTACCGCCGCCGACCTCAGTCCCATTGAGCGCCAGGTCATAGGCTTTCGACCGCACTTTCGCGGGTTCGGTGTCGAGCAACGACAGATCCTCGTCGCGCGGCGCGGTAAATGGGTGATGCATGGCGACATAGCGCTTTTCCTCGGCGTCATATTCCATCAGCGGAAAATCCATTATCCAAACCAGCGCGTACGCGTTTTCTGGAATGAGGCCGAGCTTTTCGCCGAGATGCAAGCGCAAATGGCCGAGAGCCTCGTGAACTACTTCTGTCGTGTCGGCTGAAAACAAGACCACATCGCCGACATGAGCGCCGGCGATCTTCTCGATCTCCGTTCGTTCCGCTTCCGAGAGAAACTTAGCGATGGGCGACTGCCAGCCTTCTGCAGTGATTTTAGTCCACGCCACCCCTTTTGCGCCGAATGTCGCAACGAAAGGAGTCATGTCATCCAAGTCTTTGCGTGACAGCTCATCACCTTTGGGGATACAGATCCCTTTGACCACGCCGCCCTTCTGAATAACCGTCGAGAATACCTTGAACTGAGAATTACGCAGCGCTTCGGTAAAATCCTTTAACTCCAACCCGAAGCGCAGGTCGGGCTTATCCGAGCCGAAACGGTTCATCGCCTCTT
Source organism: Deltaproteobacteria bacterium (assembly GCA_009379725.1). Lineage (GTDB taxonomy): Bacteria > Desulfobacterota > Binatia > UBA9968 > UBA9968 > WHTF01. The sequence goes on from WHTF01000011.1 coordinate 55,148, forward strand.
CCCACGTCACGCTCTGAAAGGGCCGCTTGAGCTCGATGCCTTTCAATTCTTTGAAAAGAGCAGCGATTAACCCCTCGACCACATCGACGACATCATCGGGCTGAGCAAAAGACATCTCCATGTCGAGTTGGGTGAACTCGGGTTGCCGATCGGCGCGCAGATCTTCGTCCCTAAAGCACTTAACGATTTGGAAGTAGCGATCCAGTCCGCCAACCATGAGAATCTGTTTGAATAACTGCGGTGACTGCGGCAAGGCATAAAACTTACCGTGATAAATACGGCTCGGCACAAGGTAGTCGCGCGCCCCTTCCGGAGTGCTCTTGGTTAGTATAGGAGTCTCTACCTCGATAAATCCCCTCCCGTCTAGATGGTCTCTTATCAACTTGGTCATGCGATAACGCAGTAACAAGTGGCTCAGACTGCGCGGCCTGCGTAAATCCAGATAACGGTATTTCAACCGAGTATTCTCGTTTGCATCGGTTTCATTTTCGATCAGAAAAGGCGGCACATGGGAAGCATTGAGCAGCCGCAACTCGTTGCCCATCAACTCGACTTCACCAGTCGCCAGATCGGGATTAAGCGTCTCCGGCGGTCGCCTTGAGAGCACCCCTCGAACGGCCATCACATCTTCGGACCGGAGCTGCTTTGCTTTTTCGTGCGCCTCGGCATCGACTTCCGGATTGAAAACGATCTGCGCAATGCCGCTTCGATCTCGTAAGTCAACGAAGATCAACCCGCCATGGTCACGTCGTGTATGTACCCATCCGGTAAGTATCAGTTCCCGACCGACAGCATCCGAACGCGGTTCGCCGCAATAGCAGCTGCGCTTCCAGCCGCCAAGCTGATCGCTAAAAACTCTCTCCATAGCCAGTTAGTTCGCCTTCCTCAACATCAATACTTCCTCTACCTTTTCTAAGCTTATCTCTTCTTGCTGTTTGTTCGTCATATCGCGTAGCAGAGCTATTCCTTTATCAAGCTCATCGTCGCCAAGAATCAGCACCAACGGTGCCCTGAGCTTATCGGCGCGCCTCATCTGACTCTTCAGGCTTCTAGCTTCGCCTTCCATTTCCACCAGCACACCTTGACGGCGCAGCCTGTGTACGACCGGGAATGCCCAACCGCGTGCTTTTTCGCTAACCCAAGCCACATAAACCAATGGACCCGCTGGCGCATGATTCTCTTTCATGCGCAGTAACATGATCAAGCGTTCGATTCCCATGGCAAAGCCGACGCCGGCAATCGCTGGCCCCCCAAGCTCCTGCACTAAGCCGTCGTAACGACCCCCGGCAGCAATAGCGCTTTGCGAGCCCAGCTGGCTGCTTTTCCACTCGAATGTTGTGCGGCAATAATAATCCAAGCCGCGCACCATGCGGGAATTCAAATCGTAACGCACATCGGCCTGCCAGAGCAGACGCTGCACAAGATCGAAATGCTCACGGCAAGGATCGCACAACGAGTCGAGAATCGAAGGAGCATTTTTTGTCTCCTCGCCGCAGCCGGGCTCCTTGCAATCCAAGACCCGCAGCGGATTTCGATCCATGCGGCGGCGGCAATTGCCACACAGCCCCACGTCATGATCTTTAAGGAAATCCAGCAGACGCTCGCGATACTTTGGACGGCACTGCTCGCAACCGAGCGAGTTAAGCTGCAATTCGGCCCCCTCCAAACCAACGGAAGAAAAAAAGTCACTGAGGAGCAGCAAAACTTCAACATCAATGAAAGCATCACTGCGTCCGAGCGCCTCGGCGCCGATCTGGTGGAACTGGCGCAACCTACCTTTCTGAGGCCGCTCCCGCCGGAACATTGGTCCCAGGTAGTAGAGTTTCCGTACCGCTTCGATCTTGAACATCTCGGATTCGACGTAGGCTCGTACGACACCCGCGGTACCCTCTGGACGCAACGTCAAAAGCGTGCCTTTAGCATCCTGATCGGCGAAGGTATACATCTCTTTCTCTACAATGTCCGTTGTCTCGCCAAGTGAACGGCTGAACAGCTCGGTTTTTTCAACGATTGGAATTCGGATTTCGGCAAAATTGTAGAACGTGAAGATTTCACGTACCTTCTGCTCGACCCATTGCCAGGTCTCAACTTCGCCTGGGAAAATGTCCGAAAACCCTTTGATAGAAGTAATTTTCATCTACTTTTGCAAACCTTTTTAAAGATAGCGTCAGAACATCTTTGCCCAGCTTAATTGACTATCCAGGCGCACAGCGCGAATCGCCGCGAGCAGAGGCTTACGCAATCCTTTACCTTGAATCGAGGCAACCTTAGACAACAAGAAAGATGAGCATCTTCAACCGCCGGTTCGTACCAAGACACCATAAGAACCTATGCAGGTCAAGCAAATCACTCTGCGGCCCCTTCTCCGGCAATCATTTTTGCGCCTTGTAACGATAGGCTCGGCTGCGGCGGGTGGTACCGTACAGCTCGGCAAAAAGAAACCCCCGGAAGATCATAAAATAGGTCAGGCACAGTCCCATTCCGACGGCAAGGACGAATAGTTGCAACAGCCCCGGCAGCCCCGTGGTAATGACGCTAAGAATTTGCAGAATGGAATATCCCGCCAGCGTTATAATGAAGTTTGGCAACAGCCACTCGAGCCAATTCTCGACGATGAAGTTATAACTGTCACTAATAAGCTCTAGGCCGGACGAACGGGTCTGATAAATGAGCTCAGGAACAGGATTGAGCAGAATATAAACTGCAATCTGAATCAAGGTGAGAATCAGGCCTCCATTGGGAACCGAGGCAAGAACCATCGCCAAGAGCCTCATCGGAATCCATAATATAAACGCGATACGTAACAATTCCCAAAAATAAACGGTGAAGCCCTTTATAAAATCGTTAAAATCGGCGCGGCCGCTATCAACGATGTTTTTGATCAGATAGAGTCCTGAACTGATGCAAGCCTGGCTTGCTAGGCCGAGAAGCAAACCACCGAGGATCCCCAAAGAGACAACCACTGTCGCGACGATCGATAGCAGAGTCGCATAGGCCCATGGTGCACAGCTAACGACCCAATTTTTAAGGAGACATTTCCACGACCGCCGCAATGCGGCCGCGTAGACCCAAAGAGTTGCCTGCAGGGCATCCATTGGCATTTTATAGCAGAAAATAAATCGCGGTGCAGCGAATGCGCTAATCCTTGAATCGAACCGCGCTACTTCCGACCCATGACACGGAATTGTCGGGACTCATCGATCACGCCGTCGCCTTTTCGCTGCTTTAGGATCGGCGAACCTAGGCGAACCTATTTGTCCTAACCAGCGCGACCATCGGAATCTCGCCGCACCGCGCCAAGCTCCCCGTTATTGAGTCCCACCCATAAGTAAGTCTCCAAACGAAATAAGAGAGCGCAACGCCGTCCACGACCAACTGTAGTCATTCCCAAGCAATGTCAGGAGACGTGATCCTACAGCCGTCACTTAAGTTCGAAGAAAACACCGTAAGATTGAACATTTTTCGCCTCTCTTGATAACGGCGATTAGCGCATCAGCCTACCCCAATCTCTATATTTCTAGGGACTTAGCACAAACCACCACAACCCGACCACTACTGGCTTGATTTTTGCGCCCTCACCTAAAAAAACGAGAGGTTTAATATTTAGTAGAGGTTTGTTGCGGCATCAAATCAGGACGTTTAATACACCGTGACAGAAAATTGATACACAGGCTTCGACACCGGAGCCGCTATCAGAAGTGAACTTCGAGTAACGCGACGCGCAACCTGAATATCGGTCCTATGCGGAAAGATGATTTATCTAGTCACTTATATGGAATACAACGAAAGCCGGCACAAGGGCGATACTAAGCGCCTGATCTTCGTTGAGTCTAAAATGGTATTGGAGCTCGGGAGGGTAACTGATCTAATTAAGATGCTGACCAACGGCAACTTCAACGCGCGAAGCGTGGAGATCGCTGGTCAGAAGGACTGGGACGCCACACGGATAAATCATCCGGCCCTCAGAATCTACCAACTTGATTAAACTTTTCTGTTGCAGTAATCCGCGGGAAGGGCACCTACCCGCTAGTGATTTCACGACCCTTGACACAGCCGATGAGTGCGGTATATTCGGCCGCCATTATTTCTTAACCAGTCACGCGAGGGTATAGAGATAAAGTCCGCTTGCCAATTAAGTTGCGGCACCTTGATTAATGCTTCCCGGCGTCTCGCATGTTACGAGATCGATAGAAAGCCCGATGAACCTGAATCTTCTAGCAAACCTGATAATATGGTGTCTCTTCCCACTAGCTCTCGCCTGTGTGATCGCGTTTGCCTCCAACGTTCACGAGGAATTCGTGAATGAGAGACGCCGAAAACAAAGCGCAAGACCCACAGCTAATATCTTCCCCACGTCCTATTTGCAGCCACAACCTCAGCGAGAACGGTCGGTATTGGACATGGCTATAGTCCGCGCCTACGACAGCCCAGAGTTGTTTCGCGAAGATTTGTGGCTTTTACGGATCGATCGGAGCCTTAAAGCGCATGCGGCACTCACTGATTGGGTGCCGCTTTTAGAAGCAAACCTTAAGATTCCCGCCGACCGCGGCAAATCGATCTGCGCGCTTCTGGCTCAACATGCGGGAGCTAGATGCGACAATTGAGGTTTGCTCCGCAAGACCCCTTCAGCTTTTGTGAATTATCACCTTTACTAAGCCCGGCTCTAGCAACCAACAACGCACTACTGCTATTCACAACCGAACCTTAAGTGGTCTGACACAGCTCCACGCGGGTGTGTTCCGGATCATCGTGACTGCCGAAGATGTGCTGCGGGCGGTGTCAGGAGTCAGACATCGTATTTTCATCGGACATGATAAGGTCACAGGTTGAGCATTTCCGGCGACTTTGCTTTACTTAGGAATCGGCCGTGGAAGGCGATTAAACCATTATGCAAACACAGATGAAAATATTATTGCGATTGTTACTGGTGGCATTTCTTCTGCTGGGTGGAGCATTGCCACTCCGTGCCGGTGCCCCCACCGAGGAAATACGAACAGCTATCGATCAAGGCGTCAAAATCCTCAAGAACGCGGACCTCGCAAACAGCAAACAGAAAGCTCAAGTTATCAATCAATTGCGAGAGATCGTTTTTCCTCTGTTCGACTTCGCGGAAATGGCCAAGCGTTCTCTCGGATCGCATTGGCGCCGTATCAGTCCAGCGCAGCAAAAGGAATTCGTAACCGTTTTCACCGAGCTTCTGGAAACAACTTATGCTGATAAAATAGATCTTTACGAAGGGCAGCAGGTCGACTACATCGGTGAAACAATCGACCAAGGTTACGCCGAAGTCAATACGAGAGTGATCGGCAAGAACGGACAATCCTATTCAGTAGATTACAAGCTCCACACTGTGGGCGGCAAGTGGAGGATTTACGACGTCGTCGCAGAAAACATCAGCCTGGTCAATAATTATCGGTCGCAATTTAATCGCGTCGTGGTTAATTCCTCGTTTGAAGAGCTGATTAAAAAGATCAAACAAATAACTAAGTAACCCGGCGCAGTAACCTGACGATTCGAATTTTCACGAGCCGGTACAATAGCGCATGCGCAGTTTGGCAGGGTTGCTAACTATCGTCTATCACCCGTCTATCACCGGTCCAATCGCGGCGATCGCAATCTGGCCGATGCCAGTTTGCCGATCTAACGCGGAGGCAGCGGGCCATGTTCGGCCATCTTTTTGTAGAATCCAACGACTTCCGGGTCGCGAGGCAGCTCTCTAATGGAGCCCTCCACCTCGTCACCGGTCAGGGGGAGGGTTCGCTGCCCATGAGCTTTTTAAACTCCGGGCGAAACCCTGGATCGTTAAAGGCGTTGGCCATCGCTTCACGCAAGATCTTCACAGTCGCGGGTGGTGTGCCCGGAGGCAGAACATAAGGCCAACGCGGATAGAGAAAAGCCCGGAACAAAGTGACCAGTTTCCGTTCCTTGTCGTTCTTGGCAAGCGAGTCCAAGTCAGGAACGTTGGCGAAACGGGGATGAAATTTGCCCTTGGGAATCGTCAGCGTCGCGTGAACATTTAGCTCGCCTTTTGCGAGCGCTTCGCCGTTGCGACGACCCCCTCCTTAACCATTACTCTATTTACGATCCGACAGATCCGGGAAGAGGCTTATACAACAAGACGCCGTCTCCTGTCATCTAGATCCCATGTGCCGAAAGAAAGCGACAGCCTCCTGCCGGTCTTACTTACGCCCATTTCCAGTGTAGCCGTAGGCCAAATCGATTCAGTCGGCACTCGCGAGATCAATCTTTTTGACCTTCACGAGCGCATCGTTACCGAATTCTCTCATCGATCTCGATCAAGGTCGTAAAGCTGCGTGCTGTTATAGGTCTCAAAACCATATACCGGCGGGTTGTGTTGTTGGGAAATTTAACGATAAGCCTCCTAACCTTTCTTAATCGCAGGTTTTGGCGCCTGTGCAGGGAATCTTAGGGAAAAGGAAGTGAAGATTTTCGCCCGCTTCCCATGATGGAGGTCGCCAGCGCAACCAGACTCAATGCGGCAGCAGCCATAAAAGTGGTATTCAGCGCCGCGACGAAAGCGGATGGATTTGCAGTTGTGAGAGCTGTCCCGGATATGCCGGTATAATGTTCGAAAGTGACGGACATCAGCAGGCTGCTCAAGGCGACGCCGAGCACGTTACCCAGACCGAACGTTACGTGATTCACAGCCGACGCGAAGCCCCGGTGCTGAGCCGGCATCATACTGATCATCGCCATTGAATTGGCGGGATTGAAGATGCCATTGGTGATCGCCCCCACGACGATCAGCAGCGTTGGTAGAATCCAGTGTGAATCGACGCGCAAAAAACCGCCGATGCCGAGAGAGACGATCATGAACGCGACCCCTAGGCTCGCCGGCATGCGCGGCCCCAGGTGGTCGGCGAGATAACCGCTCAAGGGCGCAAGAGCTACGGTAAGAAAGGAAGGTGCCATGAAAATAACGCCGACATGGGTGGGCGTTAGACCGAGCACGTCTTGCAGGTAAAAAGGCAGGAGAAACCCGGTCAGAGCATAACAGATCGCAATGACCAGTAAACTGACGACGCTCATGCTGAACCTACGGATTTTAAACAGCGTCAAATTTAGAATCGGAGTCCTGGTTCTGGTTTCATGAAAGATTAATCCGGCAAGGCAGATCAAGAACAAAACCGCCAATGCCGTCTTGGAGTTTTCACCGATCATTTGGTGCGTACGCCGATCTAAAGACATCACCAAAGCACTGGTCGTGGCAAACAATAAAGCCGCGCCGGCATAATCAATGGAAACCGGGCGGCGCGGCGACGCCCGTGGACGGCTCCGGAGACTTAACAAGGTCAAAAGCGCCCCGCAGATTCCAATCGGCACCAAAAAGAAAAAACTCCAGCGCCAGCTCAGATAATCGATCATCAAGCCGCCGATACTCGGGCCAATGATAAATCCCACGTGGTGCGCGGTAGTCATATAGCCCTGCGCCCTGCCGGCGAGATTTTCGGGAACCGATTCAGCGGCCAGAGCGCGGCTGGAAGACTGCAGCATCGCACCGCCGACGCCCTGCATGAAACGAAAGACAATGAGTTGAACGAGCGTCTGAGAGAGCCCGCACAACAAAGAACTTACGGTGAACACCAAGAAGCCCAGCGCGAAAATCTTCTCGCGGCCCCAAAGATCGGAAACACGGCCAAAAATGATGGACAATCCGATATTCGAAAGCTGATACGAGAGCAGCGCCCAGGAAACGCCGAGCAGGTCTGTCGCCAGGCTATTGGCGATTGTCGGCATTGAGATGCTGACGATCCTCGTGGCGGTGCCGGAGAAGAAAGTTCCCAGTAGAGCCGTAGTGAGGAGTAAGTAATTGATGCTTGCGTTCATCCCGATGCTTTGTTTCCGTCGAACTTTCGAATCAATAGCGCGGAAAACGTTACGCGGCAAATGGAAGCCTGAGAACGGCCTGAATGAGTTACTCAATTAAATGGGTAATTTCTGCCTTGCCGTAATCGTGCTCGTTACCCACAGCCATATCGTAAATCCGCGGTTCTCACATGCACGAAACAGTCGATTTCGGTTGACATCAACCGGAGCAAAAAGGTGAAAGCAGGACAGCGGCAAAAAAGTTGACGCGGAAACAGTTTGGTTTCACACGGATGGGCAGCGGTGATTCTGTATGGCGGAGCGGGCGTTATACGGGCCGCCAACGCCGAAGCCTTCGCCGGATAGAGGCGAAGTCGTCGCTCGAATCAGAAGGCGTCAGCCGGTGGAATGTTTCGATTCACAGCGCAGGAGCGCTATGGCGCGGCCGCTTCCTTATAGCTTTGGGGTCCGACCTTTCCGGTGGTGTGACTCACCGAGAACACGAAATCTTGAAGGCGCGCCGCAAGGCGTGGCAGAATTGTCATAAAAGGTGCGGCCTGATCTGTGATAACAGCCTTGGGCATCATCTCACAGGAAGAAAGATTCTGCCCTCGTTCTGTTTAGATCCAAAAGCCCCTTACCCTACTTGAGCTATTATCCTTATCCCTACTTGATGGAAGACCTAAGAACTCATTTCCTCTTTAAAGATCTGGACGCGCTTAATTGACTTCGCATCGGCTTCATAGACGAGCAAGCGGCAGCCATCGATTTTAATGTCTTCCCCGACAGCGGGGATTCGGCCCAGATGATCCTGAATCAAACCGCTCACTGTGTTCGCGTCATTGCCCAAATCCACTTTAAGAAAATCATTGATGCGCCGGACTTCTGTGCGGCCGTGAACCAAAATCTGATTTTTCCCGATGCGCTTGATCAATTCCTCCGTGATGTCGGTTTCGTCCATAATTTCGCCGACAACCTCCTCCAGCAGATCCTCCAGCGTCACCAATCCTGCGACTTCGCCAAACTCGTTAACGACGATCGCCATATGGCGCTTCTCCTGTTGAAATTGCTTCATGAGCTCGTCAGCCGGCTTTCCAGTGGGAACAAAGAGCGGCGGACTAGCGATTTCCGCAAGTCTCACTTTGCCATTGCCCTCTGCCAGTTCCTTGAGCGCAGTAATTTTATAGAGGATACCTATAATATTGTCGGGGTTTCGCTCAATGATCGGGATTCGTGAGTGGGACGATTTATACAGCTGATCTTTGGCGGCCTCGATAGTGAGAGTTCCGTCTAGGGCGAACATGTAGGTGCGCGGCGTCATGGCATCTTCGGCGGTGATGTCGTTTAACAGAAATACGTTTTTGATCATTGTGACTTCATCGGTTTGGAGCACGCCTGTTTTCCCGCCCTCCTCCAGCGCCATTTTAAGTTCTTCGGCGGTGGCAAACGGTACCGCCAGCCCACGGCCACCGGTAAACTTCGCGATCAGAGGCTCGATGATAAGCAGAATGGGGGAAAGAAGCTTCTCAAACCAGTAGATCGGATACGCCACCCACTGCACAACGCTAAGGGCGTGCTTCGCTGCCAGAGTCTTCGGAACGATCTCTCCGAAAATCAAGACGAGAAGAGTTAACAGCGCCGTGGCAACGGCCACACCATGGGAACCGAACAGACGCAAGGAAATGACGGTAGCAAGAGATGCGGCGGCAATGTTAGCCAGATTGTTCCCGATCAGAATCGTTGACAGGAGGCGCTGCGGATTTGAGCGCAGGTGGTACGCCATCGTCGCTTTTCCATCTCCCGCCTCTGCCAACGCACGAAGCTTCATCTCGCTAAGCGAAAAAAAAGCGATCTCGATACCCGAAAAGAGCGCGGAGAAGAATATGCAGACGACTACCGCAACCAAATCCATAGTTAAATGTGAGTATTCGCGCAGGGACGCATGTGACTGTCTAAAGCGTCTGGGCAGAAAACGCTATGGACACCGGTTTGCGTACGAAAACAGCTTTGGGTGTAGACAAGAATCTGCGGCAACTTAATAGAAAAAATCAGATTCCAGTTCGGAGGTTCCGCTGGCTCGCTGTCATCCATCGTTGTTTTGTGTATCACGAACAAGGCCTTTCATCAACAAACCTTGATTTTATGGATTCTGACCCGGCTACGCTTCTAAGGATCACTCTGGCCTGAACGCCGCACTCGCAGCGCAAACATCGGCGACCGCCTCCGGCTGGATCTGCTTAAGGGTCACCTCCCCCTTTTCAAAGATCTGAGCGTATACATGTGAGATCCGGCCGATGTGCCTTCCGTGTCGGGGCTGATGAAATGACCACATGTCCAGCGTGCAGGGGAGCCGCGGAGCTCTCTCTTCCGACATCCCGGCGACAAAAAGACCTCAAGCCCCGTGAGAGCGGCGCCTAGGTCGGCCCGAAGTTTTTTTCCGTGGTGGGGAATGCAACCACTCGATGTAGTTTTTGACCGTGGGTTAGGAAACGTGACAGATTATGGTGACTAGGTCTGAAGAGATGTCTTTGTGCCTCATCCAATTCCTTTTTTAGAATCGACGCCCACGCATCAACGTAAGGGCCTTTTTTGATGTATGAATGATCGCCTGGAATGTCGTAAACTTGTAACCCCCCATTTACGAGGTCCCTCCAACTTAACAGCGAATCGGATAAGTTCAGCGCTGATTTGAAATAAATGACCCGGCCCGGATACGGTAGTGGCACATATTTTCGTGCAGCCTTAAGATAAACGTTAAAAATGTAGGTGCTGCGAAGCGTCGGCGGAATCGAATACCCCATTTTCACGTACCCGAAACAGAGGACCGTCTTCATCGCTCTCCTGATTTTCTTGGAACATCGCTTCAGAACATATGTCGAAAAATTTCTAAGACCGGCAAGCGAATGAAAGGATATTTCATTAGCGCCATGGGTCGCGCGTCTTTCGCGACGGCGCAGGCACGCGCCGAAAACACCCGAAAATTTTTTTGCTCCGCTAGCATTCCACAACATCGAAGCGATCGAATTTTGTTGACCATTTACACCCATCGTGTCGCGTAGGGCTAACAGTGCTACTTCTTGTTTTTCTCTTTGTAATTGTTGGGCTATCTCGAACGCAACCACCCCACCAAACGAATAGCCAGCCAGCAGGTATGGGCCCTCAGGTTGAACCGATCGGATTTCCTTGAGATAGTGCGCCGCGATGGTTTCGACTTTTGTATAGAAAGCTTTATTACCGTCTTGGCTTTGATGCTCCAGCGAAAATAGCGGTCGGTCCTTGCCCAGATGACCACTCAAGAACAAGTTGATGCTTTCCCCATGAATCAAAAATAACGGAAGATTGGAGCCACTCGTTTGAATCGGTATGAGGTTCAACCAAGCCTTCGACTGATCTTCCTCCTGTAGATAGGCACTCAACAGTTCGGTGGTTGGCGCTCTGAAAAGTGTTGCCGCAGGAATATTTTTGCCTGTAAGGTTTTCGATTTGAGCGATCAACCGAATCGCCAGTAGAGAATGTCCCCCTAAGTCAAAAAAATTATCGCGGATACCGACCGTCTGCACTTCTAGAAGTTCTTGCCAAATCTTTACCAGCTGCAATTCCATGCTATTACGCGGTAATACTCGACTATCCGCGCCGTTTAGCTGCAGGTTCGGAAAAGGAATTCCATCACGATTGATTTTGCCGTTCGGTGTAAGTGGCAATGAGTTCAGCGCAATAATACCCGCCGGTACCATGTAGTTTGGCAATCTTTCCTTTAAATATCCTTGAAGTTCGTTTTGTGTTATCGTTTTGTTTTGGGCTGGAACAACGCAGGCGACTAAGTGTATTTCTCCTGTGGAGTCTTCTTTGGTTACCACGATGCACTGTCTTACCGAAGGGTGTTCGGCCAAAACCGATTCGATTTCCCCGATCTCCACCCGATTGCCGCGCACTTTTACCTGAAAGTCGCTCCGGCCAAGGTGCTCGATGCTACCATCCGATAGGAATCGTGCTCGGTCACCAGTCTTAAACAACCGCGCCAATGGCTTACGGTTAAAAGGATCGCCGATAAACTTTTCATGGGTCAATGTCGGGTTTCCCCTATAACCCCGCGCCACACCGATTCCGCCAATATAGAGATCCCCTTCGACGCCGAATGGAACAAACTGTAAATTTGTATCGAGAATATAAATTTGCGTCTTGGCTATAGGATGCCCAATGACAACCGGTCCCCCAGCCGTAACCTTCCACACCATCGACCAAACTGTCGTTTCTGTCGGTCCATACAAATTAAAAACGGATGCTCCTTTAGTGAGCAGCGTTTTGGCAAGATCCCTGGACAGAGCTTCCCCACCACAGAGTATTCGAAGTCCCGATTTTCCTTGCCAGCCTGCTTCTAAGAGCATACGCCAGGTCATCGGTGTTGCCTGCATAATGGTCGCATTGCTCCCATCAAGGCGCTCCCTTAATAACCGCCCATCCACTGCCACTTCCCTAGGGAGTACGACCACCCGCGCTCCAACTGTCAAAGGGAGCAACATTTCCAATATAGAAATATCAAAAGATATCGGCGTCACCAAAAGCAATTCGTCTCTTCCTTCGATCCCCGGTTCACGCGCCATTGACGCAAGGAAATTGCTCAAAGCTTCGTGGGTGATCTCCACCCCCTTGGGGCGGCCTGTCGACCCGGAAGTATAAATTACGTAGGCGAGATCATCTGGCCTCACTAGCAGCGTTAAGTTTTTTTCGTCTCCGCGCGAGATGGCAGCCCAATCTCGGTCCATGCAGACAACACATGCATCGTTTTCAGGCAACTCCTTCAATAAACTTGCTCGAGTCACGATCACCGGCACCGCACTATCCTCCACCATCATCGCGACGCGCTTGGTCGGATACTCAGGATCTAACGGGACGTATGCCC
>WHTF01000120.1 GCA_009379725.1 Deltaproteobacteria bacterium
CAAGTTACCGGCGCGGCAGCGCGCTTGCTGGCCTCCAGAGATGCCTTGAAGAGGGATTTTCCGCGGGCAGATGTTCTGAACGCACAATCGCATTGGCCGCCCTCACGAACAGCCATTAACTCTTCCGAAAGCTCAAAATCCATTCTTCCTCCAACTTTTACAATGTGCGGTAATGATTTTACTGAATGTGTTGAATGGATTGAGCAAATGAACCCTGCCGAACACAGGTTCAAATCGTTCAAGCCGTTCGAACGGTTCAAGTTGTTGCCTGTGCCTATTTCAGCAATTCCCTGGCAATGATCAATTTCTGAATCTCTGATGTACCCTCATAAATTCTCAATGCGCGCACATCGCGGTAAAGTCGCTCGGTGATACAGCCGGCAATCAAACCGTTGGCGCCGTGAATCTGTAGCGCCTGGTCAACGATTCGCTGCGCCGCTTCGGTGGCGTAAAGTTTGGCCATCGATGATTTCTGCTTGGCATTGTCATCGCCACAGTCGCGCGCCCAGGCCGCTTGATAGACGAGTAATCGCGCCGCCTCCAAATCAGTCGCCATTTCCGCTAGCTTGAAGGCATTTCCCTGAAATTCAGCGATCGCCCGGCCGAACTGGCGCCGCTGTTTGCCGTATTGAATCGCTTCTTCCAAAGCTCGCTGAGCCAAGCCTACCGCTGCCGCGCCCACCGTACAGCGCAGCAGATCCAGTGTTTGAAAAGCAATCTGCAACCCTTGCCCCTCTTTGCCGATCAACGTGTCTTCATGAACATTGCAGTTATCCAAGCTAATAACGCCGACCGGATGCGGCGACAGCAGTGCGGTTTTTTCCTTGACGATCAATCCCGGTGTAGTGGCATCCACAATGAAGGCGCTGATTCCTCTGCCACGCAGATCCGGATTCGTCGATGCGAAGACGATATAGCTATCGGCGATTCCTGAATTCGATATAAAGCGCTTGATTCCCGTAAGTCGGAATCCGTTGCCGTGCCTGATTGCCCGCGTTGCGAGTGACGCGACATCCGAACCCGCTTCGGCCTCGGTTAGCGCAAAGGCGGCAATGCAGTTGCCGCGAGCAATCACGGGCAAGTAGCGGCTTTTCTGCTCATCGTTCCCCGCCCGCGTTAGCGGGTAGCTGCCCAACGCCTGCATGGCGAACATTGCGTCCGCCAGCGCGTCACCTCGCGCCAGCTCTTCGCGCAGGATGCACAGATCCCGCGCCTGCACTTGGCTGCGCGCGCCGCCGTAGTCCTTCGCTATGACATAATTGAGAAACGATTCCTGACCGAGCTGCCGCACAAGCCGGCGAGCGCGTTGGTCAATATCTTCGTCACTCCGATCGAAAAGCCACTTTTCCGCCCAGGCGCGCACCTGAACGCGCAGATCCGACTGGTCTTGGTCGCAGAAAGGCAGCATCGAGGTAGCTACGATCGATTGAATTTCGGCGGCCGCTTCTCGACAAACGCGCGATAGCCTTCTTGAAAATCCGTTGTTTGCATACAACCGGCTTGTGCTGCGGCCTCCAACTCCAGGGCTTGTTGCAAATCCATGTCCGCCTCGCGATCGAGTAAGTCTTTGGTTACTCCCAAAGCATAGAGCGGTCCGTTCTTGAACATGCGCGCCAGGTTGTATGCTTCGTCCAGCAGCTTTTCATGTTCGACAATTCGGTTGGCCAAACCGATGCGCAAGCACTCCTGCGCGTCGATGGTGTCGCCCGTGAACACCAGTTCCGCCGCCCTGCCCTGACCGATAATTTTGGGTAACAGATACAACGCGCCCATGTCGGCACCGGAGAGACCCACTTTGACAAAAAGAAACGCAAACTTTGCCCGCTCGGAAAGTAACCGAATATCACTTGCCAGCGCCAGCATCGCGCCCGCTCCGGCGGCGATTCCATTGACGGCCGCAATGATGGGTTTCTTTAAGCCGCGCATGTTTTTAACGACATCACAGGTGAGCCGCGTGAAGCGATGTTGCTCTTCAGCGTCCATATTAACCAGTTTGCCGATAATCTCGTGCACGCTGCCACCCGAACAGAAGCCCTTGCCGGTACCGGTGAGGACTACAACCTTGACCTCATCGTTGCGGGCGCACTCGGCGAAAACGTTTTGCAACTCAGCGTAAGTTTCGAAGGTCAATGCATTGAGGCGAGCGGGATCATTGAACCGTATCGTCGCGATGCCATCAGCGAGCTCGTAGATAAAACTTAAATACGACATGACGAAGTCCTACTTAGCAGGAGCATAGGGTGATGAACTCGCCTCGGTTCTGCCGATGCGCCATCACTCTAATTCTCGATTATCCCAATCTTCTTCACACCATTACCGCGCCGCCGTCAACGTTGATCGCTTGCCCGGTGATACCGCCGGCTTTATCAGACGCCAGCATCAGCGCCAGCGAAGCGACTTCGTCGGTTTGGATCAACCGGTTCTGCGGCGCGCTGCCGGCAAAAAGAGCCAAAATCTCTTCTATCGGCTTGCCGGTTTTCTCCGCCATCCGGCGCGCGTTCTCGCGAGTACGCTCGTCATCGATATAGCCGGGGCAAATGGCGTTCACCGTGACACCTAAACGAGCGGTTTCCAATGCCAAAGAACGAGTGAGGCCCAGCAGACCATGTTTAGAGCTGGCATAAGCGGAAACATGAGAATAGCCTACTTTAGCCGTCGTGGAGGCGATGTTGATGATTCGGCCCCAGCCGGAGTTGGTCATTCCCGGCAGAAAAACCTTGCAGCAGTAATAAGCGCCGGTGAGGTTTGTTCGCAATGTGTCGTCCCACAGGCTGTCCGGCATCTCCAGGAAGCTTACCGCCCGCGCAATGCCGGCATTGTTGATGAGAACCTGGACAGTTCCCAACCGCGCGCCGACTTCCTTGGCCAAAGAGTTGACCTGATCTTTTTGTCTGATGTCGCAGGGTAACGCGAGCACCGGCGCAGCATTATCGCCGATAGCTTTGGCCGCCGCCTGTAATTTTTCGCCGTTGCGCGCGGTTATGACGACCCGGTATCCCTGCCGCGCAAACGCACGCGCCAAAGAACAGCCGAGCCCGCCACTGCCGCCGGTTACCAAGGCGATTTTGTCGCACAAATCAACCACGTCGAGAAGATAACACGTTACGGTAGGCTTCACGATACAGGCAAACAGCCGGCGGCGGGATCATCTGCCTAAGCTTTTTGTCGGCGGCTAAATGTCTTTTACCGCGGAAACTTCGTTGCGAATGGCCGCCCGACTGATTTGTTTCTGCCGCTCCGAGTACTGCAATAGCTTGTTTTCCACGAGTGCATTGATCGAACCATCGGGAAACTTGCCCTCCGCGTTGCGCGCACCCGCGGCAACTCCGGTTAAAACCTCGATGCCCTCGTCGATCGAAGCCACCGCATAGATATGAAATTTCTCCTCTTCTACGGCTCTGACCACATCGGAGCGCAACATCAAGTTGCGCAAATTCGATTGCGGCATGAGCACGCCCTGATCGCCGGTCAGACCTTTAATTCGGCAAACGTCGTAAAAGCCTTCGATCTTCTGATTGATCCCGCCAATCGCCTGAATTTCGCCATTTTGATTGACCGAGCCGGTGACGGCAAAACTCTGTTTAAGGGGTACGCCGGAGAGACTGGAAAGAATCGCATAGATCTCGGTTGAAGAAGCGCTGTCACCGTCGACGCCGTCATAGGACTGTTCGAAACAGACGCTGGTTGAAAGCGATAGCGGTCTTTCTTGAGCATACTTGCCGCCCAAATAACCACTCAAGATCAATACCCCCTTATCGTGGCTCTTGCCGCTAAGCTTCGATTCCCGTTCGATACTGACAACGCCGCCGCGCCCCATGAAAGTCTTGGCGGTGATGCGCGATGGCTTACCGAAACTAAAATCACCCATTTGGTAAACCGCCAAGCCATTGATTTGTCCGACCACCGCGCCCTCGACGTCAACCAGGATGGTGCCGTCGGTGATCAATTCCTGCAGCCGTTTTTCGATTAGATTCAAGCGAAACGTTTTCTCGACAATGGCGTGCTCGACGTGCTTTCCCGATACCAACTCGGCGTTTTCTTTGCGGGCCCAGTATTCCGCCTCAATAAGTAAGTCGACCATATCGCTGAAACGGGTGGAGAGCTTGTCCTGGTCTTGCACCATTCTGGCGCATTGTTCGATGACGCGCGCCACCCCGCTGGCATCGAAATGGCGCAAGCCTTCCCGATTGCAGTAGTCGCTTATAAAGCAGGCGAAAGCGGTGATGTTTTCTTGCGATCGATCGATTTGAAAGTCAAAATCCGCCTTCACTTTAAACGTTTCACGGAAGTCCGGGTCCAGGGTGGCCAGCGCGCGGTAAAGCTGTGGGTCACCGATCATGATGACTTTGGTATCGGTAGGGACCGGTTCGGGTCGGAGGCCCTGCGGCGGCGCCCAGCCAAAGAATGCTGCCGGCTCTTCGATCCTCAACTCGCGATTTTTGATGACCCGCTGCAATGCTTCCCACACACCCGCGTTGGCCAAAACATCGCGATCATAGAGCACGAGATAGCCGCCGTTCGCCTTACTAATGGAGCCGGCTTTGATGAGCGTGAAATCGGTTACATAGCCGCCGATAATGGGCTTTTTTTCGACGACGCCGAAGAGATTGTGGTAGCTGGGATTGGTTTCGACGATGATCGGCGGACCTTGGGTGCTACTGTTGTCGACAAAGACGTTTACCCGGTACACCTGAAAAGGGTCCGCTGGCGGCTCCCCGATCTGCATTTGCAACGGCACCATCTGAGCTGGACCCGGCCCAGCCTCCATTCCTTTGAAACGGTGCAAATTTTTTACGATATGGTCGCGTACCCCGTCGAGATAGCTTAAAATTTTGGCATGGTCGCGGTATTTCTCCCGTAGATCCGTTAGCGGTATCCTGACAAGGTATTCGCCTGCTTGTTTTTCTAACTCTTCGAGTCTTTCGGTGATCTCGCGCTCGAGTTTCTTGCCTTCGCGCAACGTTTCTTCGACTTTCTTTTCGATCTCGCCGCGCTTATCATCCAGGCTTTTTTTGTCCGCCGGTGACAAAGCGAGATAGTCGGCTTCTTGCATCGGTTTGCCATCCTTGGTTGGAAGCAGCACGATGCCGGACGGAGTCATGCGCAAGGAAAAGCCGTTGTCGCTCGCCTCGGCCATCAGGGCTTCCATCATTCCCTGTTGCTTCTTTTGCAACTCCTCGATCATACCCTGGCGGTGGCGCGCGAAATCTTCGCTTTCAAACATTCTTTTGCCTTCGCGTTGAAGATATTGGATCAGCTGCTCCATGTCCGATCTGAGAATCCTGCCTTGGCCACGCGGAACTTTTATAATGTGCGGGCGGTCCGCATCGCTAAAATTGTAAACGTAGCACCAGTCTGCGGGCAAGGGTGTGTCGGCATCGGGCGAAAAGCGCTCCGCGGTAGTCTTCTTTAGAAAAGCTTTAATGATACTGGTTTTACCGGTGCCGGTAAGCCCGGTAACGAAAATATTGAAGCCCGGTTTGTTAACGCCCAGACCAAATTGAATTGCGCGAATCGCTCGATCCTGACCGATGAAATCCTCCAGCGGGGTCATGTCCGCCGTGCAAGTGAACGGCAAGAATGACAGGTCGCAACGCCAGGACAACTTATCTACCGGAACTTCGAATTTGCTCGTCATTAGATCACCTCGAGATGTGGATCACGCAAGAATATGGGCTAAGCCATGAACCGTCAACCGCTACCGGTCGAATAATGGAAGACTCTATTGAACGACCATTGCTCGGTCACTATAATCTTTGGGTGACTTATCCCCACAGGCCTTTTCGCAAGTGGCACAAATGTTCATCGTGGTTGCTCTTAGCTTGCCTCTTGACCAGTAGTTGCGCTTCGTATCGGTCGCCCCTTCCGAGTCTCGACCCGCCGAGCGAAGACGAAGAGACTCGGATAAGCCGGGAGTTTCGCCGTGAAGCAAAAAAACATTTCCAATACGTAAATAATCCTGAAATTGAAAGGTATATTGTGCGGATCGGCCAGCGGATTCTCTCCGTCATGGGGCCTCAGCCTTTTGATTACCGATTTTTCGTGGTCGCAGATTCGCAGCTGAACGCCTTTGCGGTGCCCGGCGGGTCTATTTTCTTTTACACAGGCCTGATCGAGAGGGCGAAAAGCACATCCGAAATCGCCGGAGTCATGGGACATGAAATAATTCACATCAAAGGGCGACACATGGCGCGCCACTCCGGCCCCGATGCGATTTCACTGCTCAGTTTGGTGGGTATGCTGTTACTGGCTCGTAGCGGCGCCGGCGCACAAGCCGCGGGCGCGGTCGGGCAGGCCGTCTCCGCTACCCGCCAAATCGCCTACAGCCGTCAATTGGAGATGGAAGCCGATACTTTAGGCGTGCGTTACATGGCGTCGGCGGGCTACAACCCTGCCGGCTCATTGGGATTTTTGAAAACTCTGAATGAGGAACGCGCTCTAAATCCTATAGACCTGCCCGCCTACATGATGACTCACCCGGTAACCCAGGAGCGCGTCGCCAACGTGCAGTTGGTCATCCGCTCTCTGGGGGAGCTTGAAATCAAATCCGACGGTCCTGACGAGCTCAAAAAGATGCAGATGATCCTTCGCTTGGAACGGCAGGAGACCGACAAGGTCATTGAAGAATATGAGAAGATCGTCGCGCAAAATCCGGAGAACGGCGAAGCACTTCACCTTCTGGCTTTCGCACAACATTATAAAGGCCAGTTGTCCCAAGCGCGAAAAAATTACCAGAAGGCGAAAACCTTGAATCCTGAAGATCCCGCTTTATATCGCGATTTGGGTCGGCTTTACACAACCTCGGGAGATTTCAGCACGGCTCGAGCTTCATTTGATCGCGCCGTCGCGATGGACCCTAAAGAACCCCTTAATTATCTCTATCTGGGAGAATTGCTTGAAAAAGAGAACGATTTGCGGACGGCGGCCGGTGCGTATCTAAATGCGCACCGACTTTCGCCTCTATGGGATAAGCCGCCTGCCCGGCTCGCCTTAATCTATGCCAAGCTCGACCGGCTCGGCGACGCCTATTACTATAGGGCCCGCTCTTCCATGCTGCAAGACGAAGACGAACGGGCGATTTCGGAGTTCGAAAAAGCGATCAAAATTCTCGGCGAAAACTCTCCGCGGGGACAAACCATAAAAGACGAGCTGAAAATTCTACGATCTCGCAGACGGTGAACCTATGCCTGCTCGGCCAGCGTAGGAAAAGAGAGAATTTTACCATGCGCCGGTTTTTCGGACTTGCCTTCTTTTTTGAGTAAAACCGCGCGGAGATAGTTTGGATCGAATCCCAGGAGATCGCAGATATTGTTAAACGAGAAGAGCCAGTCGGTACTGTTATCTTCAACCCATTCCAAAGCATTTTGATAATGACTCTGTCCTGAAGTAGTCCTGGCGTCCCGATACTTATCCAGACACTCAACAGCGTCCTTCAAAATAGCGATCATTAAACGCTTCTCCCCCTCGAGCTGGCGGGATAATCCTCCAGTCCCATAAAATTGCGACGGCAGAAAGATATCGGGCTCAAGTATCCTGGCTAAAAAATCATCGTACATTTGCGGAAACACTCCTGGCTAGATTTGAATCGCAACTTTTATCACACGATTTTTTGGGTTGCAACTCTCTTTGCCGAAGATTCAAGCTCCAGCATAGACGAGGGAAGCCGCCCAAAAGCTGTGTTAAGGTTTTAACCCTTTGAGATCAACCGACTCCAGAGAGTTAATCAATGTGCTCGTGCGGCACGGCCAGAACAGCTGGCAGTTCCGCTTATCAAAAGAATGGGATCCGGTAGACCTTTAAATCCCGTCCATCAGACCAGCAAGTTTTGTTTTGGCAGCGTTGTGATCCCAGATTTTCTGGACCACCGAATCTTTGCGACGACCTTTCATGACTCGCTGGGTCTCATCCTCGTTATAGACCCGAACGGGTCCTAACAAAGACGCTTTGTAATACCGTGAGGCAGCCTCTTCCAGGTCGACACACGCGGCAAAGACCCATTCGATAGACTGCCCGACAACCATAGAGCCATGACCGCGCAGCATCACCGCATCGCCTTTGCCAAGCTTTTGGGCCACGGCGTCGCCTTGTTCAATGGTGTGGATCAACGCCGGATCCATGTATACGGGTAACGCACCGGGACCAAAAAATGCGCCCGGATTGGAAGAAGCGGGATAAAACGGCTT
Source organism: Deltaproteobacteria bacterium (assembly GCA_009379725.1). Lineage (GTDB taxonomy): Bacteria > Desulfobacterota > Binatia > UBA9968 > UBA9968 > WHTF01. Next base: position 8,184 of record WHTF01000120.1, read on the forward strand.
GTCCACCATACTGAGCGTGGCAATCATGTGATTGTGAAGATGAGCGACGCTCTGAATATCGCTGCGCGCCTTAAACGCGCGTGAGTGCATAAAGACTTCCGATGGGGCGCGGTATTTTCCTTCAATCAAATTTCCATCTAAGTCGGCAACCACGAGATCCTCGGCAACGACGATCGCGCGGCTGACCGGATGGGGCAGAATGAAAAAGTGATCGGTACCGGGTATTCGGGCGCTGATGTGGCCGCTATAATCCACCAACTCCGCGTTGAAAAGCATCCGCGACGACATCGCCAGTTTTTTCCTAAGTTCTGTTAATTCCGACACAACGTCTCTCCTCTCTCTGCGATTGGTTGCTTGTGCTATATCTTTAGTAGGCAGAGAGTACAACAGCCGTACACGCGCCAACCTTAGATGGCGAGAGTAAACTAACTCGTCGTCTAAGTGAATCCGCACAAGAGGTATTGTGGAAGCGGCAATTCGAGAAAAAGGGAGATTTTGATGGCTACGAATAGCGCCGAAGGCATTAGCTGGGACTTAACCGATCTTTTCTCCTCCTACGACGACCCACGAATCGAAGCAACACTGAATGAATGTCGCGCACGCGCCGAAGCGTTTGCCGGTCAATTTCGTAGTCGTATCGAGCAACCCGAAAACCTGACGGCGAAAATACTTTTTCAGGCACTTCAGGAATTAGAAATCATTCACGAATCCCTGAACCGCGCCGGCAGTTACTCCGGCCTCCTTTACGCTGCCGATACGTCCCGGCCTGACTATCAGGATCTGGAGCAGAAGGTAGAACAAAGAATGACTGAGATCAGAAACCTGCTGCTCTTTTTTGAACTCGAGTGGCTTAAGATCGACGATAAAACCGCCGAGCGATTGATCGAAGAACCAGCGCTGGCAAATTATCGCCATTATTTAAAGAGTCTACGCCGTTTTCGACCACACACGCTTTCAGAGCCCGAAGAGAAAATAATCAACGAAAAAGACAACAGCGGGCGCAACGCTTTCGGCAGGCTTTTTTCTGAAATCACCTCGTCTTTGACCTTTTTCGTGGAACGGGAGGGTAAAACTGAGGAATTGAATTTAAGTCAAATTCTCTCTCTCCTCCATGAACCCGATTCCGCGCTGCGGCAAAGAGCATTGGAGACCCTCTATCAAGGGCTTTCCCAACATGGCCAGACTCTGACTTTTATTTACGACGCTCTCATTCAAGACCATCTGACCATGGATCGTTTGCGCCATTATCCCCATCCCATGGTCCAGCGCCATCTCTCTAATGAAATTGATAGCGAAGCAGTCAATAAGATGATGGCGGTAACGGAAACAAACTACGGTTTGGCGCACGAGTACTTCAATCTCAAGGCCAAACTACTCGAGTTACCGCGTCTCGCTTTACACGATCAGTACGCGCCGGTCGGCAAAGAGGCCAGACCCTTCCCATTTGATCAAGCGCAGCAGGTCATACTCGATGCTTTCGAGGCTTTCACGCCTGCTTTTCGCCGGATCGCTGCCGAGTTTTTCGCCAACAAATGGATCGACGCGGAGATCCGCAAAGGCAAGCGCGGCGGCGCCTTTTGCGCTTCGCCCTCGCCGGAACTCCATCCGTATATCTTGTGCAACTACAACGACCATTTGCGAGATGTGATGACGGTCGCTCACGAGTTGGGCCACGGCCTGCACGGTTGTTTGAGCCGGAAGCAAAACTTGTTCAACTACGACACGCCGCTCACCACCGCCGAGACCGCATCGGTTTTCGGCGAGATGTTGGTTTTTGATCACCTGCTCGCGCAGCAAACCGATCCGCAAGTCCAGATCGCTCTGCTCGCCGGCAAGCTCGAAGATATCTTCGCTACCGTATTTCGCCAAAACGTGCTCACGCGCTTTGAGGAACTCGCCTTCTCGGCGCGAAAGGAGAAGCGGCTTACTCCCGAAACTCTGGGCAACCTTTGGCTCGATGCCAACGGTAAATACTATGGCGATACCGTTGATATGCCGGACGGCTACCGGTGGGGTTGGTCTTACATCCCCCACTTCATCCATTCTCGCTTTTACTGCTACAGCTACGTGTTTGGCCAGCTTCTCGTACTTGCGCTCTACCGAATGTACAAGGATGAAGGCAAAAGCTTCGTGCCCAAATATCTTACCCTGCTTGAAGCCGGCGGATCGGACAGCCCGGAGGCATTGCTAAAGCCGTTGGGCGTGAACATTCATGAAGCGGCGTTTTGGCAAAAAGGTTTTGAGGAGATTCGCGGCTTGATAGCCAGACTACAAAAGCTACTTTAAATCAGCTCCACATCGCGCAACTAGTCCAGCTTGCCATATCTAACAAAGATCTGTACACTTTTCTGTAAGAGAGGTGACTTATGGATCGATATCTGACCACAAGTGAAGCGCGGCAGAAGTTTTTAAACCTGGTGGAAGAAGTTGGGGACGGCGATCAGGTGATCATCACAAAGCGAGGGGTGCCAAAAGCGGCGCTTGTCAACTTTGAAGAACTGCAAACCCTAAAAGCAGTAGCTCGTCTTTGGCAGGATCCCGAAGCGTTAAGGGCGATGGAGCAGTCTTTGAAAGATTCTAAAGACGGAAAGGTAATCAAGTTTTCGGGATCTCCGACGGTGGAAAGGATTCTTACGGCTGCTCGAACGAAGGGCGTTTTGCGTGGCTGATTATAACTTCACGCAAAAATTCCTAGAGGAGTTAGCCTCGTTTGAAAAATCCGTCAGTGCTCGCGATCTAAAAAGTCTGGAAGAGGTTTTGGCTGCCATTGTTAACAACCCGCAGTTGGCAGGTCGAGTCCCAAGTTTTTACAATCCGTCTTCACCCAGCTACTTGTATCGCTCGGGAAAACTCCTCATTCACTATCGAGTCATCGATCCGAAGCTGGTTGAGTTTCTGAATCTATTTTGGCCTAGATTCTAACAGCCACTCGCGCTTTTACTCTAGCTAAAGTTACATCTTCGGCTTCTGGCAAAAAGGTTCTAAGGAGATTCGGGGCTTGGTAAAAAGGCTAGAAGGACTAGCAAAAAGTCGAGCAATAGTGAAAGCACTCCATTGCCAATTTTCCATCTTGCCATGCCTGCCTCTACAATCAGGATGAATTAAAAGGCACGTAAAATATCACCGTCTCAGTGGGTTCATCTCATCCTGAACGAGGGCGGCACGACTTCATCGATATTTTTTCCCGTCCAGTGCCACTTCGGCACGCTGTCCCAGACTTGATCCCCTTTGGCTTGGACTTTGTCGAGCAGTTCTTCTTCGTTGACGCGAAGATACTTGTAATTGTCGACCAGCGTTTCGCCGTCGACGATGACCGTGCGCACGTCGCGGCTTACGGCATTTTCCATGAGCGATCGGATCGGATCGCGCACGGCGCCAAAGGCGATGTCGCGGAGATTAACGATAGCGATGTCGGCTTGAGCCCCTTTTTGCAGCTTTCCCAGGTCGTCGCGTCCGAGCATCTGTGCGCCGCCCAGAGTCGCCGCATTGAACACGTCGCGCGGATGTCCCGACAAGAAGCTCTTATCGGCGACGCGCGAGGCCACC
>WHTF01000121.1 GCA_009379725.1 Deltaproteobacteria bacterium
GATAACAATCTGGTTATCGACGGCACCCAGCAAGGCAACTCGGCGCGTTGGATCAATCACTCTTGCACGCCCAATTGCGAAATCGAGGAGGAAGGCGTCCGTATTTTCATCGATGCCCGCCGCGAGATTCACCCTGGAGAGGAACTCACGTACGACTACAATTTACAACTCGGCGAGCCGCACACGCGGGCGGCAAAACGAGCGCACGCGTGCTTCTGCGGCACACGCCGCTGCCGAGGAACGATGGTAGGCGATAGAGATTAGCTAAAAGCTCATGCCGGCCATATGCTTTGGTCTGCCGAGTCCGGCGTATTTCATTTCATGGCTCCTATTCGCTATCTCCTCTTAAATGCTGGTGATGAAGTTCACCTGCGCAAGCCGCTAGTATCCTCCAAAGCCCGCAACAACAAAGCAATGGCATAATGCCTACGTTCCCACCTCCATAAATGTATAATAGGAGCAATGATAAATATTTTGATCCTCCCTCATGATGTGCTAAGATTTGCCTTTGAGTGCCACAGTGAGCAAGTATTATCTCTTAGCAATATTGCTTTTCCTTTCCATTTCGTGCGCAACGATCTCAACAGAAGTGCCGCCAATCTCCGCTGAAACGGCCGAACCCCGCCGGACTTTTGCAAGCATCTCGTCGCGAAGTTTCGAACACCTGGAGGGTCTGCAAAATTTTGTTAAACCGGTCCAAAATAGCTTTTCCGTAAATTTCGGACCACGGCTCTTGCAACTGAAGGCCTCCTATCTGGAAAAGCGTGAACAAGCCGCCAATACTGAACCCGGCTTGCAGGAAGTAAAACTGCGACGTTACGTGAATTTATTGGGAACGACTTCGTTTGGCGGCAGCAGTCTGACGGGCGAGGGTGAACTAACCTACAGCCCACGCGATTCTTTAATAAACGATTGCAACTGTCCGGATTGGCCAAAGATAATGCGGGTCGGCATCAGCAGTCGATGGCAAGGCTTCAGGTATGGAGCCAATTTAAAATCCATCGAGAAGGGGTTTGTCTCGACGGCGGATGCTACGATCGGGCAGGCACGCGACGAAGGCCACTTTTGGGGCGAGTACAATTTAGGTCCGTTCAATATTCGAGGAACTGTCGGTGAATCCTGGGAAGAGCTCATCGACTTTAATCGCCTCCGCGTAACCAAGGCGGCAGCGACGGCGATTAAGTTAAATCGATCGCTGTGGGGAGGAACTTTTGCATCGAGCTACGGGCTTGTGGAACAAGGCCCCCGCCTGAATCAAGATCTGACGGTAATCACGAATACTTTGTCGGGTTTTTACCGTCCGTTTAATGTTTTATCGTTTGGTCCCAGTTTTGGCATCAAAGAAGAGTGGGACGCAAACACCGGTATGCGAACTGAAATTCCAACAACGGAATTCTCTTTTGTTTACACTCCCTTTAAAAACGAGCTCAGATTCATGGGCGGCACCTCGTTTACCCGAACCTTCAATAACTATGGTCTAAGCGACGTCAGAACTCTTGGCACAAGAGCCATCGTCGACTGGAAACTCGGGAAGTTTCTGGGGCGCAACGATACGCTTTCCTTCAATCTCAATTACAACCGCCAGCGCGATGGCATATCGTCGGGGAATTCTTACGACGACCTCTCCGGTATACTGCAGTTGAAAATCGCGGATTTCTAGCGGCTCTCCACAGACGAACTTCCGCGGGTCGCCAGCGATGCCCACGGACGCAGCGTCCAATTCTTGGCAAAACAAGAATTACATTGGCTGGCGCATCCATGCCGGTAAAGATTTCATGGAGCTACGTGAACGATCAGGCGCTATTTTAAACTGCCGTCGAAATCGGCAGCGCCGGCTCCAGTGCGACCTCGCCTGATGACCTTAAGCTTTCATCCGGTGCCGCCATTTGACCTCCCAAATTAGCACTATCTTTTTCGTCAAGCGCCAATCAAAATGGATAAGGCGCTTTAAGAATTGTTAATAAAATATTAAATCCTTGCTTCGGAGAATCCCAATGAAGCATTTTTCTTTGGCCCAGCTGCCCTTGTTATTGCCAATATTTCTGCTGTTCTCTTTCCGCCCATCGTTCAGCCCGGCAGCGGATACGGTACCCGTGCTTACTGTGCGCGAATCGAGCGTTTATCTGTACTCGCAGCACGATATCGAGTCGCCTCGCGTCGCCACGTTGCAGAAGAACGACACGCTCACCCCGGTCGCCGAAGCGGTGGGAAGCCAGACCTGGTACTTGGTCAGCACGCAGCAAGGCTCAATCGGATGGGTGCGCGCATCGGATGTAATATTGAACGAACCAATGAAAGAGGCTTTCAAGGAGCAACCCCTTTTCGCTTCGACTTGGAGCGCGCGAGCCAACAACGGCTCCACATACGAAGGCACTTGGTCGGTGGAACCGGACTCATCGGCCAAATCGGTCTCCGGAACGTGGACGTTGCACGACGGCAGCGGTAAACCCGTTTTACGCGGCACGTGGTCGGCGGATAAGTTTTCCACCGGCTGGAATGGGGTCTGGCGCGCTCAACCCGAAGCACAGAAGGTCCAATACAGCGGCAGCTGGTCCGCCGACTTTCCGCAACGTCAAGAATTGCGTTTTACCGACCTATTCGAAGCCGCTGTGCAGAACGCGATCCGCGGTGTTTGGACCGGCGGAAGTCAATCGGGCAACTGGGCGATCCGCGCCGCCAGGTAACGAGGATTTAGCTCGCGATGCGTTCGAGAAATATGCGCGAGTTCATGACCAGACCGGAGTGCTTTCGTTCATGATTCAACCTCGGTTAGGAGCAATTCCATTCGATGACGATGGGTCTAGTCATGTTTTGAAATCCGGGTAACCCACTTTGGCGGCTTTTTCCTTGTAGTCGGCCACAAGTTCTTCTCTGGGTTTTTCGTGGCTCCACACCGCTTCGGTGAAGCTCCAGAGCGTAAACGGATGCGCGCCGAGGGCGTAGAGCTTGCCGTAATCCTTAGTTGCCACCGCCTCGCGCTCTTCGGGGGTGAATTTTAGTTTTTGAGTTTTCTCCCACTTATCGACAAATGCCCGTGGGTTGCCGGCGTACTCGTCTTCCGCCGCCTCGTTCATGTTGACGTGATGAATGAGTTTGTTCATTAGGTACTTGCTCATAATGATCCCTCTCTTACGCTTTGAATAAAGTCCAAAGCCCGATTCCAACGAAACCCATCCCGGCCACATATTGCATGGTTTTTGCGCTGATATATTGGGACACCACCGATCCCGCCGCGACACCGATTGCCGAAGTCAATGTCAGCGCTAAGGCCGCCCCGATGAAGATAGTCAGCTTGCTCGCGTCTTTGTCGGCAGCGAACAGCATCGTGGCCAGCTGGGTCTTATCACCCAATTCGGCGATGAAGACCGAAGCAAATACCGTGGATAATATCTTCAAATCCATTGATACGTTTTCCTGTTCATTCGGTCTAAATTTTGTGCTTCTAATGTTTCAATGCTGCGAATCCCAACTAAAGAAAGGGATTGCCGGGAACCCGGCATCGAGACCTTCCGCATAAGACGGTTTGCTGTTGTTGGCCACCCCCATCATCATTAAAAAGTTCAGATAGCCCATGGTCATGTTACCGGCTCTGAGCATTCTTTCCGGCGTGCAGAAGTCAACGGCGCTTTGGATATCGCCGTTTTCGATCCAACCGACGGCGTTGGCGTCGAATTCCGGATCCTGCAGTTTGCGCTCGAATTGCTTGGGACCGCCGACTTCCAGCGACAAGTGCCCGCTGACAAGCACGCCGACCCGTTTATGGGTCGGCAGGCTGTCGATCGCCGCGCGAATGGCCTTGCCGACTTCGTAGAAACGCTTCGGTCTGGGCATGGGTGGGGCAATGCAATTGGTCAAGATCGGCACGATGGGGATGTCCATTTCGGGCCGCACGAATAACATCGGCACGACGATCGAATGATCGATGGTCAGCTCGTTCGAATAGGCGAAGTCGACGCCGCGGTCGAAAGCGCCATCCATGATGGCGTCGGAAACATCCGGATCTCCCGGTAACTTGCAACTGGGCAACCCGAACTCGCGGATCTCATCGTAAAATGTTCCGTCATACTGATCCATTTTACCGATCATGAAGGCCGGCATATTGTCCATGAAGAATTGATGCAAATGATCGTTGCCGATAGTGATGAGCACATCGGGCTTCGCCGCGGCGAGCTTTTGGCGCATGATGGCGATCCGCTCTTTGACTTTTGCCGCGCCCGGCGGTTGCTGCGGCTGCTGGAAGAGCCGTGGCATGAATGGATTGTGCGTGATGCCGATGATGGTAACGATTTGTGCCATGATTAACCTCCTGTGTTCAGCTATCCGTGTTTAACACGGCTGATTTAGCTCTGTAAACGGCGGTAGAGCTGCCGCCTCCACTGAATCACCTCCTCGCCCAACGGTTCAGTAGGGAACGGGCGCGACCGTTTCCTACACTTGAAGATCGCGGGGCACGCGAATGAGCAATGAGATATCAGCTCTGCGTCGGATCGAGAATGATTTTTCCCAGGATTTGTTCTTTCTCAACGATTCGATGCGCTTCGACCGCTTCGCACAACGGCATCGTGCGATTGATGATTGCGCGGACCTTTCCCTGGGCAGCGGCGTCAAGCGCTTGATTGACGTCCGACAGATTAGTACCGGCGGCGCCAATGATGCGCAGGCGCCGCATATAGAGCCGCCTCGCATCTAATATCACCGAACCGCCGCCGTGGGCGCCGGCGGTTACCAGGCGACCGTTGATAGCCAAGCTGTTGAATGCACCAGGCCAGAGCGTCGGATCCGAGACGTTCTCGCAAACCACATCGACACCCTCGTCGCCGGTGAGCGCCATGACTTCTTTGGCCAAATCCTGTTTCCGGTAATTGATGGCGAAATCCGCGCCATAACTTTTCGCGAGCTCGACCCGTTCATCGGCGCCGGCACCGGCGATCACTTTTGCGCCCAGCATCTTGGCCACTTGAACGCAGCAATTGCCCAGCGCGCCGGTGGCGCCCATCACGAGCACCCATTCGCCGGCTTTCACGTCGGCTTTGCTCGTCAATTGATTAAAAGCCATGGGGAAGTGACGTGTGATGACGGTTCCCTGAGCATAGGAAACACTGACGGGTAACTTGAACGCATTAGCGGCTGGGACAGCGACATACTCTGCATACCCTCCCCAACGATGAAGGCCGATGTGGCGGCTGGCCAGGCAGCTGGCCTCTTCGCCTTTAAGACATTGCCTGCATTGCCGGCAGGCCATGAACGAAACCACGGCCACCCGGTCGCCCGCTTTTAACTTATCGACGCCGTCACCCACTTCGACGACTTCACCCGCCGGATCGACGCCGAGAACATGCGGCATTTGGATCTTAACCGGATAGTTGCCGGCGCGGACGACAAGATCCAGCGTACGATTGACCGACACGGAATGAACTTTCACCAAGACGTCGCCCGCCGCCGGTTTGGCGGCGGCAACCTCTTCGAAATGCAAAACTTCCGGGCCGCCGAATTCCTCGAATACCATTGCTTTCATTTGTTGCTTACTCTATCCAGCACTGTTTTTGTTTCCAGCCAGAAGTTACATGTTGCCGAGTCCTTCTTCGAACTGCAGCAACTTTTCGTATAGCCGGTAAAAAGATCCAACCATGCGGCTCTTAACATATAAAAAAGTACGGGCCAATAGTCTGCAGGTCGTTGACATTCCCACTTGGGGAGTATATCAGTTCCAGGCGCGGTGCATGATTCCTGAACTATTAATATTTTTCATGAAAGGCCGAGTTTGATATGAACGTCAAGGATATCCAGGCCAAAAGTGAAAGTTGGAATGTACGTTTGGTTGGCCACCACGACTTGAACGGTCATGGCGACGGCATGCAGTTGCTCAAGAACGGCCGCTATGTCTACGTAGCCCATCTCGGAACTTCGCCGATGGCGCTCAGTATCGTCGATGCATCGGATCCGGCCGAGCCGAGAGTGGTGCGCCAGATGCCGCATCCGGCCAATACCCATGCGCACAAGGTGCAGATCGCCGGCGATATTTTGATTCAGAATCAAGAGCGGCCTTATTTCGATAAAAATCTCCCCGCCAGCACGCCCAATGAAGCCGGCATTCGCGTCTATAATATTGCCAATCCCACCGAACCGCGCGAGATTGGTTATATGAAGCTGCCCGGCAAAGGCGTGCACCGCATGTGGTTCACCGACGGCAAATACGCTCACGTCGGCGCCATGTTACCAGGCATTAAAGAGCGCGCTTATCTGATCGCCGATCTTTCCGACCCGTCCCATCCGAAGGAAGCGGGCCGATGGTGGATTCCGGGGACCCAAGAAGGCGAGGACACGCCACCGGACTGGACGCCGTTCGAAGGGGAACACTTCCACGTACACGGCGCGATTCCGCATGGCGATCGTTCTTACGTTGCGTTAGTCGATGCGGGTATGGTCATTCTCGACATCTCCGATATCAGCAAGCCGAAAACGATCAGTCACATCGATTGGAGCCCGCCGTTTGGCGGCTACGCGCATACGACGTTGCCGCTGCCGGGAAGAAAGCTCGTCGTGGCCGTGGATGAGTCGGTGAAATACGACTGCAATGAAGGTGAAAAGCGCGTTTGGCTGATCGACATACGGGAAGAACGAAATCCGGTGATCGTCAGCACTTGCCCGGTGCCGCAAGGCGATTTTTGCAAACGCGGCCTGCGTTTCGGGCCGCACAACGCGCACGAAAATCGGCCCGGCTCGTTTCAAAGTGAAAACATTATTTTCATCACCTATTACAACGCCGGACTGCGGATCTTCGATATCAGAAACCAGTATCGCCCCGAGGAAGTCGGGTTCTTTATTCCCCCAGCCCCCGAAGGGCAAAAGGCGCCGATGTTCAACGACCTCTACGTCGATACCGATGGGCTTATTTACGTGACCGATCGAATCACAGGCGGCCTCTATATTTTGGAATACACGGGACCCAGGATTCAGTGAACGTGTTCGGCTGATTGCATTCTGTTAAAACAACTCCTAGGCAATGCAAACGCCGGTAAACAAGGAGCAGAGCATCTCTCATGTCTGACCCTATACTCTTAAACGTCTTTAACGTCGACGCGGCGCTTGCCGTGGGTCGCGCAAAAGGACTGTTCGCGGCGGCCGGCCTGGAAGTAGAGGTGCTGGTGACGCCCAACTCGACGGACCAAATGCGCGGGCTCGGCAAAGGCTCGTGGCCGATCGTCTCGACGGCGTTTGACAACGTCCTCGGCTGGTCGGGACGCGAAGGCGCGGAGATCGTCGCCATCGCTCAGGTCGCGCAAGGTGTTTTGCTCCCCATGCATGTCCGGCCTGAAATTAAAAATTGGAATGATTTGCGCGGCAAAAAATTTGCCGTTGACGCGGTGGATACCGCGTACGCCCTGGTGTTACGTCGAATCGTACTGGAGCACGATTTAATTATGGACCGGGGTGACTATGAACTTGTTCCTCTAGGGTCCACGGGTCACCGCCTCGATTCGATGGCGCGAGGCGAAACTTTCGCCGGCATCCTCAATCCTCCGTGGGACGCCAAGGCCGCTGCCGCCAACATGGTGCGGTTCGCTGATCACCGCGAGGTGCTGCCGAATTATCCCGGCGGGGTGTTCGGCGTCAATCGGGCGTGGGCCATTGCGCATCGCGAAATCTTAGTGAAATATCTCCGCATATGGAATCAGGCATTGCGCTGGTGTCACGAAGAGAAAAATCGCGATGAAGCGATCAAGGCGGTCGCCGAGGCGGAACAAATCGATGAGAAAGCGGCTGGGAATCGACTGCGGCAGCTACCGGCGAGCGGCGAACTGAACTTAACGGGCTTGCAATGTGTGCTCGATTTACGAGTCCAGTTCAATCTCACTCCCCCGATGGGGAAAGATTTGGATCAATACTATGACGAGAGTTTCTATCGCGAAGCGTCTAATTAAGTAAAGGAGGAATACGATGAAGATTTTATTCAAAAGATTGTCAAGTTTTTGCCTGGGGTTAATGGCGATGCTTGCATGGGCAGGTGCCGGCGTTGCCGCGCCCATCGATGACCTGATCGCCGGTGCGAAGAAGGAAGGTGTCATCGATTTCTACGGTCCTTCCACGCTGGGCCCCGAAGGCGCTCAAGCGCTTGCCGCGGGTTTCAACAAGAAGTACGGTTTGAATATTAAACTGAATTTTAACCCTTCCGGCAATATGACCCGGGACACGGCAAAAATTGTCGGCATGTCGGCCTCGGGACAACCGCCTGAATGGGACATCATGGTCGTCACCGACGCTCACCACGGTTCTCTCTGGCTAAGAAAGTTGCACAAACCTTTTGACTACGCGAGCGCCGGCGTGAACAAAAACCGCATTGAATACGATACCAGCACCATTTCGGTCGCCAATCAGTTCGCCCTGCCGACCTACAACAGCAAACTGGTTGCGGCCAAAGACGTGCCCAAAAAATGGGAAGATCTACTCGATCCGAAATGGAAAGGCAAACTCGGCGCCATTAACTCGACCCATCATTTTGGACGGCTGGCCGCAGGCCCATGGGGTGAAGAGAAGACCCTGGACTTCGTGAAGAAATTGTCCGCGCAAAAACCGCTCTTGACCCGCGCGGGAGAAATGGCCCAACGATTGATCATAGGCGAAGTGCTGGTGTCGGCGACTTTGCAGGATAGCCAGCTGCACGAATCGCAGAAATCAGGCGCGCCACTGGCTTTCGCCGAAGAAGTTTCGCCTGTCATCTCGCCTGAGTATCACGTGGGCGTGCTGAAGAACGCTCCGCATCCCAACGTAGGTCACCTGTTTGTCATTTTTATGGCCTCGCCGGAAGTGCAGGAGATCTGGAAGAAGCACACCGGTCATTCGTCCGCATACGTTCCCGGAACCGACGCCTACAAGTTCGCGCAGGGCAAACAGGTGGTCTACATGAAACAGGACCAGGCCGCTAAGGTCGACAAGATCTCGCGGCAAATAGGTAAGATCCTCGGGTTTAATTGAAAACGTCCACGTGCCGCTAACGGCATAGGGAGCCTGACATGAAGGTAGAATCGCACAGCGAAGCAGTGGGCGTCTGGGAAGGCATCGGCCGTCGCATGCCCCAGAAGGTGTCCCTGTTCGCCGGAGGTCTTGCTGGGTTCTTAAGCATACTGATCGGGTTGCCGGTTGTGATGGTCGTCCTCATGAGCCTTCGCACCGGCTTCCCGGGCGAAGATGTTCCGTTCACCTTGGAAAACTACGCCTACGTTTACTTCACTCCGCAAACCTATGAAATTTTGCTCAACACGTTTTTCTTTGCGGTTTCCAGTGTTTTCATCACTCTTGTGATCGCCGTTCCCCTGGTCTGGATCCTGATGAGAACGGATATCCCGTTCAAAAAGACCATTTACGTTTTACTGACGATCGGTATTCTCATCCCGGTGTTTCTGCGAACCATTGCATGGATATTGCTGCTCAGCCCGCGGATAGGTTTGCTCAACAAATGGCTGCAAGAGTTGTTCGCTCTCAGCAATCCACCTCTGAATTTGTACAGCATCACCGGCATGGCATTTGTTCAAGGCGTCTCTTTCGTACCCGCGGCCTTTTTTATGCTGGCCGCGGCTTACCGTTCCATGGACCCGTCCTTGGAAGAGGCCGCCTATACTTCGGGGGTCAGCAAGCTTAAAACATTTTTGAAGATCAATATTCCAATCACCTGGCCGGCTATCGCTGCAGTCATGGTCTATTTGTTCATGACGGCTATTGCAGTCTTCGAAGTCCCGGCGATCATCGGGCTGCCGGCGCGTATTCATGTTTTGAGTTCGCTTATTTTTACTTCCACGACGCCATCGACCGGCTTGCCCGAATATGGCATGGCCGGCGCTTACGGCGCGATCATGCTCGTAATCGGGCTCGCGCTGGCCTTTCTGTACGTTCGCTTGGTGAAACAAGGGAAAAAGTACACGGTCATCACAGGACGAGGGTATCGACCCCGGGAAATCGCGCTCGGCAAATGGAAATGGGCGGCTCTCGGATTCGTCTTCTTATATCTAGCGATTGAGGTTTTTATTCCGTTTGCCGTTTTGTTGTGGGCTTCGCTGCTCCCTTATCTACAACTGCCGTCAGCGGAAGCGGTATCGTCCTTAACGCTTAAACACTATATCGAGCTTCCTACTCACGTCGGCCCCCGGCCCTTTATCAACACCCTCATTCTCATGGTTGCGGTGCCCACTGTAACCATGTTTTTAAGCGTTCTGGTTTCCTGGATTGTAATTAGGACACAAGTCTCGTTCCGCGGATTTCTCGATACGCTGGCTTTCATTCCGCACGCGGTGCCGGGAATTCTTATGGCAGTGGGGCTGGCTTATTTGGGATTGGCCTACCGGGACTACTTTCCGCTATACGGCACGGTCGCTATTATCGTGCTTGCACATACCATCAACTGGATAGCGTACGGCACGCGCACGACAAACAGCGTCATGATTCAAGTCCATCGCGAACTGGAAGAAGCAGGTCGGGTTTCCGGGGCTTCGCAGCCCCGCGTTTTGGGTAAGATCATTTTGCCGCTCATCGCGGCGGGCGTTCTCAACAGCTGGATTTGGATCGGCATGCTGTCCTATCGAGAGGTCACCATGTCGTTGACCCTTCTCACCCGTAACAATATCGTAATTTCCACAGTCGTCTGGCAGTTCTGGGGGAGTGGCTGGATCCCTCAGGTGTCGGCGTTGGGCGTAATTCTGATACTGTTTGCAACCATTGTGGTCGGCACCTTGCGCTTCGCGCTCTCGCGCATTGGCGATATCGGCTCGGCTTCGTAGCGTTTCGCAACTCGATCCAGTGCCAGTGTCCAGACTGAAGATATTCCAGCTCAATGATTTTTAAAAGGCGGTTTCCAGACCGATCAGAAAGATCCTAGATGCGGAGGCATGCGAGCAACCGATGAGCGGAAGCGTACGCTTCAGTACGTCGGAGCGGAGGCGGTCGAGCGCACCGAAAGATGGGGCTTTTTCATCGGCCCGTCAGTGAGGAAAGATGATTAGCATACGAAAGCTTCGCAAAACTTTTCAGGCTCAACAGGGGGTTGTCAATGCCCTGCGCGATATCGATCTGGAAGTATCGGAGGGCGATTTTTGCGTTCTTCTGGGTCCAAGCGGCTGCGGTAAGACCACAACCCTAAGATGCGTCGCCGGACTTGAGAGGCCCGATGGCGGCGAAATCGAAATCAGCGGACGCGTGGTCAATTCTCCCGCTTCTCGGATCTTTGTTCCCGCCGAAAAGCGACAGATTGGCATGGTTTTTCAGTCCTATGCTATCTGGCCCCACATGAACGTTTTCCAAAATGTCGCTTTTCCTTTGACTCAAGGCCAGAAACGAGTCTCGAAATCTATGGTTACGGAGAGGGTGCGCGCCGCTCTGCAACGGGTTCAACTGGATGGACTGGAAGACCGGCCTGCTACCGACCTCAGCGGCGGGCAACAGCAGCGCGTCGCTATGGCGCGAGCCATGGTAACCGACTCCAAGGTACTATTGATGGACGAGCCGCTCAGCAACCTGGACGCGCGCTTGCGCGAGCAGATGCGCGTAGAGTTGCGCAAGATCACAAAGTCCATCGGAGTGACAACTCTGTATGTTACCCACGATCAGGCGGAAGCACTCAGCCTGGGCGATCAAGTGTGTGTCATGAACCACGGCGAGATCCTGCAGATGGCGCGACCGAATGAAGTCTATGCCCGGCCGGTGAACCTCTTCGTCGCGCAATTTGTCGG
>WHTF01000122.1 GCA_009379725.1 Deltaproteobacteria bacterium
CACGGCGTTGCAGCTCGGCATTCAAGCTTTGGATGCGTTGATCGGCCTGTTTTCGCTCAGTGATGTCGCGAATAAATGCGCTGAAGTAAACTTGATCCCCAACGACTACGGGCGTGATGGCCAATTCCACCGGAAACTCCCGCCGGTCAGCATGAAGCCCGATGATTTCGATTCTCTTGTTCAATATCGGCCCGACGCCGGTTTCGGCATACCGGCGCAAGCCGAGTTCGTGCGCTTCGCGGTATCGGGAGGAAATGATGGTTTCAGAGACCGTTCTCCCGATCGCTTCCGCTTTGGTCCAGCCGAAAATTTTCTCGGCTTCCGGGTTCCAGTGGGTGATGGAACCTTGCGCATCGATTGTGACTACGGCATCGAGCGCGGTGTCGAGGATAAGGCGGGTTCGTTCTTCGTTTTGCCGCGCCGCCTCCTCGGCCTGCCTACGTTCAGTGATGTCAACATTCACGCCCAACATGCGCAGCGGGCGCCCCTCCGCGTCGAGAAACACCTTCGCTCGCGCAAACAGCCAATGCACGCTTGCATCAGGCCATATGACGCGGAAATCTTGCAAATATTCGCCCGTCTCGAGTACGCGCTTCATCTCTTGTTCCGCGTGCTCGCGATCCTCAGGATGGAGCCGCTGGCGCCAGCTTTCGTAGGTTCCTTCAAATTCTCCCGGCCGCAGTCCGTAAAGGGCTTCGAGTTCCGGCGACCAATAGTTTTTTCCGGTAACGTAGTTGTAGTCGAAAATTCCCCACCGTGCCGCTTGCTGCGCGATGCGCGAACGCTCTTCGCTCTCCCGTAGCGCGGTTTCGGCGCGCTGGTGTTCGATGAACTGGCCGAGTTGAACGCCGATGTTGGCGACCATTTCCTGGAAATCGTCGTCCGGCTCGCGAATTTCACGGCTGAAAAATTCCAAGACGCCGAGGATCTGTTGATCGAGCTTGATCGGAAAGCCCACGGCGCCATGGAAGCCCACCCTAGCCGCCACGGGTGCGCGCGGAAAATTACTGTCTTTTAGGACATCGGTAATCCATGCCGGTGTAGCGCTGCTCCAGACCCGCCCGGGCAGACCCACTGCGGGAGAAAATTTGATCTGCCGCGTGACCGTAACGAACTCGGATACATCGATGGACGGAAGAGACCAAACATCCGCACACGCCAGCTCGCTGGAATTCCGTTCCGGGATCCAGATTGCGCCGAGCTCCCAGCACGAGGTTTCGCAGATCGCCTTGATAATCTTGGGCGCGGCATCGGTGACAGCGGTCGTTTCAGACAGGATCCGGCTGACCGCATCTTTGATTCTCAGCCGTTGCTCTAGACGCCGCTGCTCCGAGACCACTGAGGCGACGATGAGCGCGGTCATGGCGATCGTCGCCATAAACAGCTGCAGCAACAAGAGATCATGGTGCGGCTCGGCGGTTGCGAAGGGACCCAAGCCACCCAATGTGCCCCATAAGGCAATACCGGATACCAGGAAAGCAGCCGTCACGGCGCCGCGCCGGCCAAAGCGCAGCGCAGCCCAGAGTAGCGGCACCAGCGCGAAATATTCCAAACCGGAGAGCACCTCATTGAGAAACAGCAGAGTGGAAAATAATAACAACAAAACCAGCAGCCCGGCTGCCTCTAAAATTTGCCCGGACCGCACCGGCAGCACAGGTTGTGTCAGCCACATGAGCAACAGAGGGGCAACCGTTAAGTTTCCGACCGCGTCGCCGAGCCACCACGTCAGCCAAATAGTTGAGAGTTCGTTCCAGTGCGCGAAGCCGCCAAGATTCAATGTGATGACGCCGATCGTTGCGCCGACAGCGGTAGCGAGAACCCCGGCCAGTAAGATAAATTTGAGAATGTCCTTGGTACGATCGAAAAGTTTTGGACCATGAGCGAATCGGGATACCAGCGCCGCCCCCAAAATTGCTTCGAAGGTATTGCCGGCCGCGATACCGAGGGCCGTCACCACCGATTCCTGCGCGCTGAAGTTTACTAGAAACGCGCCGAGAACGATTCCCGGCCAAAGCCGATAGCCCCACAGGAGAATGGCTGCCAGCGCGATACCGCTCGGTGGCCAGACCGCGGAAGCGCTGGGGTTGATGGAAGCCAAAGATAAACCGAACGTGCCGGCGCAGAAGTATGCAAGGGCGAGCGCGAAGATCAATATGACCGTGCGGAAGCTTAGATCTATGCTTCCTGTGGAAACGGGCGGGATCGCCTTAGATTGCAAACTGAGCATTTTGCGCCGCTTTGGTATTTACGAGTCCGCTTATCATAGTAAACGATACGACGCAGATCAATTAAGTATTCACTTTATTTGAGGAGGTTATCTGACATCCGTCAGCCGATAAGCACGCAACTGCACTGCAAAGACGGCAAATGCCCGTCGCCGTGAGTCGGCACAGTGGTTTCTATTGTCGCTCATGAGCCCGATAGCAGTGAATGCGTGTCGCGGAGCCATGGATCGTCTTTGATCATCCTTGAGAAGTTTGCATGGACGGTGCGCGACACCGCTGCTGGGGTAGAGTTTCTCACCCGAGCAAGGTGTTCCACCACTTTCTGAATGTCAGCCGGCATGCCGACGACGCCTTTCAGCCATTTCATGCCGCCTGGATTGTCGGTTTCGGTGAGCAGCAGATGATCGGGTATTTCGCCGGCAATGGTCCGGATGCTTTCCGAGTAGAGAACTTCGACGCCCACCGTGAAGTAAGCGCCGAACTGCACGAGAGCGCGAAGAATGTCCAGTGGACCGGAATACCAGTGAATGAGGGCGCGCTTTATATCGTAACGCTCCAAAAGATCGAGAATCTGTTTTTCGCCGCCTTTCGTGTGCAGGTTGACGATCTTTTGCTGTTCGCGCGCCGCGGCGAAAAAATATTCCAGCACTTTTAACTGCGCCGGATACTCGGAACTGTCTTTGACCCAATGGAAGTCCAGGCCGATTTCGCCGATGGCGGGGCTGGTCTCTATGTACTGGCTAAGGTCGCGCAATCGCGCGACGTATTCGGGCGCGCGCTTGGGATGGATTCCGAAAGCCGGCAGCACCAGCGCGGAACGCTGCGCGATTTGGCGCAGCTCCAAATAGGACGGCGCATCCATCGCCGTGGCGAAAGTAAAAATTCTTTCACGTTCGATTTCGTTCAACGCCTCGTCGAGGAGGTCGCCGTATTTGTCGAGATGGACATGTGCATCGATTAACATTGGCCTAACTCCGTTTCCAGTAGATCCATAAACCGATGACTGCTACCACCGCCGTTACCGCATACATCATGGAAAAATTTTGATCAACTAGATCGAGAAATGCTCCCAAGGTCAACGAGCCCAGGCCGATGCCGAGATCGTAGAAGCATTGATATTGAGCCATGGATTGGCCACGCCGCTGTGGCGAGGTCTGATCGACCGCCACGGTCATAAGCGCCGGCTGTGCCGCGCCGGTGCCAAAGCCGCAGATGATTGCTGCCGCCATGAGCCACGCGGGCGAGGCGGCAAGCGCCAGCATGCCGATTCCCAGCAAATTCAAAATCAATCCCGGTACGATAACGGCACGCCGGCTGATGCGATCCGAAAGCGGCCCGGCAACGGGGCGGCTGAGCAAGAGGCATAAGGCATAGAGGCCGAACCACAGCCCCGGATTTTCCAGTCCCAATTTCAATGCATGAATTGGCAGGAAGGTAAGAATGCCGCCGTGGCCGAACGACAAAAAAGCCACGGCGATGGCCGGGGGTAGAGTTTCCGGAATGACCAGCAGGTCGATCCATTTTGTTTTCCGTGAACTTCCTTTAGGAGCGTGCTCCGGCTCTTTGATAAAAACGCCAAGGAACAGGCTAACGAACAAGAGCGCCGCCGAACCGAGAAAAACGCCGGAATAGTCGAAGCGCTGCAGCAAAGCGAACCCCGCCACCGGACCGATGGCTCCTCCCAGACTGCTCGCCATGGCGGCGTAGCCGATGAGTTCGCCGCGTCGTTTTTGCGGCGCGATATCGGCCGCCAGTGTGGCCACCGCGGTGGTGCAGCCGGACCAGCCGATGCCGTGGAGCATGCGAAAAGGTATCATCAAAAGAATGCTCGGCGCCGCCATATAACCGAAATTGCCGACCGTGAACAGCGCGACGCCGGCGATGAGAAACGGTTTTCTGCCGATACGATCGATGAGCAAGCCGACCGGGATACGCGTCGCGGTCGCGGTGATGGTAAAAACCGCCATCACCGCGCCGACAACGGTGGAAGAGGCGCCCAAGCTGACAAGATATAACGGCAGGATCGGACGCGTGAGATGGTGCGCGAGAAAGAAGCTAAACCGATTGATCCAGGTGATGAAAAAATCTTTTACCCAAGTGTCCGATGGTGATGGTTCCTGCTCTGGCACAGTTGCCGCCATTGAAGCCGATGAACTTCATCATTGCGGCAGGTGCAAATTAAAGTCAATCTGCGGTTGCGGTAGAAGGCGATTTCGGATTATGTAATTGCCGTTAACCGATCAAGATCTGGAACAAAGGACAACGGCACCACGGAGTTCGCGAAGAACATGAAGAATAGACGAAAACCTTCCTGAACTTGGCATTCTTGGTGGTGCAAATCCCAACCTTTTGCTTCGAAGGAGGATCGAATGATCATTAGCCGGCGTCATTTTCTTACTCAAGTTGCTATCGGTATGGCCGTCGCGCCCTGGACGCGCGAACTGAGTTGGGCACAGGTCAAAGGTAAGATCGGCTACATGA
This sequence comes from Deltaproteobacteria bacterium, assembly GCA_009379725.1. Taxonomy (GTDB): domain Bacteria; phylum Desulfobacterota; class Binatia; order UBA9968; family UBA9968; genus WHTF01. The sequence goes on from WHTF01000122.1 coordinate 4,707, forward strand.
AGATCGTCGATGTTGCGGCGATGTTTCTGGCGGTGGAGAAAGGATTCTTCAAGTCGGAGGGGCTGGAGCTGGAAACCGTTCCCATGGCCGGCGGCGCGGTGATCGTGCAAGGCGTGACTTCCGGCGATCTGCAGATCGGATGGACCAACGTGATATCCCTTTACCAGGCTCACGTCGAAGGATTCGATTTCAAGTTTGTCGCGGCGGGGGCCAGCAATGTCAAAGACAAGAAGGAGAGTCATGCCATTCTGGTGGCCCAATCGTCGCCGATTAAAAACGCCAAAGCTCTCGAAGGAAAGACCGTCGCGGTCAATACGTTAAACAATATCGTACATCTGATGGCGCGGGCGTGGATCGATAAAAACGGCGGAAATTCGAGCAAGGTCAAATTTGTCGAGGTGCCGTTTCCGCAGATGGACGCGGTACTGGCCGCGGGCAGGATCGACGCCGCCAGCATCCACGAGCCTTTTGCCACGGCTGCGGTGGAAAAGGGCGGAGCACGGGTTCTCTCACAACCCTGGGGCGATGTCCTGCCGAAGTTCCTGATTGCCGGTTGGTTCGCTTCGGAGAAGTGGATACAAAAAAATAAACAAACCGCGCAGGCGTTCGTGCGCGCCATCGGTCGCGGTGTCGATGCTATTCATGCCGACCCTGAAGCGAGTCGGGCTGCGATGGTGAAGTGGGCCGGGTTGAAGCCCGATCTGGCGGGCAAGATCGGTTTGCCGGTCTTTGAAAAGAATTTGTCGGAAAAAGATCTTCAGGCGACCATCAATCTGACACACAAGTACAAAATGATTCCCCGCGCCTTCAAAGCGCGCGAGGTGATCAGCGATCTGGCGCTAAAGACTTAAGCGGGGTTTAGGTGTAGGGTTTCAGGTGTCACATTCCAGATTTTATCGTGCGGATAACGGTATCGCTGTGGGGCTGCTGGATCGAATGAGTGTGCAAGGACATTATCAGTTAGCTTTTTGCTTTTATCTTTCATCCTTTCCTCTCGCCTCCCGCTTAGTTCTTTCATGCCCATTTTAGAAGTTCAGAATCTCTCGAAAACCTATCGGCAGATGGGCGGCGAGACGACCCTGGCGATCGGTGACATCTCCTGCAAAGTCGAGCCGGGGGAGTTTGTCAGTTTTGTTGGACCTTCGGGATGCGGCAAAACCACGCTGCTGATGTCGATCGCCGGGCTCATCGCTCCGAGCACCGGGAAAATCATCGTCCACGGCAAAGAAGTGAGCGGGCCCCCTGCCAACCTGATTCTGGTTTTCCAGGAGTTCAACAAATCTCTCTTCGCATGGCGTTCGGTGCTTGGGAATGTCCGCTTCGGCCTCGAGGCACGGGGAAATCACTCCCGCGAATCGGCGAACAAAGCGCGCTCGCTCATCGAGCTCGTCGGTCTCAAAGGTTTTGAGAATCATTATCCATGGGAACTCTCGGGCGGTATGCAGCAGCGCGTCGCCATCGCCCGGGCGCTGGCTTACGAACCGGAACTTCTGCTGATGGACGAGCCGTTTGGCTCTCTCGACGCGCTGACGCGACTGGAGTTGGAGGATACGCTGCTCAAGCTGTGGGAGGAGTTGGGCACGACGATTCTTTTTATTACGCATGACATCGAAGAAGCGATTTATCTGTCGGACAGGATCTGGTTGCTGAGCCGCCGGCCCTCGCAAATCGTCGAAGAGTTAGCCATCGACTTTGCCCGGCCGCGCGATCAGATAACAACCCGGGCCGAAGCCCGCTTCATGGGAATCAGAAATCGAATTTACCAAAGGATCAATAGCGAAGGTGCGCCGTGAACGATTCCAGAAGCTTTAATTGGCAGGGTTGGTCGGTTTTCGGTGCGCTCTTGCTCCTCTGGGAGTGCGCCTCCCGCTTCAATCCGGACCTGCAACTCTATCTCCCGCCGGTGAGCCAAATTCTCGGGACCCTTGCACGGCTGATTGTCTCAGGGCAAATCGTCACGCACCTGGCAATTACTTTCACGCGTTTCCTTGAAGGCTACTTCCTGGCCGCTGTCATCGCGGTGATTCTGGGCGCCGTGTTGGGCTATTTCCGATTCGCGCACAGCCTGTTCGAAACGGTCATCGAGTTTTTGCGCCCCATGCCTTCGGTGGCGATCATCCCGGTGGCGGTTTTATTGCTCGGTATCGGCGATTCGATGATCGTTGCGGTCACGGTCTACGCAAGCCTGTGGCCGGTGCTCATCAACACCATCGACGGCGTAAGGCACACCGAGCGCACGCTGATCGACACCGGCAGAACTTTCGGCTTGAGCCGCAGGCGGCTACTCTGGCAGGTGGTCTTGCCGGCGGCGTCGCCTTATATCGTTACCGGTTTGCGCGTCAGCTTGTCCATTGCTCTCATTCTTGTCACGACCGGTGAGATGGTGGCAGGCAGTAGAGGTCTGGGTTTTTTCATTCTCGACCAAGAACGTTCCATGAACAGCGGCAACATGTACGCCGGCATCATTCTCGTCGCCGGTTTGGGTTACCTGCTCAACCGTTTGTTTCTCTTGTGCGAAGAGCGGGCAATGAAATGGCGCCACGGCATGATCGCCCGAGAAGCGGTTTGACGATGCGCGAATCGAGGTTCAACGGAGTGCTTTTCCTGATCGGCTTGCTGCTCGTTTGGGAACTCGTCGCCCAGGCCGAACTGATCAATCCGCTTATCGTGCCGCCGCTCAGCAGGATTCTAAGAATTTTCGCCGAGCTGTTCTGGTCGGGTCATATTCCATTGCAAATTCTGGCGAGCATGAAGCGGGCGCTGCTGGGGTACTTCCTGGCGGCCGCGGTCTTCATCCCCTTGGGCATCTCGATGGGGCTTTCGCAAACCGTTTACCGCCTGTTCGAAGTGGTCGTCGAGATGCTGCGGCCTGTGCCGCCGCCGGTGATGATTCCAGTCGCCCTGCTGTTTTTCGGCCTGGAAGATGAGATGAAGATCTTTGTCATTTTCTTTTCCTGCGCCTGGCCGATTTTGCTCAATGCGCTGGACGGCGCCCGTAACGTCGATCGGGTGCTGCTGAATACCGCCCGCACGTTCGGATTGCCGCAGCGGAAAATCATCTGGAATGTCATCTTGCCGGCAAGCTCGCCGCAGATCATGACGGGACTGAAAGTCAGCTTGCCGATCATGCTGATCCTGGTCGTGATTTCAGAGATGGTGGGGAGCACCGACGGCATCGGTTATTTTATTTTGGATTCGCAGCGACGATTCAGGATCGCGCAGATGTATGCGGGGATGTTCGCCTTAGCGATACTCGGCTACACGCTCAACCAAGTTTTTAGTTTGCTCTACAAATTAGTCATGCCCTGGCACGTGGCGTTAATGAGATTGAGAGACGGGTCGTAAGGGTGTTGTATTGGGTATTGGGTTTTAGTTTTGGGTGTTGGTCTCATGTGTTGCGCCAGTTTCCGGAACGATTCTTTTCCGAACTTTTAGTTACGCCCTCATACCGGCACTGACGAAATTGAAGTAACCCAATACCCAAAACCCTAAAACCGCTTACACCTTGTGCATGCCGCCGCCTGGAGGAGGTTGCGGCTGATTCTTGCCCGGCAGCCAATCGGCGTCTTTGCGCGGGCTGTTTCCTTTGATTTGGAACTTGGCCCGGCCCATGTTGGCAAACTCGATTTCGATGGTATCGCCGGAGTTCACGGGCTTCAGCCCTTCATGAAACGTACCGGTGGCGACGATATCTCCCGGATTGAGGCGGACGAAACGCGACAGCCAGGCGATCTGGTTCGGAATCTTGTGCGCCATGGCACTGGTATTATAGTTCTGGCGCGGCTCGCCGTTGGTCCATGACTTCACGACGACGTTGTGCGGATCGGGGATCTCGTCCTTGGTGATGATCCACGGGCCACAACAGCCGTGGGAGTCCTGTCCTTTAGGAACGAACTGGGTGCGCCGTACCATGCCTCGCGTCGAGATATCGAAGAACGGCACATAGCCGAACACGTAATCCAGCGCCTTGGACTCCGAGACATTTCTCGTTGCCTTCCCCATGACAAAGGCGAACTCGGCTTCCGGTTGGTAGACCACCGCGGCGGGGATGTCGATCAATTCCACGGCGCCGTCGGGTCCGACAAGGTCGGGAGATTTGTAGAAATATTCGTTGGGAAAATTATCCGCGGTCCGTTCCGGCCGATCGATATAGTTGCTAAAGGCGGCGATGCACTTGCTCGGCCTTGCGAGGGGAGAACGCAGTTGCACGCTGCTCAATGGCACGCCTTCCTGTTCATTCATGATCTTCTCGAAACGACGGCGGTATTTGCGCCAGCTTTCGATGATCTCTTCCATCACCCGTTGCGGCCCTTTGGCCTTGCGCGCGCTGATGGCGTCGCTGACATCCACGACCCTGTTGTCGTTCTTGATCACCCCGATCTTATCGTCGTCAAATCGTAGAATTTTCACGGTGTGCTCCCTCCAATGCCGAATTTTGCGCCTATATTTGCGACAACCGACCGGTAATGTCAAACCAAAGTTCGCAGGGCGGAGATTGGGTTGGTAGGCGGCAGAGCCAGCTAACCATGTGCGATTGACTCATTTCGATCGGCTGTGATAGCGATCGCATCATGTCAACCCAATCCAGTATCTCGGCTGAACGATTTCGCGGTGAGATCGGCATCCATTTTCCACTCCATGTTCTTAACCGCTACTCTCTACCCGAACTGATCGCATTGGCGGAACGCGCTTGGAATACCCTGGGGCAATACGGCTTCACTCAGGTATGGACCAACGACAATCTGGAATATCGCAGCGTCTTGGCGAGCTCGGCGGCGCTGGTAGCGCGGCTGCCAGTGAAGTTGGGAACGGCGGTTACGGTGCCGTACTTTCGCAATCCCATCGACCTTGCCGCGGCCTTTGCGACTATGTCCGAGTTGACCGATGGCCGAGAAATCTCTCTCGGTTTAGGACCGGGATCGAGATCGATTTTGGCGCATCACGTCGAGCGGGTGAAGCCAATGGCGATCATGGCCGAGTTGGCGATCGCTCTGCGAACTCTGTTTGATGGCAATGCGGTTCGGCGAAGCGACATGCCAGCGCTGGCCGACTATTTTCACTTGAACGCGGAAAGTTACACACTGCGCTTCAAACCCCAGTCGCCGATTCGCCTGTATTACGGTCCTAGCCTGCTCAAGCCTGGTGTTTTGAATCTCATCGCGCGCCACTTTGACGGCGTGATTCTGCAAACTCTGTATGGGATGACGGCTATGGAAGAGACACTGGCGACTCTTGCTGAAGCGCGAAAGCAGTCGACGTTACGCGAGCCGCTGCGAAAGGTGATGCTTGTCAATGCCTCTGTGTCCCGCGACGGACAGGCAGCAAGGCAACATGCGAAACGCTTTGTTTCCCATATTGCTTCAGGTTGGCCGGACGAGACCTTGCAACGGATCGGCATCGACCCGGGAATAATGCAGCCCGTGCGTCAGGCCTACTCGCAAAATCGCGGCGTCGACTACGCGGCGTCGATTACTCCCGACGAGGCGGTGGAGCGATTAATTATCGCCGGGACGCCCGCGCAATGTAACGACCGCATCGCTGAACTTTTTTCCCTGGCGGCGCGCCATGAGTTCGCCCATATATGCATCGGTGTGCCGGCGGGACCTGATATCGCGGAAGTCATCGATCTTTGGGGTAAAGAAATTCTGCCGGCGTTACGCTTATAGACATTCTCGCGGTCAAACTTTTACAGACCCAACGTTCACAAGGCTGATGTTATTACCCGTTTCGACAGGCTCACTTAAGACGGCGCAGCGTGCTTAGAGTTCCCAATGATTTCTGATGAAGAGTCATAGCAGTTCTTCGAGGGAGGGGATAGGTGACAATATCCAGCGAATTGGAGCTAGATCCGAAAGATAGCTGCTTGCTCATTATTGACGTTCAGAACGATTACTGCCATGACCAGGGCGCCTTTGGTCAAATGGGGATTTCCTTGCAGGGCATTCAGAGAAAAGCGTCCCTGTCTGCGTGGAGGGGAAGGGAACGCTTCTGAACATCAGCAAGTTCTTCGGCGATGTGGCCCAGGGCCGATACCGTTCTCGCCGCCTTGCGGGGTGAAGTCATCCACAGTGCAGTGCCTTCTGCAGCAAAATGAACTGAGAGTTCCCTGCAGGTGAGTAGGTGCGTTATGTACGAATTTCGGCGGTCGAGCTAGCGATCCCGTGAATATGCACTTGAATCCTTCCCGGCTAAAACAATGCAAACCCCTATCGTTTGCCCTTTTAACTTTGATGACAGTGCTCACCCTGGAAGGCATTTCTTACGTTGGTGAACGCTACCTAGTAAGCAAAGGGATTATTTATGAACCACCTAAACTGGAGGAAGATGCCTATCGCTTAAAGCCAGATCTACAACTCGGTTGGCCCAGCCCAGACTTATTCGGCAAGGGAGACTATGATTCTTCCGGAAGTCGCATTATACCGTCTTTCCCCGATCCCAACGAGGAGGCATGTGTTTCTGCGTACGGAGATTCTTTCACGTGGGGCCATGAGGTTGGCAACGAATTCGCTTGGAGCAATGTTCTTTCCAAGATACTGGACTGCAGAGTTTCAAATTTTGGAGTTAGCTGTTATGGAACCGATCAGTCGTATCTGCGATTCAAACATAACGATCCTGATCAACCCGGCATACGACGGCGCTCATATAGAGAAAGTGTGTATGTAATTTCAGGAGAAGGGCGGAAAGGAAAAAGTGGTTCGCGGACTGTGTTGAATGCCTGTGAATGTTTGTTTGAATGGTTTGGGGAAGTCTTTTGAGTTGATGTCCTGCCGTAGCCCCTGCAGCCGAGAGGGCGAATCAAGCCACCGGTTGAACCTCCGCCGGAAAAACGGGCACCGTAATTCTCGCGGAACGCCGGATGATCGTCAGCTCGCTCTGGGCGCCGATCTTTTGGTCCGTCAGGTGCGTGTGCAGATCGTCGACACCTTTGATGGCTTCACCATCCA
>WHTF01000123.1:0-3450 GCA_009379725.1 Deltaproteobacteria bacterium
GACTTGCGGCATTTTATCTCAAAGAGATCGGCTGATCTAAACCCGGAGCAAACCTGAATCGGAATTGCGATCGGAAAACCGGCAGGGTCGGAGTCGCTGCATCCGGGATCGGCACCCTATTCAATACTGATGCCCGTACCAATCGTTCCAGCCGTTCAATTGCTGCGCTCCGTTCAAGTCGTTTAACTGCGCGGGAACAACTCGGCCGAAATTGGCGTTACTTTACTGGATTCGCCGGCGCTCTGACAAGGGACGGGGGCCGGGAAAGGATAAAGTTGGGGAAAAAGATGTGGCCGTGGCTATTCATACCGATGCCCGTTCCAATCGTTCAATCGCTGCGCTTCGTTCAAGTCGTTCAAAACCGTCCAACCGCTTTGCTCCGTTTCAAGTCGTTAAAGGCCTGAGGCGGTTCAAATGTTCAAGGTTCTATCGTTCAAAGACAGATTCTGAGGCGGAACTCGCGTTTCGAGAATTCCCGAAACGTCGAAATAAACCCAAACGGCAATTTTGTAACGACGGTCTTCATAGGATACTAGTGCCGTAAGCGATCAAAAGCTTTAGCACTCGGTTTTTTGCTCTCATCGCGCAGAATATTTTTCTGCACTTTGGAGCTCGGCGTCTTCGGCAGCTCGGAGCGATATTCGAGGTAGCGCGGCAATTTGAAAGCGGCGAGGTGCGGTTTACAGAAATTCCAAATGCTTTCAGGCGGCACGCTCTTGGGCGTGGCCGGTGATTTGAGCACGATGTAGGCTTTCACTTCTTCGCCGCGGATGGGATCCGCTACAGCGATAACAGCGGATTCGGCGACTTGCGGATGGGAATTGAGCACGCGCTCAACTTCCTCTGACGAAATGTTTTCATCGCCGCGCCGGACCAGATCTTTGACGCGATCGACAAAGTAAAGGTAGCCGTCCGCGTCCAGGTATCCGAGATCGCCGGTATAGAGCCAGCCGTTATTGAGGGCTTTCGCCGTGGCTTCCGGGTTCTTGTAGTAGCCTTTCATCACCGTCGGGCTTTGTTTGACGATTTCTCCCGCTTCTCCCACCGGGAGCGCGTGACCTGCTTCATCATGAATCGCCACGGTATGAACCTCCGGCGCCAGCGGCACGCCGCAACTGCCGAGCTTTTCCTTCGGCATATTGCCTGGTCCGATGACACTCAAAATGTCCTCTGTCAAACTATAGGACGGCACCGCCTTCAGGTTAAATCTTTCTTCGAAGCGCGCATGCATCTCCGGCGAAAGGAGTGTCACCACCAGGCGCAAAGGATTATCGCCATCATCGGCCTTTTCGGGAAGGCTCAGGAGAATCTGCGGAATCGTCCGCATAATACTTGATGTCGTGCTCGCGTGTTCGCGCACCTCATCCCAGAAGCGCGAGGCGCTGAATTTTTCGGTGAGCACAATGCTGCCGCCGGCCGACAGCATAGCGATGCACGTATGGCAAAGCGCGTTGACATGAAATAGCGGCAGCACGCACAGAACCCGGTCATCTTCATTCCAGCCCAGGCCTTCAGCGCGCATGCGCGGCGCAAAGGCGTAGGCGTACTGCGACAGCATGACTCCTTTGGGACGATCGGTGGTTCCGGATGTATAAGTGATCGAGGCAAGGTCTTCGGGAGCGATCGGGACACTGAGGGCCGCGTCCGAAACACCGGACAAGAACTTGTTCCAGGAAAGCGCGCCTGAGGGTTCATCGGCGCCGGTGACGATCACCTGCTTGAGATCGGGAAGCTTTTCACGGACCGAATCGATTAACGGCAAAAGCCCCGGCGACGTGAGCACAATCGAGGCTTCCGAGTGGTGCAGAACATATTCAGCCTCTTCGGCAGTGTATTGAGGATTGAGCGGCACGAAGACCGCGCCGATCTGGGTCACCGCGAAGACGGCAAAAAGAAATTCTGAACAATTCGGCAACACAAAAGCGATCCGATCGCCTCTTTTGACGCCGATCCGAATAAAACCCTGGGCAATACGGTCGACTTCCCGTTGGAATCCGGCATAACTCCACTGCCGATCTTTGAAAATCAACGCCAACTTGTCCGGATGGCGCTGCGCGCGGGCACTTAATAACTCGGTTAAGGTTGTCGGAGATGAGTATTCCATGGTTACAAAAGGTTCTTTGCTCGCTGTAAAATCTGGTCGATGATTTTTTCCGCTTCGCCCAGATAGTTCGCCGGATTCGCCAGAGCGTCCCAGTCAACGGCGTCAATCGGAACTTCGCTTCCGGCAGACCGTTTAACGACCTCGATGAGCGGCTGATTTTCGGCAATGGCTGCGGCGCAAGCTTTCTTCACCAGTTCTTCCGCTTTGGGCCGCGGCATCGTTTTCGCCAACGCGAACACGGCGGCTTCAGCCAGAGTCACATCATTGGCGCGGGCAATGTTCGCGCGCATGGCGGCACTGTCCACCTGCAGGTTCTGCGCCAGATAGAGCGCATGCTTGAGCGCCCCGCCGGTAAGAATCATCATTTGCGGCAAGGTGAGCCATTCGACCTGCCAGCCGTGAGTACCCCGTTCGTGCTCTTGGATCTGCGCCTGGTGCAGCGCCGACAATAACGAGGCGTTGGTGCGCGCGGCTGCAAGAATCAGCTCGCTCATGATGGGATTGCTCTTCTGCGGCATCGTGCTGCTACCGCCCCTGCCCTCTTCCGCCGACTCCGCCACCTCGCCGACCTCGGTTTGCGCAAGCAAAATAATATCCTGCGCCATTTTACCGAGAGTTCCTGTCACCAGGCTCAGCCAGCCGGCAAATTCTACGAAGCTATCGCGCTGGACGTGCCATGGTGTAACCGGCACTCCGAGCTTGAGCTCGTCTGCCAATGCTTGAGTAACGGCAAGACCTTTGTCTCCCAGAGCGGCCAGCGTGCCTGCGGCGCCGCCGAACTGAACCACGAGCAGTCGCGGCACGATTTCGTCCCTGCGTTCAGCATGGCGGATCATCGGGGCAATCCAGCTAGCGACCTTCAGCCCGAAGCTGATCGGCAGCGCTTGTTGCCCATGCGTGCGCGCCGCGAGAACGGTTGTGCGGTGCCGGTCTGCCAGCGCGCTCAAATGCCGCGCGATTCCAAAAATAGCGCGTTTGTACAGTTGCATCGCCGAGCGCATCTGCAGCACGCAGGCGGTGTCCATGATGTCCTGGGTCGTCGCACCCCAGTGCACGTACGCTGCTGCTTCCGGGCCGGCCTGCTTGCGCAGTTCCTGCACTAAGGCAACGATCGGAAAGCCCGAGCGGACCGCTCCTTTGGTCAACGCCTCGATATTGATTTTGGCGGTTTGTACTTTTGCGATCCGCTCTGCGGCAGTTGAAGGGATGACACCAAGCTTGGCTTCTGCTCGCGCCAGCGCAACTTCGACTTCGACGAGAGCGCGTACGTAAGCGTCGTCGGCCAATAAAGATGAAATTTCGCCGTCGGTGAACAGCGGACTAAAAATTGTTGAATCGAGTGGACT
>WHTF01000123.1:3547-11636 GCA_009379725.1 Deltaproteobacteria bacterium
CTCGCCATCTTAGTCGAATCTGCTTTGATCGAGCCTATCTACAATGCGATACCGTTTGAAATGACGCTTCCTCTGTCATTCCGAACCAATTGTGAGGAATCTTTCCGAGCATGCAAGCTCATAAGGCGCAGTCCAAGGATGAAGAAAGATTTCTCCCTCCGGTCGAAATGACAAGGATAGCATGTCGTACGAAAGAGATACTCCTCACCCAGAATCCGCCTTTACCCAACACTCCAGTACTCATCACTCCAATGTTAGAATCTTGCTTTCGTTCACATGTCAAAGAACACGGTCTCGCGATCGCCTTGAAGCCGTATGTCGAAACGATAAACAGCCTTGCCGTCCTTTTTCTCGCCAGTTGCAATCAATGTTTGCCGTCGCGCTTTGTTCTTGATCGAATTCAACACCCGATCGTTCGCGTTCGCCGGTTCGTCGGCAAAGTAGATCCGCGTGTACGCATGCACCAGCATGCCGCGCGCGAACACCGTCACATTGACATGCGGCGCTTGCGCGCTATCGCCGGCGCCTGGTACCTGACCCGGCTTGATCGTTTCAAAAGAATAGAATCCATTCTTATCCGTGCCCGACCGGCCCCATCCGGTGAAACTCTGATCGAGCGGCTTCTCCTGTTTGTCGTCCGGATGATGATAGCGGCCGTAGGCATTGGCCTGCCAGACTTCGACCATGGCATCCGGTACCGGCTTGCCATCGCCGTCAAGGATTTGTCCTTCGATGCCAATACGCTGGCCTTCCGTGGCGTCCGAGACAAGCACATTCGTCGTTTGCCGGGTGAGCCCGATTGAGTAAAACGGCCCAACCGTTTGCGAAGGTGTTTGCTTCATCGTCCACTCTTCTCGAAGGGCGTCGCCTGGCGCCCGCGCAGCACGATATCGAATCGATACCCTAATGCGAATTCGGGCTCCGTAACATCGTGAGCATAAGCCGCAATCAGCCGCCTGCGTCCGCTCTTGGTCGGAATCGAATTTAGAATTGGATCCAACGATATCAGAGGATCGCCGGGAAAGAAAAATTGCGTCACTAAACGCGTCACCAAACTCGGCCCGAACAGAGACAGATGAATATGCGCCGGCCGCCAGGCATTGGCATGATTGAGCCATGGATAGGCGCCCGGCTTGATCGTCAAAAAACGATACTCCCCTTTATCATTTGTGACGCAGCGTCCCGCGCCGATAAAGTTTGGGTCCAGCGGTGCGTTGTGCTGATCCACCGGGTGCTGGTAACGACCGGCGGCATTGGCTTGCCAGATCTCGATAACTGTATTGCGAATCGGCTTTTCATCTTCGTCCATCACCTTGCCGACGACGATGATACGCTCGCCCATCGCTTCGATACCGGTCTGGGCGCTGCGCGTGAGATCGGCTTCTCCTTGCTCCAACTTGATGTCGCTAAATAACGGGCCGGTAATCTCCGACAACGTCTGGGTGATCGGCACGAGCTTTTGCAGCGGCCCGCGTTTCACCGACGAGCCGTACGCTTCGTAGAGATACGGTGGATGGGATTTCCAATCGCGGTTGTTATACGGTTGGATCTTCATACTATTTCTTTTCTTCTTCGAGCTCTTTATAAATCCGCTTGGCGATGGCAAAGGCCGAGTTCGCCGCCGGCACACCGGCATAGATCGAAACGTGGAGTAAAACCTCGCGCAACTCTTCAGGAGTCACGCCCGTGTTTCGCGTAGCCCGGATATGCATCGTCAGCTCATCATACCTGCCCAGAGCGGCCAGCATCGCAATCGTCAGCATGTGACGCGTCTTGTTATCCAGCCCTGGTCGTGTCCAGATCGTGCCCCACGCATTTTCGGTAATGTAGCGTTGGTAGTCGGCGTCGAATTCAGTCTTATTGGCCTCCGCCCGCTCGACGTGATCGGCGCCCAGAACCGACTTGCGCATGGCCATGCCTTTTTCGTATCGATCGTCAGACAATCCGCACCTCCATATCAATCATGGAAACTATCCCCGCACGGTTAAGCATTGTCAACTTGAGGCTTGCATTTTCCCGGCTTAATCTCTTTGACTTCCCCCAGCCAACAAACATAGAATCGATTAGTAATAGTTCAATAGTTCAACAGTTCAATGGTTCAACAGTTCAACGATCCGGAAGTGACGAAACCACTATTGGACGGCTGGAACATTTGGAACGATTCGGACCCTCTGACGTTGAACTATTGAACGTTTGAACGCTTGAACGAAACCTAAGAGTAGGAGGCTCTATGTCTGATCCATTAGTTTTGGAAGTATTCTCCGACTTCGTCTGACCCTGGTGCTACCTCGTCACCGGGCGTGTCGAGAAACTTAAGAACAACTATGGGTTGAAGATCAAGTTCACTCAGTTTCCGCTTCATCCAGAGACTCCCGAGGAAGGTAGCGAGCGCGGACCGGAGATTATCGCGAGAAACCGCAAGATGAAAGTGAACATGGATCGCGAAGGGCTGCCGTTCAATCCCGAGCGCAACATGTCGTACAACAGCCGGTTGGCTCAGGAGTTAGCAAAATGGTCCGGGGCCAGAGGAATGGAAGAAAAGATTACCGACGCTCTATTCCGGGCCTACTTCGTCGACGTGAAGAATATCGGCAAAGCCGACGTTCTCGCCAAGATCGCCGAAGAAAACCAATTGCCGGCGGATGAAGCCACGGACGTTTTGCTAAGCCGAACCTACAAAGACGCCGTGGATGAAGATTGGCGCCGGTGCGCCGCCTATGGTGTCAACGCCGTGCCGACATTTCTAGCGGACCGCTATTTAATGGTTGGCGCTCAACCGTATGAAGAACTGGAGCGCTTGATTCAACATGTGATGAAATCGCCGGAAACGATAGAACCAGCAGATAAGCCATAGAGGAACGGTCGCAACCGTTCCCTAGATGACCGTCCCGTCAGGAATGGTTGCGTTTTTGATCACCACCACAATGCCGTTGCGGATGACAAAGCCAAGGTCTTCCCGGTTTGCCTCCTGCACGCGGTCTTTGTTGACGATTTGTACATTGCGCCCGATGCGCGCGTTTTTGTCGACGATGGCTCGTTGAATCGTTGTGTTGGCACCGATTCCCAAAGGAACTTTCCCACTCTCTATGGCCTGCGAGCGCTCGAGCGGGGATTCATAATAGTCCGAGCCCATCAATAACGTGTTGTCGATCACACAGTCGGTTTCGATACGAGATCGTATTCCCACGACCGATCGCTTCACCGTGCATTCCTTAAGAATGCATCCTTCGCCCACCATGGACTCAACGACTTTGCTGTCAAGCAACTTCGTCGGCGGCAGGTAGCGCGACCGGGTATAGATAGGTGCCTTTTCGTCGTAGAAACTGAACGGCGGATCCGGCTGATAGGTGAGCGCCAAATTAGCGTTGTAAAATGCTTCGATGGTGCCAATATCTTCCCAGTAATCTTTGAACAGATAGGCCTGCACATTGTGATCTTTTAGAGCAGCCGGAAGAATTTCTTTGCCAAAATCTTTTTGATCGGGTGATCCTTTTAATAAATCGAGTAAAACCTGTCTTTCAAATACATAGATACCCATGGAAGCGATATAGGGTAGATCCTTCGCTTTCGCGGCGGGCAGGCCGAGAATAGTCGTATCTACCCGCATTGCCTTGAGAGCATCCCCCTTGGGCTTTTCGCTGAAAGAAATCACACGCCCGTTTGGGTCTATTTTCATCAAACCAAAATCCGACGCTCGGCTCTCATCGACCGGTACGACTCCGAGTGTAATGTTCGCCTTTGTCTCCCGATGGCGATGAACAAAATCGGCGTAATTCATCCGGTACAAGTGATCGCCGGACAGAATAAGGTACTGATCGACGTCCCATTCCTCGAATAGCCAGAGATATTTGCGCACGGCATCGGCAGTTCCTTCGAACCAACTTGGGCTTTCCGACGTTTGCTGAGCGGCGAGCACTTCGACAAAACCCTGAGAGAAGCCTGCCATGCCGTAAGTGCGTGTGATATGCCGGTTGAGAGAAGCGGAGTTAAATTGCGTCAAAACGTAAATCCTTTGGATCTCCGAGTTGATGCAATTGCTGATGGGAATATCGATTAAGCGATACTTGCCAGCCAGGGGAACGGCCGGTTTGGCTCGAAGTTTGGTTAGAGGATAGAGCCGGGTTCCTGCACCTCCGCCCAAAATAATGCTTAATACTCTCTTCACAAATGACCCTCAGAGTTCCAAACTTAGCGCCGGCACAGCAGTGTTTTCATGCTGTGCGAAGAGTATTCAACCAGCCGCGCTCATGTCAACCCACAAGATCGAATAATAACAAGTCAAAGAATCGACCATCCGGAAATGCGGCGCTTGACACCCTTTCGCCACTTTGGTACCGCTCGCAATAACAGGTGAGCTTTTTAGTCATGGAGGATTTTCTTATGGCAAACGATGAACCCCGAGGAGCAGTGCATTGGATCGATCACTATGTAGTCGGCACGAACGATTTGCCGGCATGGACTTACTGGGCGCTCAATGCCACAGGCCTTCCGATAAGACGGATTAACGGACTCACGACCGGCATGCGGAAAAAGAACACTCCGATATTTTGCTTCATGTGGTGGGAGGGCGAATCGTGCCGCATCGGCGCGTTCCTTCAGCCCGAGATTTACCCGCCGGCCAAAGAGCTAGGCAAGGACCTTCCTCGATGCGGCTTCTACATCCGGCCCGAAGACATCGACTCGCACCTGCGCCGGCTCGATCAGCACAAAATCCCGCACACAGACCCGGTAAAGACCGCCGCCGAGGGTGATGAAGGTACGGTTGTCTATTTCGCCGATCCGGACGGCAACCAGTATGAATTCTGGGCTCCCGTGCACATGCCCGAAGGCGCCATGGAGATAGCCACGTCGGA
Source organism: Deltaproteobacteria bacterium (assembly GCA_009379725.1). Taxonomy (GTDB): domain Bacteria; phylum Desulfobacterota; class Binatia; order UBA9968; family UBA9968; genus WHTF01. Next base: position 8,401 of record WHTF01000123.1, read on the forward strand.
AAAAGTCGGCCGCATCAGTCACGCTGTCTACGGCTCCCGTGACCTGGCACGAACCGCAGCCTTCTTTGAAAAATATTGCGGCATGAAGGTGGAGCAGGGCTCCAAGACTGCCGAGGGGACGCTTGTCTTGCGCCTGAGGGCCGGCGCCCGGCTCGTCTATAAGTGGGTCGACCAGGTCGATGAGCGTATCGCCGGACACAGCCCCTGGTGGGACATGCACACCGCGCTGACGGTTCGCGAACAGGAGTTTTTTCCCAACTACCGGCGCATGTGGGAAGGGCTTCCCGAGGAAGAAGCTCCCAAGGAGAATCTAAATGATTCCCGCGACAAAGAAGATGCGTTTCCCGCTCGCACCGGCCTGCACCGCAGCCCGGTCGGTTATAGGTGGAAGGAGATCTATCACCGGGGCGATGAGTTCTACGACTGGGACGGTCACGCTTTCCACTTCTTCGGCGGCATCCCGCAAAAAAATGACGGCTCGTTGGCGTTATACCAGGGTAAAGAGCAGGAAGAGTATTTGCGCGAACTCGCCGAGTCTTTAAAAAAAGGAGCTCAGCCATAAATAACACAATGCGGCTATGCCCCGGCGGCCTTAAAGAAAGCGGGGCATGAAAAACACCGATAAGCTTGCCTCCCGACTGGCGCTGCTTGAAGAAGTGAGTCTTTCTCCGGCCGATGTCGAATCCATCATCAAAGATATCGAGGACAATGAAAGGGTGGTAGCTGAACTTGAAGAGTTCAGTCAAGGGATCCCCTGGGTCACGATGCAACTCCAGCCTACGGATAAAAAGGGTTGATCATGGCCCCCGCCGATATTTGTGAGTTGAACCTCGCAGAGCTCTCCAGGCTCATAGCGGCTCGCGCGCTATCATCGTCAGAGGCAGTAAAAGCCGCTCTGACACGGCTGGAGCGGCTCGAAGACAAACTCAATGCCTTCATCACCATTCCTCGCGAACGAGCGCTTGCCGAAGCTAAGGAAGCGGAAAACGAAATTGTGCGTGGACACTATCGTGGCCCGCTTCACGGTATACCCGTGACGATCAAAGACCTGTTTGAGACCGCCGGCGTGCGCACTACCGCAGGCTCGAAAATTTTGGCTGAGTGGGTTCCTGAAACGGACTCGGCTGTGGTGGAAAGATTGCATGCGGCTGGAGCGATCATCATCGGAAAAACCAACCTGGATGAATTCGGCCATGGCGGCACATCGACCCTCTCCCACTTCGGACCGGTCCACAATCCGTGGAATATCGATCGTATTGCCGGCGGCTCCAGCGGCGGCTCAGCGGCCGCGGTTGCGACGGGCATAGGCCCGCTCTCCTATGGCACCGAGACCGGCTCGTCGGTACGCCGGCCCGCATCGTATTGTGGAATCGTCGGCTTTAAGCCTACCTTCGGCATCATCAGCCGGCACGGCTCGTTCCGCGGCGCCTGGAGCCAAGATCACGTCGGGCTCTTCGCCCGTTCGGTAAAGGACATCACGTTGGGTTTGGATCCGGTGGCCGGATATGACGCGCGCGACCCCGCAAGCGTGCATCAAGAAACGCCGGCTTACACGGCTCGGCTCGACGCGAATATGAAAGGACAGAGGGTCGGTGTGCTCCGGCGCTTTCTCGAAGGAGTAAAGCCCGAAGTGCGGCAGGCATTTGACGCCGCGCTCCAAGTCCTTGCGGGCGCAGGTTGCGAGATCGGCGATTTAGACGTTCCCGAGCTAAACTACGCGGCTATGACCTCGATGATGACCAGCTCGGCCGAGAGCGCGGGGATCAACCGTCGCTGGTTTCGCGAGCGGCACCAGGACTTCGTACCGCACGTGAGCCGCGGCATAGCAGTGGGGATGACCATCACCGCCTCCGAGTATCTCACCGTTCAGCGCGCGCGCCACCGGATTCGCGAAGCGCTACGGGCAACGTACGAAAAGGTCGATATCATCGCTTCGCCGACGACGGGTAAAGTGGCGCCGCTCCTGTCCGACGGTGTCAAGGGCAATGGCGACGACACGCGCCACGCGAGCTACAATCATTCCAATCTTCTGCGCTTCCCCAGCATGCTCGGCTTGCCAGGCTGCTCGCTTCCCTGTGGAATGAACACTGAGAACCTGCCGATCGGCATGCAACTCATCGGCGCTTGGTTCGCAGATCAGACTGTTTTGAATATGGCCTTCGCGTATCAGAGCGCAACGGACTGGCACACGCGCCGTCCTGCAATAGCTAGCGCATAGAAAAGACTTACCGATCCACGAAGTCATATGTAGGAGCGTGATTTATCACCCCGCTCACCCACCCCTTCCACTCTCAACTTTCATTGCTTCTCAGCCTGAGCCTGATTAGGACTGCTCCTTTTCACGGAGATGCAAACGCCGCTGGTCACTTCTTTAGCTTGGCGCGCTCCAATGCCAGGGCGATCGCCCCGGTCACTTGCGGCTTGTCCCGATTAGTTCCGTACGGGCGCCGCTCACGAGGGCTGGCTTCTGCATTCGCATTTGCTTCTACGCGTGTATCCCCGGCACGCGAGACACTGCTTGGTGCACCGTCCAGCCGCATCGTCAGGGAAATGCGCTGGCGCTTCAAGTCGACTTCCATCACCTTCACCTTGACGATCTGACCGGGCTTGACGATTTCGTGCGGGTCTTTAACGAATCTATTGGCCATCGCGGATACGTGGATGAGGCCGTCCTGGTGCACGCCGATATCAACGAAAGCGCCAAAGGCGGCGACATTGGTGACGACGCCTTCGAGGATTATGTTGGGCTGCAAGTCGGAGATAGATTCGATGCCCTCGTGGAATGTGGCCGTTTTGAATTCGGGGCGCGGGTCGCGGCCGGGCTTTTCCAGCTCTAAGAGTATATCGCGCACCGTCGGCACACCAAATTTTTCATCGGTAAATTCCGCGGCCGAAAGCTCCTTCAACGCCGCCGGCTGGCCCATCACTTCGCCGATGCCTTTGCCAATGCGCAAGAGAATGCGCTCGACCACTGGATAAGCCTCCGGATGCACCGCGGAGCGGTCGAGTGGATTATCGCCGTCGTTGATGCGCAGGAAGCCTGCCGCCTGCTCGAACGTTTTATCGCCCAGCCGCGGCACCTTGCGAATTACTTTGCGGCTGCGAAACGGGCCGTTCACATTGCGGTACTCAACGATGTTGTTGGCCACCACATGGTTAAGGCCTGATACGCGCGCCAAGAGCGGCGCCGAGGCCGTGTTGACATCCACGCCCACCGCGTTGACACAATCCTCCAC
>WHTF01000124.1 GCA_009379725.1 Deltaproteobacteria bacterium
GAAAAGTTTCTTTTCCTGCAGACGTTGAATCGCGCAGGCGGTATTGCTATTGCAACGGTGCGGTGATCGGGGTTTTGAATACTGTTTTGCAGATGATCAAGAGTGGAGCCACTCACGTTGGTGTGGCGACCGATCATGTCATCGAGTCCTTCCGCAATGCTGTCTGGTCCGGCTACAAGACCGGCGATGGCATTGAGCGCGCACTGCTCGCGCAATTCCACCCGCTCGAAGACGCGCTCACCGCCATGGGTGTGGCTGTATGGCCCATGACCGAGCTCGAGGCTGACGATGCGCTTGCCTCCGCGGCGCAGATCGCTTCCGGAAACGAGAGAGTGCGGAGAGTCTGCATCTGGACGCCGGACAAGGACCTGGCGCAGTGCGTCCGAGGCGACCGAATCGTGCAGGTTGACCGCAGAAGTCAGAAGATCCGCGATGCCGAAGGAGTGCGCGCGAAATTCGGAGTGGAGCCCGTCCTGATTCCCGATTTTCTTGCTCTCGTCGGCGACGCCGCCGACGGATATCCAGGCATTTCGGGGATTGGTCCGATCACCGCGGCGCGGCTCCTGAACAAACACGGCATCATCGAGGAATTCCCCGCAGCCGTATTGGGAGACAGCCGCGGCCTTGCGTTACTGTTCAAGCATCTTGCAACGCTCCGGACTGACGCGCCCCTCTTCCGCAACGTCGACGATCTGCGCTGGCGCGGCCCGACCGACGCATTCGCCGGGTGTGTGGAGCGGTTCGGAGAGCCCCGTCTACTGCATCGCTGTCTTGCGGCACAAAGCGTAACTCAATGACGCCCGGATCTGGCCCCTCCATAGTTGAATGGAGTCCGCCACGTCATTGAAGCACGAGAAGATTGTAACGATGGTTATGCCAGACCGATCACCCCTTTCCAGTATTGTTTGTCGGATTAGGCCTAATTGCAGGTCGTACTCGGGTGATGCCTGGATATCTAAACAATCTGTCTCTGAAGCGGTGCGTTGAAGTTTAGGGTAGAATGCAGGAAAGGAGAGACCTCTATGCGACAGTTAAAGAGGATTATCGTCGGTCATGATCTGGGAGTCGGCGGCGAAGTAGCCCTAAGATCGGCAGTGGCGCTTGCCAATCGATGTGGGGCTGCACTGCGATTGGTGCATGTGGTCGAGCCCCTCGACGCCTATCAGAGGATGTCGCATCCGCTTACTTCTCCTTACACGCTAGATGAGATCGTGCAGAAGACGGGAGCGCGACTGCAAGCGTTAGCGGCAAGCTCAGACTTCGCTGGTTTGCAGGTAGAATACGAGGTGCGAAAGGGCAAGCCCTTTGTTGAACTCATCATCGCCGCAAGGGCCTGGCAAACAGATCTCATAGTGGTCGGTGGTGCATCCCAAACAGAAGAGCCCTTTTTCGGAAGTACAACCCACCCGATTGTGCGCAAGTCTCCCGTACCCGTCATGGTCGCTAAAAAAAGCCTGAGTGCTGAAGCGAAAACGTTCTTGGTCGCGACTGATTTTTCCGCTTGCGCCAGAGAAGCCGCTGAGGAGGCGCTTATGATTGCAGAGGGCTTTCGCGGCCGCGTCGTTTTCTTTCATGTTCTGGACTTGCACCCTTCCTATACGACTGTGTATGCACATGAGTTGGGCGTGTCCCTGCCGATTCCACCGGCTTTGCCCGAAGAGATTGAGCCCGACTGGGAAGCTTTCCTCTTCGGTCTGCCGTTGGATAAAGTCGAGTGGGAAAAGTCTGCTGAAGAAGGTCAAGCAGCAGCCGCCATCGTCGATCAAGCGAAGCACGTGAAAGCGGATATGATCGTTATGGGCACCCACGGTAGAAGCGCCTTGCAGCATATGCTCCTGGGCAGCGTCGCCGAAAAGGTGGTGCGCACAGCACCCTGCCCTGTTCTCACCATCAGACCTGAGGCGTTTAAGTTTGAACTGCCGTGACGCTCTCATCGTTCCCACCGTCGCGATGAAAACGACGCTACGGCGAACGATATCTTGATCTATTCAGCTCTTCTGCGGCACTATTTCCGGCTGAGTCCAGCCCGCTTGCCGTCCGATAGGAGTACGATTTCTCCTATGAGAGGAGATGCCTCCAGCCCTGGCCATGGTTGCCACGGATCGATCGCTCACCTATTAATAGGATAGGGTTACGCATCATGCGTCGCACAAAGATCATTTGCACCGTTGGTCCCGCTACCGAGTCGGCCGAGATGCTTCGCAAGTTGGTGGAGGCCGGCACCGATGTTTTTCGTCTCAACTTCTCCCACGGGACGGTATCCGGACACCAGTCCATCATACGCCGCATCCGGGACGTCGCGGAGGAGACCGGAAAGCCCGTTGCCATCCTTCAGGATCTACCCGGTCCCAAGATCCGGCTTGGCGTTTTTAAAGATGGACCGGTCGAGCTTCATGCCGGAGATCGATTCCGCCTCACAACCGAGGACGTTCCCGGGGATCATGAATCCGCATCGGTCAGCTATTCCAAACTTCCTGCCGAAGTGAGACCAGGTCAAAGCATTCTACTTGCCGACGGGACTGTGGAGCTCGAGGTCGAATCAGCCGCCTCACGGGAGATCGTTTGCCGAGTCGTACTCGGTGGAGTCATTACGAGTCACAAAGGCGTCAACGCGGTAGGAGGAACCTCAAACTTGCCCGCTTTCACAGAACGAGACCGGCAGCTTCTTCTGTCCGGCCTTGAAGCTGGTGTGGATCTGGTTGCACTCTCCTTTGTCCGCTCTCCGGTTGATATTCAATCTGCCCGAAGTTTCCTTGCAGCCCGCCAAGCAAAGCTTCCCCTAATGGCCAAAATCGAGAAGCTCGAGTCTTTGGACATCATAGACGAAATTCTTGCCCTTGTTGATTCCATCATGGTTGCGCGCGGCGATCTCGGTATAGAAGTTCCGATTGCTCAGGTGCCTCACATCCAGAAGGAACTGATCTCCAAAGCGATGCAGGCCGCCAAACCCGTGGTGACAGCCACGCAGATGCTCCGCTCGATGGTCGAAAATCCTCGACCCAGCCGTGCAGAAGTGTCCGATATTGCAAACGCGGTGCTCGACGGTTCCGACGCTTTGATGCTTTCCGAGGAAAGCGCCGTAGGCGCTTATCCAGTCGAGGCCGTCAAGGTTCTGGCAGAAACTGCCGAGATAGCGGAGGGCCGACTTTTTGCCCGGCGACCCTTCGTATCCCTTTCTCCTACCGACCGCGTTTCCACCTCTGAATCTATTGCCCATGCCGCAAGTCTCGTGGCCCATCAGGCTAAGGCAACAGCCATTATCTGTTGTACCCGGACAGGGAAAACGGCTCGGCTCGTTGCGAAATACCGGCCGGCCCAGCCCCTTGTCGCTGTCACACCTGAGCCCCAAACCGTGCGGCCGCTCATGCTTGTCTGGGGTGTCCAGCCATTCCTGTTGGAAGAATTCCCATCGATGGATGCAATGATAAAGGCGGCAATTGACCTTGCTTTCAAAAAAGGGATAGTGATGCCGGGAAATAAGGTAGTTATCGTGGCTGGGGCGCCATACTCTCCCCCGGGAGAAACCGATTTCCTGCGGGTCGTTACTTTGAAATAGCCCCCGTGACGCGGCCGTGGAGGAGGTAAGGAGCTTAAGGGGATTACTGACCACGGACTACTTACTTTTTTCGAGCCGCATCGCGGCGTAGACCTTTTCCGCCGTAATCGGCAGGTCTTTGATTCTCACACCGACCGCATCTTCGATGGCGTTGGCGATGGCCGGGGCTGCGGGGCTGATCGGGTTTTCGCCGATGCCTTTGACGTGATAGGGACCGACGCCTTCGCCGCTGGCAACGATCACGGTCTTGAGCGCAGGGATATCCTTGATCGTGGGAATTTTATACTCGCCGAAGTTGGCCACCTCCACCCGCCCGTCCTGCACCGGCAAATGCTCGATCAATCCGTAGCCGATCCCTTGAACGACGCCGCCGTCGATCTGTCCCTGATGACCCACGGGGTTCATGATTACGCCGGTGTCGTGCGCTGTTGTCAGTCGACGCAAGGTAACTTCGCCGGTCTCCGGATCAACGGCGACTTCCGCGACCTGAGCGGCAAACGCGGTCACAGGAGAATGATCGTCGTCCTTATTAACGGACTCGCCCGTAATTGAGCGGCCGGCTTGGGCCAATAGCTCATTCCAAGATCGCCGCTTTTTGGTTTTCTTGTTGACGATCTGTTTTCTCCTGAGAATGATGTCGTTCTTCGACCAACCCCATTCGGCTTCCGCCAGACGCAGAAATTCCTCTTCGGCCGCTCGCAACGCTTGGAACGCCGCGCCGCTCGCAACGCGAGTTCCGCGGCTGCCGCCGAGCCCGGGATCGCCAGGAACACCGGAGTCCGTGTCGAGAGTTTCAATTTGAATCGCTTCGGGATCGCAGCCAAGTTCCTCCGCGACGATTTGCCTGAGCGTTGTATGTGCCGGTGCCTTGTTCGAAGAAAGATGTTTGGATCACGATCGAGCCCTCCACGCCGAGCTCGACTTTGAGCGACGTGGTGCCGCCCCCCGGACCTCGATAACCCATCGCCACGCCGCGGCCGATATATTTTCCTTTCGGCGCTAAGTACCCACCCGCCCTCGCGGCAGCCTTAAGCGTCTCTTTGGCTTTGATGGAATGATAGTGGCCGCCGGTCAAAGTGACGTCGCCCTCTTCCATGAGATTTTTCATGCGGAATTCGTTAGGGATCCATGGCGAGCTTGCGGGCAACGCAATCGATGTGCGATTCCGCGGCGAAAAAACCTTGCGGCTCTCCCGGAGCGCGCATCTGCCCGCCGGGAAGATTGTTCGTGTAGACGCGCGAGACCGAAATGCGCGCGTACTCGGCGCGATAACAACCGCCGGCGTGCGCGATGCCGCCAACGACCGCACCGGGCCTGAATCCGCCGTACGCTCCGGCGTCGAGATAGGCGTCCATCTGATGGGCGACAATCGTCCCGTCGCGCATGACGCCGGTTTTCAATTTCATGATGGCCGCATGCCGCGGCGCGCCGGCAAAAAATTCTTCGCGGTACTCCATCACCATCTTGACCGGACGGCCGCTGCGCGCGGCGAGCATATAGGTTTATCCCCGCTATCGTATAAGATAGAAATATGGATCTTGCTGTGAATCCGCCGGTTTTGCCAATGCTCGCCAAGCGTGTTGGCCAATTGCCCGTAGGCGGAACATGGATCTTCGAACCGAAATGGGATGGCTTTCGCGCCCTGGTGTTTCGCGATGGCGACGAGATCCTGATCCAGAGCCGCGATGAAAAATCGCTGAACCGCTACTTTCCGGAGCTGTTGGATCCACTCCGCTCGCAGTTGCCGGCCCGCTGCGTGCTTGACGGCGAAATCGTCGTCGCAAACGATGGCGCGCTCGACTTCGACGCCCTGCAGCTCCGCATTCATCCCGCTGCGTCGCGGGTGAAGCTTCTTTCGCAAGAAATCCCGGCATCGATCGTGTTCTTCGACCTCCTCGGCGAGGGAGACCGAGATCTGCGGGGCGTGGCGTTCCAGGATCGTCGAAAAATGCTGGAATCGCTGCTTTCATCCGCAGCGCCGCCCCTACACCTGACACCGGCAACCAGCGAACCAAGCATAGCAGCGGACTGGTTTCGCCGCTTCGAAGGCGCCGGTCTCGACGGCGTCATCGCCAAACCGGCTTCGGGAACCTACGAACCCAATAAGCGCGTGATGCTCAAGATCAAGCACGAGCGCGAGTGCGATTGCGTCGTTGCCGGATTTCGCTGGCACAAGAAAGGTGATCGCACGGCTGTCGGCTCGCTCCTGCTCGGCCTGTTCGACGGCTCCGGCGCGCTGCAGCATGTCGGCGTCTGCGCAAGCTTCACGGACAAGAAGCGGCGCGAGCTCGTGGAGTTCCTCGCTCCGTACCGCAAGAACGCGCTGGCCAAGCACCCGTGGAAAGATTGGGCCGAGCATGCATCCGCGGGCGGCGAAGCCGAACATCGCATGCCCGGAGGCCAGAGCCGCTGGAGCGGGGGCAAGGACTTGTCCTGGGAGCCGCTCCGTCCGGAATTGGTTGTCGAAGTCGCTTACGACCACATGCAGGGCAACCGCTTCCGCCACACAGCGCAGTTTCGCAGGTGGCGCACCGACAAGAAGCCGAGCGACTGCACGTACGATCAGCTCGAAGTCGTTGCACCGGAGGAGCTGGCCGTGATTTTCGCCGCGGGTCGGTGAATTTTTCGTACCTTCCACCCGATTCCGCAGTTTAAGCAAAATGAGCGAGGGTCAAACCTGGAGGAGCGAAGACACGGGGATGTTCAGTTTCAAAGTCTTTTTTGGCGCTTGGCTCGTCGCCTCCATTATTGAGATCGTTACTCACTTCACTGGCAGCTGATGCCTTCTCAGAGGCAGAAACGCATTGTCTTCGCTCTGGAAGGTTTGCTCCTTGCTCACAACTTCCCGTTCAATTAATCCTGCTTCGAAGGGCGCCCGCTGCGCCATTCGCGTGTGGGATCGTCATCAGGGTCGGGAATTTCTTGCGGCGGCCGCAAACCTTCCGGCACATGTCTGAGGTTCACCCGGATGCGCGTCCAGGTTGACGACCTGCCGCGCATGGAGTCAATCAGCACGTCGTCCGCGGCGAGAAGCGCGGCCACTTCGGAATGTTTACTCTTCCACCTCTCGAGACCGGCGACGGCCGCTTCCCTGCTCGGAGAGTTCGCGACCACCAGCAGCGGCGCCTTAGTCCGTGGCTTCTTGGCGGTAGGATTCTTCACCGCCGCACGGGCGCGCGAAGGCTGCACACGTGGTGCTTCGCCCTCCATCTTACGAAAGTGTGGCGGCCAAGGTGCGTCGCCGAGACCCGCCGACTCGTCCTTCGCTGCGAGCTCCAAAAGCTTTTCAAGCGAACCTGGCGCCGTGTCGATGTCTGCGTGCGGATCGCCCAACTGCGCAAAGCGTTTGGGAACCGTGAGCACGGTGAAGTCGGCGGGGTTGCAGTCGGGGACCTCATGCCAGTAAAGCGGCGTGGATACACGAGCGTCGGAAACGGGACGCACGGAATAGGCGGAACAGGTCGTGCGGTCTTTGGCGTTCTGGTTGTAGTCGAGGAACACGCCGTGACGCTCCTCCTTCCACCACTTAGAGCTGGCCAGGGCCGGTGCACGCCGCTCGACGGCGCGGGATAACGCCAGTGCGGCGCGGCGCACCTCGACAAATGTCCAGCGCGGCTCGAGCCGTACGTTCACGTGCATTCCGCGTGAGCCGCTCGTCTTGGGCCAGCCGTGAAGCCCCATCTCATCGAGAAACGATTTCACCTCGAGAGCGACACGGCGCACGTCATCCCAGCCGACGCCGGGAACTGGATCGAGATCGACGCGCAACTCATCCGGATGCTCGAGATCGCCCGAGCGCACCGGGTGCGGATGGAGCTCGATGCAGCCCAGGTTCACGACCCATGCGAGACCGGCCGCGTCGTCGACGACGATCTCTTCGGCTTTGCGGCCCGATGGAAATGACAGGGTAACGGTGCGCAACCATGAAGGCCGTTGGGCGGGAGCGCGTTTTTGATAGAACGCCTCGCCTTCTGCGCCGTCGACGAAGCGCTTGAGAACCAGCGGGCGATCCCGAATTGCACCGAGAGCGCCGGGCGCGACGGACAGATAGTAACGGACGAGATCGAGCTTCGTGAGTTTAGTCTGCCTGGAAAAATACGGCTTGCTGGGGTGGGTCACGCGGACCTCGCGTCCCTCGATCGCCAGAACCTCGGCGGTGTTATCCTTCATGACTGAATCAGGCTAGCGCTCAGCATATCTTTACGGAGTATTGAATCACTCGCATTTACAGCTTAGCAATTCCTCTTGCTGGATCTAGTTCTCTTTCAATGCGGCTCGAGAAAACGGCCGATATCGGGACGCTGATCGCTAATCTGCGATCGCCGTTGAACAAAGTTCAAGACTGATAGAACACCCGTTGTTTCGGCATCGTAGGGTTGAGAACCGGACGATGAGCCTAGTCGGCGGACTTCTTCGGCGGGTAGGGTAGATCGCGATTGGCGTCCTTCACAGGAGGCGGGACATCTCCGGATGAGCCGTCAAAGTCGGCTTCTCCGGAAGAATGGTGAATGACCGCCCCGTCGCCCGATTTCGGACCGCGTTCTTTTCCCGAACTGCGCCCCACGCCGCCGAAGATACGCGTCAGGAAATCCCAGATAGAGCTGAATATCGCCATGATAATCCTCCGCGAAACAGAAACTCGATGGCAGAAGACCGCGAGGAGCAAAAGCGACTCAGTCCCGCGGCGCTCTGTTCTCACACTAGCAGGCAGCAACGTCTATGCCATATAGATCAGCAGCGCGAGTAATCAGCACCGCACGCCTCAACGGCTTGTTTGCACTAAGAATTCGCAGGTGAAAATCTAACTCGCTGGAGCGCGTTGGTTGGGTGAAGTCGGCAACTTGCATCGCTGCCTGTCCCAGATCTAAGATCGGACAAGAAAAAATCGCGTCGCAGCAAGGAAGAAGGTTCACATTACCTGTCCCGATATTCTGATCTGGCCCGAGATGTGGACGTTAACCCCGGTAGGTAACCGGTGACTATTCGGGTCGCCGCGCGCTACACGGAGCCGCCTTCCTTAGAGTAGTCGGTGGTCAGCCATCGTTCCGGACGCATGCGCATAAGTACATTGTCGGCATGCGTAGGTAAGTTTCGCGTCTCCTCCACATAGCGGTCGCCCATTTCTCTTCCGAGATAACGGCGAGCGAGCGGGCGCAGATCGCGTCCTATGTCCGCCGCTTCATTAGAAAGGATGACACCCTCCAGGCTGACGTACTTGTACGGTGGATTTTCCATTTGCACACAGAGACTAAATCTGCCGGCCCGCGCGAGCAGTCGTCCCTTCCGCGACTCCCGACCGGTCATGATTCGCAGATCTCCTCCAGCATCGTAGGCATACCAGATCGGCACCGTGAGCGGACCGCGGCCTTCTTCGGAAATACTAATGATGCCGACGTGAACATCGGCTAGAAACGCCTCGCGCTCTTGTTTCGTCATGACGAGCGACATTTTGTCCTCCGTGTTCAAGGTATTCAGGCATGGCGGATTTCCTTCGACACAGATCAACGTACGCAAGCCTAAAAAATTCTAACTACTAGATCGTCATCAAGTCAATTCAGGCAGTGAACGCATCCGTCCAACTGTGGGCGATGCGTCCAGAAAGCTACTCGCAATTCCTTTAGATGCAAAGGGGCCGGGCTAGTTGAGCGAACGTTGATTCTCAACGGCTTGAATGGTTTGAACTTAGTCTGAATGTAGTAATCTATCAAAAGAAGGAAAGCAGCTCGTAAGAACAGCAATGCAACCCCCGAGGATTGCTTCATGACTGAGAAACCGTTCGCCGAAAAGGCGGGCCGATCGATCCAGCTCTTCAACGGCATCAATATCGACGGCTGGCGGCAGGCTGGCCCAGGCGGGTTCAGAATCGACAATGGAATGCTCGTGACGGTAGGCGGCTTGGGTCTCCTGTGGTATTCAGCGCGACAGTTCGGCAACTTCGAGCTCGAGGTAGACTGGAAGGTGACAAAAAAGAACGACAACTCAGGGGTCTTCGTCCGCTTCCCCGCGCCGACCGTTCCCAGTAAACCGGGCGGCGATCCACGGGCCGCTATCAATCAGGGGTACGAAATCCAGATCGACGACGAGGGCGCGCCGGACGGCGATATGATCCACAAGACCGGCGCCATCTATGGCGTCCAGCCACCGGCGAAGATCGCTTCCAAGCAGCCGGGCGACTGGAACACCTTTCTGATCCGCCTCGAAGGACAGATTTACAATGTGGCGCTTAACGGCGAACCGGTGATCACCAACTTCAAGGGCAATCGTTCGATGCGCGGTCACATCAGACTGCAGAACCATTCGCCCAAGGACCAGGTTTTTTTCCGCAACATCATCGCCACGCCGTTCTGAAAGCAACTATCGTTCATCCGCCGAGTCGGTCGGCAAACCGTTGGCGACGAGCCGAGAAAGCTCATCGCGATTCGTTTGGACGCGAAGGTGTTAGGTTGGCTGTGCAAGACCGCCGAGAAAAAGGACTGCCATATAGTCGCTAGTCAAAGAAATTCTTGCTGGCGAGATTCGGAAAGCGAGTTAGTATTTCGCTACACGAGCGAACGATCGCCAAGAGTAAAGACGCGACCGGGGCGTAATATGTTGATGTTGATAGACCTGACCCCGCAGCCGTTGACCCTGCAGCCGTGCTTGTCGATCGAGCAGAGTTTGCAATCGAGCGTTGCGTCTTCGAGGATTGTCAGCGCTTCGAGAATGCGCATGGCAGAATCGTGTTCGTGCCTCGTGGACGCGTCATATCACGATCACTTGGAATGAACTGCAGCACTGCTCGCCGACTGGATGGCGGTGCGGGCCAAGGGCTAGCGCTTTTAGATAAAGTCAACGCCCCCGATCTCTCGTCACCCGCCAGGCGTTCTGCCGGGCTCGGTGGGTAATTCCGAATATAATTCGTCCAAACTGAAACAACTGGACCGCGCGCTAACGTTGAAAACGTACGGTGACCGTCGAAAATCCGAAATGTCAAAATACATGACTTAACGCCGATGTCGGCTCAAAGAGCTAAGAGCGGACTCGACCCCTTTTGCGACCTAAAAAATGGCTGCTCAAAACCCGCCCCGCGCCCGGACCCGATAATCTGCGCCGGCCGTTGTGGCTGCCGCGGTCGTACAAGCCGGCGGCGGCAGCGTATTATTTGAAGGAGTAGGGCGAGCCGGCCGAAGGCAGTCGTAGTGATCTCGTCAGGCTTAAAGCAGCGCCTTTTGTCTCAGCCGATGAGGAGAAAGCTGGAGACATTGGAACGAACCGCCGATGTAGCACCAAGATGGCGTATCAAATACCACCTCTCAGTATGGCTTGCGGAACGGATCGCGGTGAGAAGCGAGGTGGATCTCGGCGTAGCATCGGCGAGGGAGAAAACGGTTCAAGCGGGAGACTGAACTCACGGTGTGACTTGAAGTGGCATCATTTTGAAGGTCGACGATTCGACCTCCGCAGGTACATACCCGTCCCAAGGTCATGCAGATTTTGCGCTATGAAACTTGACTCCCGGTGGCCATCGGCAGGGGTTTGGTATTTAACCGTTACCGATTGCCTGGCCCATGAAATAGCAAATGCCAGGGCTCTATGTCGATCCAGATAATCACCGACTACACGCAAGCCTAAACAAACGTTGTGAGATTCCTTGCTGGAACCTGAACCGCGTCTCGACCGTCCCAACACTTCCAGACGGTCATTGTCACAACTCGCATAGACTAGAGGTTTCGTAGGCCCTCGAGGATTTAACAGGACCTTATCGGATTCCCTGGGTCCCCAAACTGTTTCAGTGATACCCTTTAAAAAACTCGGCTCCCAGTTACGGACGATGTATTTTTCACCCGTTTTTTCTAACGTGAAACTGTTAATACGGAGCACGTCTAATGCCTGCCCGATTACTCTAAGAGATTGCGAGTATGAGAGAGTCGCAGATGTCAACTAATCCTCTAACGG
>WHTF01000125.1 GCA_009379725.1 Deltaproteobacteria bacterium
GCCGCCATTTCTTGATTGATTTCCTCCACCGGCCGTTTGAGACGATCGGCCCGAGCTTTGTTGAGCTTTTGCGCCCGCTCGGTATCAATTCGGCCGGGACAAACGTTGTTGATAAGAATATTATCCTTCGCCAATTCCCGGGAGAGAGTTTTCGCCATACCGATCACACCACTGCGAATTGCGTTGGAGAGAACCAATCCGGCAATGGGCTCCTTGACTGAATAAGAAGTAATATTGATGACGCGACCGGCGCCGACCTTGCGCATATGCGGTACCGCCTCACGAGTCATGCGCATCGTGCTCATGAAACTCAGGTTGAAGGCGTTGTTCCAGTCTTCGTCGGTAAACTTCATGAATTCGCCCGGAGGGGGACCGCCGGCGTTATTCACAATGATGTCAAGCCGGCCGAAGTGCTTAGCGCTATTGTTAACAAATCTTTGGATATCCTCCGCCTTGCTCATGTCGGCGGTCATCGCCAAGACTTCGCCTCCGGTCTCTTTGCGAATCATCGCAGCGGTTTCATTGAGCGCCGCCTCGCCCCGCGCACAAATACTGACCTTTGCGCCCTCGCGAGCGAACCCTAAGGCGCTGGCCTTACCCATACCCTGGCTGGCTCCCGCGACGAGCGCAACTTTTCCCTTCAATCCCAAATCCATTTTCATCCACCCCCTAAGTTCTTGATGTGTTTCGGATACTATCAGACCCATTTCAGTGGGTCAAAATGAGGTTTTGATCGGTGAGAGCGAAGAAGGAAAACAATAGCCAGAGCCATTTTAAACGGAAAAGTGCGATTACTCGTACCGATCCTTGCTTCATTGCCGGAAGATCACGAAGCACCCGCTAGAGCAAATCACGCAAAACAGGGGAGAAGAATTAAAATAAAATAACCCGTGTGCGATACCGTGGTTTACTTCTGCGCCCAGTAAACATTGTTGCGGAATTCAGGATTGAGTCGTTTGATGTACAGGCAAAGCATGCCATGGACACCCAGCTGGCGTAACTTGCGCGGATCCCCCGATCTGAGGGCATTCTTTTCATCCGTGCTTAATTCATACTCGCCCATCACCCCTTCGAAGTCGGTCAAGGCACGCTGATAGGATGATTCGTTCATTTTTAGATCGAAAAGAAGACGGCTCAGATGATAACAACTCACAGGAACCTCCGGCATAGCGCAGAATTGAAAACTAAAAACTCCTCAAAGTTTCCAACTGACAAACCCCCAACCGGTGGCGACAAAGTCCGGCATATAGGAAGTATAAGTGGCTTTGGCGGCGCCGACGCAACCGACGACGACCATCCAATTGAGAAATTCGCTATCGCCCGCTTGTAACAATTCCTCGACCGAATAGTCGGCCAAGCTCGGTCCCTGGCCCCGGCGCATCACTTCCAAGAGTTTGTGATCGAATTGCGTATCGATCTCACCGATGCGCGGCGAGCCGGGAAAATGGGACAAACCGCCGGTGGCGAGAATTGCCACGCGCTCTGAGGACTGCAAGGCCACCTCTCGGATGAGCTCGCCGACTTGGTAGCAACGCCGTGGCGTCGGTGCCGGATCCACCCATGTGTTCACGTAGATAGGTAGAATCGGAATCGTAGGTTCAGGCAAAAGGAAATAAAGCGGCACATTTTGGGTGTGCTGCAACTCGATATGTTCGCCGAAGGAGAAGTCGATCCCTTTATCCATACCCGCGCGCACGATCGCCAGGCCGAGTTCCTTGTGATTACGATAACGGAACGTATGGCGGGTAAACTGCCCTTTGACTTCATCCGCTAGAGTAACGAAGAAAGTGGGAATGTTGTTCAAGAAAAAATTGACGAACTGATCGTTGGCCACGACGATCAACACATCCGCTCTAGCCTGCTCCAGGTCGGCACGGAGTGCGGCGAATGCCGCCTCTGCATCCTGTCGCAGCTTTTTCTGTTGTTCTAATGTCGGTCTGGGAGCCGATCCTTGCGGCGCCATGCTGTAGTGAAGATTCATGAAGTCTTCCCATTCGGCGCCCGGCTCTAAAAGAATATTCGGCGCGTGGCTGGCTGCCAGCGCAGATACTAAAGGCATCGTTAGCTCTCCTTTAACGGAAAGCTATACGTCGCGCGAGTTAAACGCAAATCGATTTTATGATCACTTTTAACGTCTGGAAAGAATCTGAAAGGAAGTCTTTATAACAGGCAGAGCTTAATCAACGGGCAGTTCTCATAACATTCTGTAACCTCTAACCGACCAGTAGACCAGCACGAAGACGACAACAACTGAAACAATGGGGTGATGTATAACCCAGTTGAGCCCGGGCTCTAATACGTACCTCAACACCATATCGAAAAGCTTTTCCACTCGATCCATCCCCAACCCCTTTCTCGTGCGATACCTCTTGCCAATTGCCTGAGCATTCTAGCAAAACCGGGCTGCGCCGCAAAGAACAAGTTCCTCGGGTGATCTCTCGATTCCAGTTCGATGACCCATTCTCTCGATCGAGCTGCTGATCAAAGTGATGTTGGATCGGGCCGAGACTAGCCAGCCAGGTTTGGTCACTAGCGTCAATTTGGCACTTTTACTCACTTGAGTCTATTTTACCGATCTTAATGTCAGTAGACTCCGCTTAGCTGTACAACTCTGAACAATTTAGACAAACCTGGTCGTTAAAAGCTCATTTGAAGGGGGTGACACAATTTATCCAAAAGTGAATACGAGCCAATTATAAAGGTTTCCAGACCCTTTGAAGCACGAGATCGTTTTGGCATTCCTGTTGCTCTCTTTGAGAATCATCAACTTACTAAGGAGCACATCATGAAACTCTTACTTGCAACCATGTTTAAGAAGGTGCCCGTGAGAAAGACCAATCAGAGAGCGACCATTTGCAAACGTTGCGGCACACGGATCTACTCGCTTAGTTTTCTCAAGAAACATCTCGAGGCCCACGACAGGAAAACCCACTAACCGATTGCCGGCGAGACGGCACAAACTCAAAACGAATCGGCGCATGATTGTGCACGCGGATAAGAACAAAATCGTCTCTGCGAAATGATCTCGCCATCAGGTCATATTGAGGCAAAGAACCGGAAGCAGTGGGCTGAGCAAAGGGGCTCTTAATGAGAAACTGGCTCGCGCTAAAACAGTTCAGGCAAATGAAACGTTCTAAAGAAACAATGCTTCTAGATGGAACCCAATCGGCTCCGATCCGTTGCAATCATCCTATAGCGGTTATCGTCGATCCGACCGACAAACAGTTGCAGGATTTGGAGGCAATGCTTTCCCAGTGTCCAAACTGCAGTCATTGGGCGCCAGGCGATGGCCCCATCATGGCGGTCATCTCCACTCAGACAACCCAACTTATTCGGGAGTCGATTAAGCTTATGTGACTCGACCGTAGTTTGGACGCTTCCCCGAGCTGTAAACGTCTTCGTCTTCGAATAATTTAAATCGCTCCTATTGCTGTAATTAATTAAGCATCCGAGACTCTTTCACCGATTCCTACATCCTACCCGCGTCTGCGCCTCGCGCGCTGCAGAGCAAAATGACGGGTCTATCCGGTTCTCAATCTAACTTAGAGTTGCTCATGCAAGAAGGAATCTTCGCAGGCTAAAAAATATTTCTTTCAGAAGTTTTCCGAGAAGATCTAAGTCAGCATGCTTAGCCCGGCGAGCGAACCTAATCCCTTAAACCGGCAAGTACGCCCTATTTAAATTTCAGTATCATTCCTGACTGCTTCCCAAGATTACTCTTCCTTCATCTCTTGTCCGGTGGCTTGCCCCTTGCGTTGCAGGCCTGACACTCAACGCATTGGATCGGCAATAAACTGCTGCATTGATAATAATTATCAGGAGAAAATTTTATGAACACGGCATTGGCTTTGGTCGAACCTACGGACGGTGGAATTCTAGAAAACCTATCCAAGAAAAGCATTCGCGAGGGAGAGCAAAAACTTATGCTGGCGGTACTGGAAAATGCTACTGAAGATTTTCAAAAATATGTCCTTGCGAAGGGTAAGAAGGGAAAACAATTATTCGACGAGGCCGAAGAATGGATTCTAGCGACTCACAGCGATTCGCTTTTTTCGTTCGAGAATATCTGCGAAATTCTGCGACTGGATCCCGGCTATGTCCGTAATGGACTGATGCGCTGGAAGGAAGCACAGCATAGAGGTCGCCGTAAACAAAGAATTCAATAGATTGCCGCAGATTAATTTGCGGTAGGCTAAAATAGCAATACCCCTTATTTTTTCTTTTCTACGCGCTCTTCGGTGTTAGTCATCGAGGTACAAGAAGGCGCGCCTATACCGCAATGGCGCAAGCTTGCGTCGGCTGGCATCATTGCCCGCGACCATAGACACGTAACAGCCGAATCGCCCCGCAAAACCATTTGCAAAACAACGTCAAAAATGACGGCCCAAGATCGGAAGATAATGAGCGGAGGGATCAAGTCAGTGCGGCTGGGTTTTAGATGTGGCCAGGGACGGAATCGAACCGCCGACACGAGGATTTTCAGTCCTCTGCTCTACCGACTGAGCTACCTGGCCAGAAACATGGAATATTGCTTAAAAGTAGAAGGGAGTCAAGATTCGGCGCGGTTTTGCCGGATTCTTTTGACCCGTGCTTCGACGAAATCGATGACCTGGCTTTCCAAACGTACACCATCAAGAACGTTGATCTCTTGAATGCCGGTGGGGCTGGTCACATTGACCTCGGTTAAGAAATTGCCGATCACATCCAAACCCACAAAATACAGACCATCGGCGATCAGCAGCGCGGAAAGAGCTTCGCATATCTCCCTATCCCTAGGCGTTAAGTCGGCCTTGACGCACTGTCCACCGACGTGAATATTGCCGCGGGTTTCAGACTCAAGCGGCACTCTCAGCACCGCGCCCAGCGGTTCGCCATTCAGCACGATGATGCGTTTATCGCCCTTGCGGATCTCCGGTAGATAGCGCTGTCCCATGACCAGTTTCCGACCGTTGTCGGTGGCCGCTTCCAAGATCGAATTGGTATTGCGATCCTGGTAATTGAGATAAAAAACGCCGCTGCCGCCGCAACCGTCCAGCGGCTTGACGATCATTTCGCCGCCCAGCTCCTCCATGAACGCCCTTAACCGTTCGATATTGCTACTCACAAGGGTGTCGGGAATCTGTTCAGGAAAGCGCAGCGCATAAAGCTTTTCGTTTGCCTCACGCAGCCCCTTCGGATGATTCATGACCAAACACTTCTTCTCATCCACCAGGCTTAAAAGATGGGTGGCGAAAAAGAATTTCATATCGAAGGGCGGATCTTTGCGCATCAGCACGACGTCTAAATCCGCCAACGCGCCGGTGTTGACCTCACCGACTTCATAATGCGGCACCGCGCGCGCCAGATGGATCCGGCGGTATCGGCCGAAAGGCGTTCCTCCCCGGATGAAAAGGTCGTCGAGTTCCATGAAAAAGAGCTCATGGCCTCTCTGTTGTGCCTCGAGCATCAGGACAAAGGTTGTGTCCTTATCAGTATCGATTTTTTCAATGGGGTCCATGATGACCCCGATCCTTAGCGGCTGCATAGATTTCTGCTTAACGGAAACATCGGACCGCGTCTAGTCCCTGATCACCCAAGTTCGAGCAACGATATCGTGCCATGCCCTTTTTTCACTGCTCAAGAGAACCCAGAGGAAGCCCAAAACTACAGGCGCGAATCCGGCAGCGGCAAGCCAGCGGATTAAAGCCTGCTTATATGTGATCTCGCCTCTTTTGGCTCCCACCACGCGCAAGCCAAAGAGCCATTTGCCGATGGTTTTTCCCTCCATGCCATGAAAAACCACGAAGTAGCTCACCGACAAGCCGATCCAACCCCATGTAACAAGAGTCAACAAGGCCTGGGAGTTTTCCATCGTGATGGCCTTGCCGTGAGCCGAAAGCCCAACTTTGTATCCAATGTATGATAACAGGAACATAAAGGCGCCCATCAACAAGATGATCGCGCAGTCAACGACAAACGCAAAGGCGCGTCGAAGAAAGCCACCCCACATAGGGGAACCGAGCGGTGCCGGCTTCGTTTCATCGACGGGCGGATTGCGAAGGGCCTCACCGGACTGCGGAGAATCCCAGTCGACTTGAGTAGATCTGTCCTCGAATAGCTCTAAATCGTTCTCTTCCGGCTCGAGAGAGAAAATTTTGTCGCTTGGATCCAGCCGAACCCGTTTAGGGACGAATCGACTACCGCAGTGACCGCATACTCCCGTATTATGCGTGATCAGGGAATCGCACTTCGGACATTGCATATTAATGATTCTGAACCGATTGCATTGTAAGCTTTCGAAAGGCTCGTGATTTTGGCAACAGTAACCTACCGCAAATCACCCCACAAGAGTTGTACGGCGCACAGCGCCGCCACGGCAGCGGTTTCTGCGCGGAGTATGCGCCGGCCCAAACGCACCGGCTTGAAGCCATGCTCCATGGCCAGATCGGCTTCCTGCCGGCTGAAGCCGCCTTCCGGTCCGATCATGAGAACCACCGCACCGACGTCTTTCTCATTTTGCTGAAGCTCAGCCAGTCCTTGCCGTGACTCCTGTTCCCAAAACAGCAACCGTAAAGCTCCGGGCAGCGACTGTTCGACGAGATCGCCAAAGTCAGTTAAAGCGATAATCTCGGGAATGTGAACGCGGCCGCATTGTTTGGCGGCACTGAGGGCGATTTTGTGCCAGCGCTCGGCGCGCTGCGCCGCCTTCTTCTCATTAAGCTTCGGCACTGTGTAAGTCGAAACGAAAGGAGTTATGGTCTGGACGCCCAGTTCGGTCGCCTTTTCGATGACGAAATCCATCTTCTCCCCTTTAGTGAGTCCCAACGCCAGGGTCATTCGCAGGGGTGATTCGTTTCCTACTTGGTAGGATCGGATAATTTCGATGTCGCCGCTATCTTGTTCGAAGGAACGAATGATCCCTTCATGCTCCCAGCCGGCGTCGTCGAAGAAAATGACGTGATCGTCGGGCCGCAACCGCAGGACTCGACGCAGGTGATCCAGTTCCGGGCCGGTGATCGTACCATGATTATCGCGAAGGTTTATTCTAGGCAGAAAAAAGCGCGCCATCGGCTACTTTCGTTTGAGAAGCAGCGTCGCCCACTCTTTTTCTTGCTTGAGCTTGATCAGCTTGAAGCCGGTGGAACAAAAGTAGTGTAAGAGCTGCTCTGTCTTAGGCCTCAAGATCCCCGACAGGATCAAATATCCCTGAGGAGCCACCCGCTTGGCCAGCGGGCCCGCTAGCGCCAAAATCGTTTCAACAGTGAGATTGGCGACCACCACGGGGAATGTTCTCCTCAAGCGGCTCAGTGGTTTTGCCGAACAACACACGTTTTTCTGAACCGCATTACATCGAATGTTTTCCTCGGCAACCTTCAAGGCGATGGGATCGTTGTCCAGCGCCAATACTTTGGTGGCGCCTAATTTGGCCAAGGCGATCGCCAGGATCCCCGAGCCGGTGCCAACATCGAGAGCGGTGAATTGCTTCATGTCGAGCGAACTGACAACGCCTTCGAGCAATTCCATGCACCCTCGCGTGGTAGCGTGAGTGCCAGTGCCGAAAGCCATGCCAGGTTCGATGGTAATCAAGTGTCGCCGGCCCAGCCGCGGCAACTTTGCCCACGGCGGGGCAACTAAAAATTGCTGGCCTACTTTCTGAGGTGAAAAAAATCTGCGCCACGCGCTGTTCCAATTTCGGTCTTTGAGAATTCGCCAATGCAGTTGATCCTCGCCTATCTCCGGATACATGCCGCGGATGCCGCGAAGAAAGCGTTGCACATCTCGGCGAATGACGGCGGAGTCTTCGGGGCAGGCAAAGTAGGCCTGCACTTCGTTCTTCTTTATTACAACGCCGGGAGATCCTCGTTCGATGAGAAAATTAGAGACCGCGTCTAGCGCCATGGGATCAGTCCGCAAGGAAAGCTGCAGCCACGAAGAAGTCACGGTTTTTTATGACACAGAGCTGCAAGAGGATCAAATAAACAAGGGGCGCGATTTATCGCGCCTGGTTCAACGGTTAATAGTTTAAGGCTTGCGCCCGGACTTGTCCGGGGGGTTCAACAGTTCAACGCAAGAGTTCTCCATTTCAACTCCGTAAGTGCTCAACGCGAAACTTTAACTGTTTGAACGACTTGAACGATTGGAACTGTTTTTCGTGCGGCTTGAACTGTTCCTCATAGCCATATATTCACAATGCTAGTGTGAAAGGAGCGATGACATGAAGTTGGCCACCATCAAGCCGAACGATCTTGCCATAATAAAAAACGATGAATTGATTCCGCTCGGCGAAGCATTCGCTCGTGAAAACGCATTGGCAAAGGGTTCTTCGATGCTCGATCTCATCGCCAGATACGACAGCCTAAAAGGCCTGACGGAGAGCACCGCAGCGAACGGCTCGACCACCAGACTAGACTCAAAAATGCTTAAACCGCCGGTCGAAAGACCCTCGAAGATCTGGGCCGCGGCGACCAATTACAAACGCGGTAGCGGCGGCTTGGATGACGCTCGGGGGAGAGGAGTGGCAGGAACAGCGAGCGCGGAACAGCTTCTAGAACGAATTTTCTTAAAGCCGCCGTCAGCCGTCTGCGGCCCGGAAGACAACATCATTATCCCAAAGGAAGCGGACACGATTTTCCCGGAACTGGAGCTTTGCGTGGTGATCGGCAAACAGACGCGCAATATATCCAAAGACCGCGCCTATGAGGCGATCTTCGGCTACACGATTTTGCTCGACGTCACCGCGCGCGGCTATGGCTCGGGCAAAGACTTGTCAGGTACGCGCTGCGTGCGCAAGGGATTTGAAACCTTCGCGCCGATTGGTCCTTGGATTACGACCAAGGATGAAATCCCCGACCCTCATAAACTTCTTATGAAGCTCTGGATCAATGGCGAGCTCAAGCAATCGGCAAGGACCGATTCAATGGTTAACGATGTCCCGACGCTGGTCAGCTATTTATCGCAGGTGACAACGCTTTATCCCGGCGATCTGATCAGCACAGGCAATCCCGATGCGCCGGAATTCCAAGAAAAACTCAAGCCGGGGGATGCCGTAAAATCCGAAATCGAAGGCATCGGCGCGATGAGCCTTGGGGTCGCGAAGCAGAGTTGAGCCTCCGTTCAACACTGCCGGGATTGATCACCATTTGATCGATCCGGCCCTTAGTTTTAAAGCAAGGAAGTAATTCGTTTATGGTTCGAGTCGCACCGTTCCGCGGAGTCTTTTATAATCAGAAAAAAATCCGCGATCTTGCAAAGGTCGTTACCCCGCCCTATGACGTGATTTCCCGCGAGGAGCAAGAGAAGCTCTATCGCAAGTCGCCGCATAGTTTTATTCGATTGGACCTCAGCCAGGAGCCGAACTCTTATGCGGCTGTTGCCGAACTGTGGCAGAGCTGGCAAAGCGAAGGAATTTTTCACCGCGATGAAATACCGGCGGTTTATTTTCTGGCTCACAGATTCTCATTGAAAGACGGCGAGGTCAAAGAGCGTCAGGGTTTTTTTGCGTTGACGGAACTCCAGGATTTTTCCAGCGGCAACATTCGCCCGCACGAGAAAACCCTCGAAGCACCCAAGGAAGACAGGCTCAAGCTCATGCTCGCGTGCCATGCCCAGCTCAGTCCGATCTTCGCGCTCTACTCCCAACCCAAACGGACCATCAACCGCATACTGTCCGAACAAACCGAAGGCAAGACACCCTTCATCGAAGTAAAGCCCGATGGCGGCGGCGAGTGCCGTCTCTGGCGCATTACAGATCCGGAACTCATCCGGACAATTCAGCGCGAGATGAAAGAGCAGCCTTTATTGATCGCCGACGGCCATCACCGCTATGAAGCAACTCTCAGGTACCGCGATCATATGCGCGGCGAGGGCCCATGGAGCGGCTCCGAAACGTTCAATTATATCATGACCTATTTCGCCAACATGAACGACGACAATGTCGTCATCTTGCCGACGCACCGTCTGGTGCGCGGTTACGAGCCGAAGCCGTTCCTGCAGTTGGAAGAAGCGTTACAGACATACTTTTACGTTGAGCAGTATCCTAAAACAGGGGAAGGAAAGGTTTGGTTTCTCAAGGCTTTAAAGAATGCCGGCAAAAAACATCGCGTGATCGGCGTCAGTTTTAAACGCGACCCGCGCTACTTGATACTCCGGCTCAAGAACAAACGCATTTTGCAGCGTTTGGCCAAGGACCTCAGCGCGCCGTTGCGGGAGCTTGAAGTTTCAACGCTGCACATCCTGGTGCTGGAGCATATTTTGGGTCTTTCTCCCGAACGTCAAACCAGCGGCGAGACGATCCGTTACTCGCAAGATGAAGAGTCGGTTTTGCAGGCGCTGGAAAAAGAGGACTTTCAAGCAGCCTTCATCCTCAATGCAACTAAAAGTGCCGATATCTCAACGATCGCCAACGGCGGCGAAAAGATGCCGCAGAAATCGACGTACTTTTATCCTAAATTGCTTTCGGGCTTAGTGGTAAACAAAATCGATCCGTCCGAAGAGATCCAAGAGCCGGCCGACAAATAATTTAAGCCGACCGGCGTGGAAGGTAGGCAGATCACGCGCAAAGCCTGGAAGTCTTTGCCGGTTGATTTGGATCGTAGATCATCATTTGAGCGGTGAGACAAGCTGGCCGTCTCCCGGCTTACCGACGATCTTGCCATCTTCCATGACGGTTTTGCCGCGCAGGATTGTGCGAATCGGCGCGCCTTTGATCTTTCGCCCATCATAAGGCGTCCAGCCGACTTTGGTGTAAGTCGTGTCGTTGCTGATCACTTCCTCTTTATTCATATCGATGATGACGAGGTCCGCATCCGAACCCGGTTGAATAATGCCTTTGCGCGGGTAGACACCGAACAGCTTTGCCGCGTTGTACGAGGAGATGCGCACCAGCCGATCGAGAGTCAGCTTACCTTCATTGACCGCGGTTAGGAAAAGTCTGAGATAATCTTGAATCTGCGGCTCGCCGCCGGGACAACTCCACATATCATGCCATCCCTTTTCCTTCTCATCTTTCGTGTGCGGCGCGTGGTCCGTGCCGATCACGTCGACAGTGCCGTCGTTAATGGCTTGCCAGAGCGCGTCGACGTGGGCGGGCGGCACCCAGAAGCCCAAGCAGTAGGGACCGAGCTTTTCGACGTTCTCCCAGGTGCCGAGAAACATTGCCCAGGGATTGACCTCGCAACTGCAGGGACGTCCCTCGTCTTTGGCGCGCCTGAGCATTGCCAATCCTTCCGGCGTGCTCATGTGGAGAATGTGCAGCTTGCTGCCGATCGCTTTCTGCATGCGAAATAAAGTCGCCATCGCGGTATCCCAAATGATGCCGTCGTGCTCGCGATAAGCTTTGGCGTACGCTTGCGGGCTGCGATTTTCGTCCTTCCAGTAACGTCCTTCGATCTCATCCATCAGATCCTGATCGTGCGGATGAACCATCAGCGGTAATCCGGTGGCGCCGACCGTTTCAAAGCACTTGAAGAGCTCGCCATTATTGTTGATGCC
>WHTF01000126.1 GCA_009379725.1 Deltaproteobacteria bacterium
GAAAAAAGCCTGATGCCGACCGATCCGGCCGAGGAGGCGCGCTGCATCGGGACCATGTGCTGGTTCTCGAGCGTCGTGCATCCCTCGTACCAGCGCTCCCATCGGCCCGAGCGTTTCGCCGAAGGCGAAGCGGCGGCGGCCGCGGTCAAGGAAAATGGGAAAAAATCGTTCTGGACCAATTGCCAGGAAATCGACTCCATGCTCCAAGGAAACGACTGGGTCATGGGCCGCGAGTTCACTGTCGTCGATGGCTACGCGCTGGTTTTCTACGGCTGGGGCGCGCGCAGCGGATTTCCCATGAAGGAACTCAGCGCCTACACGGCCTGGCAGGACCGCATGATGAAGCGCCCGACGGTTCAGAAAAGCGTAGAGAGCGAGCAGAGCGTTTCAACATCGTAGTTCGTTGTCGAATACTCCCTGCCGCTTACGGGAGATAGTGGCGTTGGGAAGCGTCATCGCAGTCGAATGTGAAAAGTTAAAGACGCGACCCCGGTCCCCGCTTTTCTGGTATCGGGAGAACGCCACGGGCGTCGAAGAGAAAATCCCGGGGTCTTGTGTGTTGGGCCGTTCTACCGCTTCGAAGCCAACATTTGACGAATGTTTTCTGCTTTTTCAGACATAGGGCAAACACCAGGCGCAGACTTCAATATGTCTGACGAAGTATATCTGTAGGCGCTGTTCGAGCCGCGCTATTCCTGCGAGCCCTTGTATATCCTCGCCCTTGACGGGAGAGGACAGAGGTAAGGATGATGGAAATCCGGATACCCTCACTCTAACTCTCTCCCGCAAGGGGAGAGAGAACCACACTCAACAAGACACAAATAGATCACTGTCAAACCTTCAAAGACGCCAGTGCAGCAATTCGCTTTTTGGATTCAATCAAAACCAATCCTCACATCACCCCGGCCCCGCGCGCCCATTTATATTTCGCGCCGAGCACCGCAACCGGCAATTCCGTGGTGTACGGATACGCTACAATACCGCGCTCGTAGAGATACTCGCTCGCCTCTTCCACTTGCACGTCGCCGACCAGCGATGCCACCACCGGTTTATCGATGCCTTTACTGCGCGCTTCCTCGACGACTTCGGCGCACAGTTTGGCGAACACCATGGGCGGCGTGATGATCGTGTGCCAGTAGCCGAGGATTAACGAATGAATGCGCGGCTCGTTGAGCGCATAACGAATCGTGTTGGCGTAGGTTGTCGGCGGCTCGCCACCGGTGATGTCGACGGGATTGCCCGCGGCGCCGAAAGGCGGGATGAATTTGCGAAACGCCGTGTCCAGATCCGGTGGCATTTTCATCAGCGACAGGCCGTTATCGACGCAAGCGTCCGATAATAGAACACCCGACCCGCCGGCGCCGGTGATAATGACGATGTTCTCGCCTTTGGGATTGGGCAGCACTTGCAGGCCGCGGGCAAACTGCAACATATCGTTCAGACTTTTTGCGCGAATGACGCCGCACTGGCGCAGCACGTCGTCGTAGATCTTGTCGTTGCCGGCCAGCGCGCCGGTGTGCGACGCGGCGGCGCGCGCTCCCAACGCCGTGCGGCCCGCCTTGAGCATGACGATCGGCTTCTTTTTCGAAACCCGGCTCGCCACCGCGGCGAAGGACCTGCCGTCTTTTAAGTCCTCGCAGTGCATGGCGATGACTTGAGTATTGTCGTCCTGTTCGAAATAGGTCAGCAGATCGTCTTCATCCAAGTCGGATTTGTTGCCTAAACCAACAATCGCCGACACGCCCATGCGCGTGGTCCGCGAAAAACCGATGATCGACATGCCGACCCCGCCCGATTGCGAGCTGAGCGCCACTTTGCCCTTCACGTCGTACGGCGTGCAAAAGGTGGCGCAGAGATTTTGCGGCGTGTAGTAGAAGCCGTAAATATTCGGCCCCATCACGCGCACGTTGTGCTTGCGCGCGACGGCGATTAATTCATCTTGTAGCGCCTGCTCGCCGACTTCGGCAAAACCCGATGGAATCATGACGGCGCCGGGAATTTTTTTCCGCCCCACCTCATCCATGGCCGCGGCGCAAAATTTCGCGGGTATCGCGAACACCGCGACATCGATCTCCTCGGCAATGTCGAGCACGCTCGGATAGGCCTTGCGTCCCAAGATCTCCTGAGCTTTCGGATGGACCGGATAGATCTCGCCTTGATAACCGCCGTTGATGAGATTTTTCATCACTGAATTGCCGATCTTGCCGTCCTCTGCGGAAGCGCCGATCACTGCAACCGAGCGCGGATTCATGATGCGCTGCATGGCAGCGAGAATCTCGCTCTGATCGAAATTTTGGCGCGTTTGCGGCTTGTCGCCGACAACGAAACGCACGTCCACGGCGCGCGCGCCCTTCTCCGTTGCAAAAATCGGATTCAGGTCGACTTCGAGAATCTCGGGAAAATCGCTCACCAGCTTGGACACTTTGGTGACGATATCGGCCAGCGCCTCGCGCTTGACCCCTTTGGCGCCGCGCACGCCGCGCAGCACTTCAGCGGCGGCGATCGAGTCGAGCATCGACAAGGCGTCTTTCTTACCGACCGGCGTCATACGAAACGTGATGTCCTTCATCACTTCGACCAATATGCCGCCAAGGCCGAAAGCAATCATTTTGCCAAAACTTGGGTCAGTAACAGCGCCGACCATGACTTCCTGGCCGCCTTTGAGCATCTGTTGCACCTGGACACCCTGGATGCCGACGTTTTTCTTATAACGTTTGGCATTTTTGACGAGCTGGTCGAAAGCGCGCCGGACATCGGCTGCATTCTCAAGTCCGACGATCACACCGCCCGCCTCGGTTTTGTGGAGAATATCGTCCGAGACGATTTTGAGGACCACGGGGAATCCGAACCGTGAGGCTATTTTCGCGGCTTCGGCAGCGGTTTTTGCCAGGGCTTGCTTCGGTGTGGGAATGCCGTAAGCGTCGCACAATTGCTGCGCCTCGGGCGCGCTCAAGGCTTGGCGACCGGCGGCGAGAGCTGAGTGGATCGTGGTGCGCAAAGTTTTGTTGTTCATCGACACCTCCGCGTAACTTGTGAACTGAGAACAGAGACGAATGATCGGCCGTCGATCATGGACGGTTGGGTCGTTCGTTCCAATTCGCTCAAATGAAGCGTGAATAGAGAAAGATTTCTCGCGGAGTCTACCCTGTGCATCGCCGAAGGGCTCGAAATGACAGTTCGAAACCAAACCGCACGGATGTTATCCCGAACGCATGTGAGGGATCTTTCCGAAGCTTCTTCGATCGTGGATGGATGTTGGGCAAGCAGTGTTGTCGCCTCAAAGGTGCAGAATTTAGACCGCGCCTTCTTTGCGCGCGGCAGCGATTTCCGTGTCGCTCCAGCCGACAATGGATTTCAAAATTTCGTCCGTGTGTTCGCCCAACGCCGGCGACGGTTTCACTTCGGTCGGCGAGCCGGACAATTTGATCGGATTTCCCACGGTAAGGAACTTGCCGCGCTTCGGATGATCCACTTCGACCACCGTG
Source organism: Deltaproteobacteria bacterium (assembly GCA_009379725.1). Lineage (GTDB taxonomy): Bacteria > Desulfobacterota > Binatia > UBA9968 > UBA9968 > WHTF01. Next base: position 3,486 of record WHTF01000126.1, read on the forward strand.
CCGGTCTCGCGCAGTGCTTGCTCCGCTGCGATCTCGCCCATGTCGAGGATAGGTCCGCACGGCACGTCGAATTCGTTGAGCTTGCGCATAACTTCCAGCTTGTCGAGGGTCATCGTCCACCGCTCGATGATCTCGAAACATTTACCGAGCTTGGGTAAGCGCTTTTCCGGAGTCGCCCATTCCGGGTCGGTGATCAGCTCAGCCCGGCCGCAGAGCTTCATCAACGGCTCCCAACCCGGCGGCTGAATGATGACGTAAATATAATCGTTCGGTCCGCCGCCCTTGGTCCGCACCGCCCAGCCCGGCTGCCCGCCGCCCGAGGCATTCCCGGCGCGCGGCACGGCATCGCCGAAAACACCGTTGGGATACTGCGGATATTCCATCAGCGGTCCCGCCGCGAGTCTTTGTTGATCGCGCAGCTTGACGCGGCAGAGATTGAGTACGGTGTCCTGCATGGCACAGGTCACCCGCTGTCCTTGGCCGGTTTTTTCCCGCTGAAAAAGAGCGGCTAGGATTCCCGCGACGAGATGAATACCGGTTCCGGAGTCACCGATCTGCGCGCCCGTGACCAGCGGCGGGCCGTCGTCAAAGCCGGTAGTGCTCGCCGCGCCACCGGTGCACTGAGCGACGTTCTCATAGACCTTGCAGTCTTCATAAGGTCCGGGACCGAATCCTTTCACCGACGCATAAATCAAGCGCGGATTGAGCTCGCGAATCGCTTCCCACGTGAAGCCCTGTCGGTCGAGCGCCCCGGGGGCGAAATTTTCCACCATCACGTCGCAAGACTTGATCAACTTGCGAAAGATCTCTTTGCCTTTTTCGCTCTTGGTATTGAGCGTGATGCTCCGCTTGTTGCAGTTGAGCATGGTGAAATAGAGGCTGTCGACGTTGGGCTTGTCGCGCAGTTGGCCGCGCGTAATGTCGCCGCGTCCGGGCAGTTCGACTTTGATCACGTCGGCGCCGAACCAGGCCAAAATCTGTGTGCAGGTCGGCCCGGACTGCACATGGGTCATATCGAGTATACGAACTCCATCGAGCGCTTTTGCCATGAAAACTCTCCCAAATAGCCGATTAAACAACACGCTTCAAATGGAGCCGTAAGCCGGAGAACGGCGCTCTTACCTCCTCTCCCTCGACGGGAGAGACTGAGGTGAGGGTGCTCGAAATTCATACGACCCCTCACTCTAACTCTCTCCCCCAAGGGGAGAGAGAAAACCGCTACCTAGCGGCTCCACGAAATCATCCGTTATGTTCTGGCACCGACCAGCGCACACATGTGCGCAAGCCCTACTTGTACATGGTCTGCGCCTTGGTGCCCGGCGCGTATTCATTGATGTCGACCCAGATGTTGACGATCGCGCACTGGCCGCCGGCGACGCGCTCGCGTGCCTTTTCCAAGGCCGGACGAATTTGCTTCGGCTCGCGCACCGCGATGCCCCAGCCACCGAAGCACTCGGCAAATTTTTCGAAATCGACGTCGCCGAGTTTATTGCCGATACAGCCGCGCTCAGGACCGTACTTGCCGATCTGTCCGCAGCGGATTTGGTTCATCGCCGAGTTGTTGCCGATCACGGCCATGTACGGCAAGTTGAACCGCTGCGCGGTTTCCATATCCCAGGAGGTCATGCCGAATGAGCCGTCGCCGTAATAACACAGCACTTCCTTTTTCGGATGCACGAATTTGGTCGCCATCGCGAACGACGTGCCGACGCCTAGGGTGCCGAGCGGCCCGGGGTCCATCCAGTTGCCAGCCATGCGCGGCTCGACCGCGGTCGCGGTGATCGTGACGACATCGCCGCCGTCGCCGATGTAAACGGTGTTGTCGGTCAAAAATTCATTGATCTCATAGGCAACCCGATAAGGGTTGATCGGCACGGACTCGGATTTGAACGACGGTAAGAGTTTTTCGTACGCCTTGGCTTCCGCGGCGCGCAGCTCTTTCATCCACTCAGCGCGTTGCTGATTACCTTTCGACGCGCGGCCGGAAGCCGCTTGCTCCACCGCTTTGAGGATCGCGCCGCAATCACCGACCAGCCCGAGGGAAATGTCCCGGTTCTTGCCAACGTTACGGTAATCGAGATCGATCTGCACGACGGTCGCATCGGCGCGTAACCGGCGCCCGTAACCTAGACGAAAATCGAATGGGCAGCCGACGATCAGGATCACGTCGGCTTTATCGAAAGCCAAACTACGCGTGCGATTGAAGCCGTGCGGATCGCCCGGCGCGAAGATGCCGCGGCCGGAGCCGTTCATGTAGCCGGGAATGTTGAGCGCGCGGCAAAACTCCACTGCTGCATCGTGGCCGCGGCTGGTCCAAACTTGCGTGCCGAACAGCGCGGCCGGACGCTCGGATTTCACCAGAATATCAGCGAGCCGCTCGATGTCGGCGGGATCGCCTACTGATTTCGTCGAAGCGCGATAGGCGCCCGGCTTGGGAATGCGCGCCCGCTCCAGCGGCACTTTAGCATCGAGCACGTCGCGTGGGATTTCCAAGTAACTCGGCCCCGGCGCGCCGTTGACCGATTCACGAAACGCCATCGACACCATGTCAGCGATCCGTTCGGTATGAGGCACAGTCGCGGCGAATTTCGTGATCGGCGACATGATATCGACATGCGGCAGATCTTGCAGCGATCCCATCTTGTGCTGGCTCAGCGCGCCTTGCCCGCCTATCATCAAGAGCGGGCTCTCGGCGCGATACGCATTGGCGATACCGGTCATCGCATTCGTCGTGCCCGGTCCCGCCGTCGTCACCACGCAGCCAATCTTACCGCTCTGGCGCGAGTAGCCGTCGGCGGCGTGTGCCGCGACCTGTTCATGGCGCACGTCGATGATCTTGATGCCTTCGTCGATACAGCCATCATAGATATCGATGATATGACCGCCGCAGAGCGTCCAGATCACCTCGACGCCCTCGTTCTTAAGCGCCTTAGCGACTAGATGCCCGCCGGAGATTACCGGTCCGGTCGCTTCCTTTTTGAATCCGGAATTTATTGGCGTTGCCATCATTACCTCGCCTGGTTTCTTCTTAGAAGACCATTTTTCCGCTTCGAATCTGCCGTCCGGCGCATAGTCGATACAGCAATTGGCCCGACCCAGTGCTGCTCAATAATTGACCTCTATGCGCTTGATCATGAAATTCAACTCTCTCGCGCGTAATATTCTGACTGTCGGTTTTTGACGGGCGGTTAGACAACAGCACACTTTCTTCGACCTGTTCAATGTGACGCAACATTTCGCTGCGAGCCTTTGCTCTGTCGTGCTTTTCGATAGCGGCGATGATTCTTCGATGCGCGTCGATGGACGATTCCCTGCGCTTATCCGTCTGCAACGACTCCTCACGGCTGCGGCTCAACATTTCCATCAACCCCGACACGAGTTTTTGCAGCGCGTGGTTCCGCGTAGCGCGGCTAATGGCGAAATGCAGCTCGGCGTCCGCCTCCACGCCGGTCTCACCGCGACTGACCGCCTTGGTTTGCTTGGCAACGATTCTTTTCAGTTGCGCAATGTCTTTCCGGCTCGCCCGCTCAGCGGCTAAAGCGGCGATATGCGGCTCGATCAGCTTGCGCATTTCGAACACGTCCGCGAGAGCTTTTTTCTCATCGATCAGCAGCCGCGCGAGCGGCCCGATCAAAGATTCAACCGGCAGGTCGGCAACGAAATTACCCGTGCCGGTTCGGCTCACGATGAGCCCTTGGGTTTCTAATGCGCGAAGCGCCTCGCGCACGGAAGTTCGGCTGACTTTGAAAGTTTCAGCCAACTCGCGCTCTGACGGGAGCTGATCACGGGCCCTGAGCCTGCCCTCCCTGATCAGTTGATGGATCTGGTGAAAGACGTCCTCGTGAATCCTGGTTTTTTTGATCGCGCGAAGCATAAAGGAGTTTAGCGGTCTGCTGGTCTGACCAATTATCGAATCGACAGCTGCTTGTCAAGCCGTATCGGGATGGGATAGACCCTTGACGTTGCTGGTCTGGACTATTATGGATAGCAACAGCATATCCGCATTCTAAAGTTCGACGCTAGCAGGAAATTTCCACTGGCTCTAGGAGACTAGATGTCTGATGCTGATCTCATTCGCCTGCGCTCTTTTCTCGCCGAGTTGGCGCCGCAAGGCCGCGCTGCGCTTCTGCCGGCCTTGCACGCCGCACAGCAATTCCATGGCTGGATTCCCGAAGCCGTTGCCACGGAAGTGGGCCGCGCCTTGGCCGTGCCACTCGCCGACGTCCACGGTGTCATCGATTTCTACGAGATGCTCTCCCGCGAGCCGATGGGCCGGACCGTGGCGCGTGTGTGCAACGCGCCCGCCTGCGCCCTTGCGGGAGCCGATGATTTGGCGGACGCCCTGTGCCGCTATCTGAAAATTGAGCCGGATGAAGTCAGTCCGGATGGTGAGTTCACCGTTGAACATGCTCCCTGCCTCGGCCTGTGCGATCACGCTCCGGCGCTGCTTGTAGGCGAAGCCGCTCGTGGAAGCGCCGCTCCCGACCAGGCGGCCGAGATCTGCGCGCGTGGCGGCGAGAGACCGATCAGCTTTATCGGCGGCGACGTCCGCATCCTCACCGGCAATTGCGGTCAAGGTCATCCGACCTCCTTTACCGATTACAGCAGCGGCGGCGGTTATGCCGGACTGAAGAAAACTTTGACGATGACGCCGCAAGATGTGCTCGCCGAGGTAAAGGCTGCGGGGTTGGTGGGCCGAGGCGGCGCGGCGTTTCCAACCGGCATCAAGTGGGAAGGAGCGGCGAAGGCGGCGGGCCAACCCAAGTACATTGTGTGCAATGCCGACGAATCCGAGCCCGGGACGTTCAAAGACCGCATTCTCATGGAGGAAGACCCGCACCGCACCATCGAAGGGATGATCATCGCGGCCCATGCCGTGGGCGCGCTCCGGGGTTATATCTACGTTCGCGGCGAGTACCCCTACGCGTTCAATGTGATGCGCGATGCGCTGGAGGAAGCGCGGCGGGCCGGCGTCATCGGCGGGAATATCCTCGGTTCGGAATTGGACTTTGATATTGAGATGCGCCTAGGCGCCGGAGCTTACATTTGCGGCGAAGAAACCGCGCTGTTGGAATCCATCGAGGGCAAGCGTGGCTTCCCGCGCATCAAGCCGCCGTTCCCCACCACTCACGGATTATTCGGCAAGCCCACCGTGATCAACAATGTGGAGACATTCTGCAACATCCCGCTGATTCTCGAACGGGGGGCCGCGGAGTATCGAAGAATAGGGACGGAACGCTCGCCCGGGCCAAAGCTGTTTTGCGTGTCGGGTCAGATACAGAGACCCGGGCTTTACGAGGTGACGTTCGGCGCCACTTTGCGCCACGTATTGTTTGATCTCGCCGGCGGACTGAAGCAGGGACGCAAGCTTCAAGCCGTGCTCATGGGCGGCGCGGCGGGCGCCTTTGCCGCTGAGAAAGACTTGGACGTGATTCTGTCGTTTGAGAACTTGAGCGCCGCGGGCCTGCCGCTCGGCTCCGGCGCAGTGATGGTCTTCGACGATAGCGCGGACATGCGCGACGTGCTGAAGCGGCTGGCGCGCTTCTTTGCCGACGAAAGCTGCGGCAAATGCTATCCCTGCCAGCTTGGCGCGCGGCGACAGTACGAAATACTTGATCGGGCCGCAGCCGGCCGTCCCGTTGCCGGCGACCGCGAACGCTTGTCGGACGTCGGCGGCACGATGATCGACGCCTCGCTGTGCGGCCTCGGCCAGACGGCCGCCACGGCGGTCTTGAGCGCGATGAAGCTATGGCCGGAAATGTTTGACGGGAAGAAATAATATGTCTCGTGTTCGTGTTCGCGGCTCGTGCTCGTAAGCTTCCGACGATCACGCAGCACGATCACGAGCACGATTCTCGAGGGTTACCGTTATGGCTGACAAGACAGCAGACGTATCACTCACTATTGATGGCGCTACCACGGTTGTGCCTGCGGGGACGACGATCCTCAAAGCCGCGGAGCAAGACGGCCGGCATATTCCGACGATTTGCTATCATGAGCATTGCACGGCGAACGGCCTTTGCCGCATCTGCGTGGTCGAAGTCGACGGGGTAAAGCCGCTTGTGCCGGCGTGCCTAAGCCGGGTGAGCGAAGGCATGAAAGTCTCCACATCGAGTGTGCGAGCCGAGCGCAGCCGCCGGACGATCCTGGAGATGCTCGCCTCTGCCGTGGATCTTTCTCAGGCGCCGGAGATTAACAAGTTCATCGACGATTATCGGGCCGACCCCGCGCGCTTTCCCGACGCCGAGCGGCGCGAGTATCCGGTGCTCGATGATAACCCGATGTATATCCGCGACTATTCCAAGTGCATCCTGTGCTGGCGCTGCGTTCAGGTGTGTGCCGACGACGCGCAGTTTACCTATGCGATCAACTTCAAAGGGCGCGGTTTCGACACCGGCATCGGCACCTTCTTCGACAAACCCATGCCCGAAACGAGCTGCGTATTTTGCGGCCAGTGCGTGGGCGTCTGCCCCACCGGCGCACTCAAGCCCAAGCGCGAGTCGCTACTGGAACAGGGAATTAGCTTGGACGAAATCATACAGGCGACCAGAGGCGGGAAAAAACGCCGGAGGAAGTCACCATGATTACGCCGGACCGCATTGTCCCGACCACGTGCCCCTACTGCGGCGTGGGATGCAACCTGGAGCTGCACATCAAGGATGACTACGTCTACAAAGTGACCTCGCCATTCGAAGCGGTGGTCAACCACGGCAACCTGTGCGTCAAAGGACGTTTCGGCTACGACTTCATCTACAACAAAGACCGGATAACAACGCCGCTCATCCGCAATAAAACACAGGCGCCCGGCGCGCGCACCCAGGCCTTCGACCGCGACCAGTGGCGCGAAGTCTCATGGGATGAGGCCCTCGATTACACCACCGAGCGCCTGGTCGAGATTTTTCAGCGTGACGGTGCGGACGCCATGGCGGTCTACTGCTGCGCCAAGGCGACCAACGAGGACAACTACCTCCTGCAAAAGCTTTTCCGCGCGCTGTTCCGCAGCAATAACATCGATCACTGCACCCGCTTGTGCCATGCGGGCTCCGTGGTCGCGCTGCAAATGGCCATCGGCTCCTCGGCGATGAGCAACACCGCCGCCGAAGTGATTCACAGCGATGTCTTCCTCGTGACCGGCTCCAACACAGCGGAAACCCATCCGATCATTGCGCTGCAAATGAAAGCTGCAGTCGCCAACCACGGCGCCAAGCTCATCGTCGTGGATCCCCGCAGGGTAGAGATGGTCAACTGGGCCGCCCTGTGGCTGCCCGAGAAGCCCGGCACCGACGTGCCGCTCTTTTCCGCGATGGCCCATGTCATCATCAAGGAACGCCTTTATAACCAGGATTTCATCGATCGGCGTACCGAAGGTTTCGAAGACTTCGTGATCTCCATGGAGAAATTCACACCCGAATACGCAGAAGCGATTTCCGGCGTCGACCGCAATCTGATTGTCCAGGCGGCGCGGATGTACGCGACGGCGAAGAACGCAGGGATTTATTGGGCGCTGGGCATTCCCGAACACTCGCACGGCACCGACAACGCGATGTCCCTCATTCATCTTGCGCTGCTCACCGGCCACATCGGCCGCAAAGGGACGGGCTTGAATCCGCTGCGGGGACAAAACAACGTCCAGGGCGCGTCGGATTCCGGCGCCATGCCTTGGCACTATCCCGGCTATCAGCGGGTCGACGACGAAGCGTCGGCGCGAAAATTCGAACAGGCGTGGAATATCGAGCCGGGCGCGCTCAACCGTAGACTCGGGCTGACGACGACGGAAATCATGAGTGAGGTCAGGCCGGGCGGGGTGCGCGCGCTGCACATCATGGGAGAGAATCCCATGATGTCCGAGCCCAACCTGAACCACACGCGCCATATGATGGAAAAGTTGGAGTTCCTGGTGGCGCAGGACTTGTTTATCAACGAGTCCGGCGCCTATGCCGACGTCTTC
>WHTF01000127.1 GCA_009379725.1 Deltaproteobacteria bacterium
TATGCCTAGGGCTTCGGCTGCTTTCGCCTTGTTTCCGTTGGTTTGACGAAGCGCCTCTTCGATGAGGATCTTTTCACCTTCTTCAATGTTTTTAATTGCTTTTGTGCCGATTTCCGCACGGTGGCCGGTAGCATAGTGCTGCAGGTTCATGGGTAAATCGCTGATGGTGATATACTCACCATCGGAGACCATTACAGCGCTTTCGATCACACTCTTGAGCTCCCGAATATTACCCGGCCACGGATAGTCCAAAAATAGCGCCTTAGCCGAACTGGTTAGTTTCTTGAGAGGGTTTTGAAACTGGTTGCAGGCTTGATAGACGAAGTTTGCAACCATTAGAATGATATCTTCCTTGCGTCCGCGTAGGGGAGTGAGAATAACGCGGGCGCTGTTAAGGCGAAAGTAAAGGTCTTTTCTAAAGCCTGTACCTTGAATCGCCTCTTCCAGCTCTTTGTTTGTCGCGGCGATAATTCGAACGTCGCTCGTCTTGGGTGTGGATTCGCCGACTCTGTAGTACTGCCTCGTTTCGAGAAACCGCAAAAGCTTTAATTGGATCGCCGGAGCCAACTCGCCGATTTCATCTAAGAAGAGCGTGCCGCCCTCTGCAGCTTCAATGAATCCCTTTTTGTTTTTGTCCGCGCCGGTAAACGCGCCTCGAACGTAACCAAAGAGTTCACTTTCGACAAGCGTTTCAGGAATCGCTGTCATATTGCAGCCGACAAAAGGCTTGTCGGCACGGGGACCATTGGAGTGGATATATTGGGCCATGACTTCTTTACCAGTGCCGGTCTCGCCGGTAATAAGAACGGTGATGTCGTGCATGGCATATCGATTTGCTAGCTTTAGCACTTCGTGAAACTGAGGAGTCTCGCCAATCATGAGAGGTGCTTTGATCGAATGCGGTGCTGTTTGATCTCCCACCGACTGGCTGGCGTTTCCCAAAAGGCTGCAAAGTGTTTGCGTATTAGGGTGATAACAAATGACGGTCAGTTGCGTGCCATTACGCGAGATCCGATCCATAAATTGATGCCATGCGCTGCCGTGGCAGAGAGATATCTCCGCGAAGACGAACTTGACCTGGTCCATGGGGAAGGCGTGGAATACGCGCTCGGCTTCCTCGAGCGAACGGCTCACACGAATAAAAAAATCTCGCGCTTCCAAGAGTTTGGACATAGCTGGCAAAGAAGAATCGATTGAGTGAATAAGCAGAGCCAGCGGCTTTGACATGGGTAATTACTCGTGAGAGGGAGAATTAGGAAGAACGACTATATTCTCGATAGAATCGGCAAGCAGTTGGCGCGTGATTCGTGGTTGAGTGCCCATATAGTTGCACGATGCGATGACGTGTTCGGCGATAAATTTCGGGTGAAATCCGGCAAATGGAATTTTATGCTTGATATAAAAAGAATTGAGCAGATACGCTATGATCTCTTCCGAAAACTCCAAACCATAGGAGTCGCAGACGCGCTGGAATATTTCTTTATACTCATCGGCGGTCGGTGGACTGATTTTCATCTTGTAATGAACGCGGCGCAGCTGCGCAGGGTCCATGAGCTCCTCTGGTGGAAAGTTGGTTGCAAAGATGACCAGCTGGTCAAAAAGCAACGCAAATTTTTTGCCTGTGTGAAGCGTCAGGTAGTCGACTTTGCGCTCGAGCGGAAAGATCCAACGGTTTAACAGCTCATGGGGCCGAACGCGCTGACGCCCGAAGTCGTCGATAACGAATATCCCGCCGATCGCCTTCATTTGCAGAGGCGCCTCATAGTACTTCGAATTCGAATCAAAATCTAAATCTAGCATCTCAAGCGTCAACTCGCCACCGGAAATAATATAAGGCCTCCTACAGCGCACCCACCTGGGATCATACGCAAGGTGCGGCAAAAACATCGGATGACTGTTGTCCTTGTGTTCCTCGGTTTCCGTGGCAAATGGAATGTGAACCGATGGATCGAATATCTTGATTATCTGCCCATCCGCTTCGAGGCAATAGGGGATATAGACCGGTTGTTCAAAAGCGCTTACTAGAGCTTCGGCGATGGCTGTTTTTCCGTTACCCGCGGCGCCATATATCAAAATGGCCCTGCCGGAGTTTGACGCAGGACCAAGCCGTCGGACAATGTCCTCTGAGAGCACGAGGTGGCACAGGGCGTTCTTGAGCTTTTCGATACTGACTACTTCGTTGGTGATGGTCTGCTTTTGAACCTGGAGTTGATAAGCTTCTAACGGTACGGGAACCGGTCCGATGTATTCGCAACGTCGAAGAGCTTCGTTTGCCCGCTCTTTGCCTGCGTTTGTAAGAGCGTAGCGCATGATGTTGTGATTTTTTTCAGAGGGTCCGCGGATTTCTATGAGCGCTTCTTTCTTGGCGAATGTGAGCAACTCTTCGACCACACCCCGAGTAAGCTTTATTTGTTCTGAAAGCTCGGGAATGGTTTGCAGGGCAGAAACGTACATCGTTCGCAACAGACAGTTAAGTAAAAAATTACCATCCAATTCCGTTTCTGCAGCAGTTTTTGGAATATGTGGCGGCTCTTGAAGAATCGCCTCTAAGTTTTCTCGGCTGATGTATTTAAGTGCAACCAGATTATCGCCCAAACGGCCGCCGGCAATTTTCTGCTGATGAAGTACTTTCTCAAGCTGGTCGCCGGTAATAATACCCTTCGCCCTTAGCAGTTCCCCGATTGCCATCGCAGTAATCTCGCTTGGTTGAAAAAAAAGATTGTCTTTACATTAAGTAGCGACTATATTCTTGATATATTCTTCAAAAAACCGTTTCATTATAAGTGAAGTATGTAACCTGTCAAGCAAAGTTTTGCGCAAACTTTCAGTTGTGAAAAAAGGTACCCAATGATTCTAATTGTTCAACATCTAAGGTTAGCGCTACTGGTCGCGACGACACTGCTTTTGACTGAGGGTTGCACACTTCAAGTCGACGATGCCTCAAGGAAATTGTCACCTTTCGGATTGATTGCAACTCCACCATCTCACTACAGTACTCCAAAAGCCCGTTATTTGGGCGAACGGTATAAAGAAAATTTAAATCGTTTAGTTGCCAAAATCATTCAAAACCCTAAAACCGCTAGCCTGCAATTCGCAAATAATATCGCGTCGGTGGGAGGAATAGGGTTCTATACGCACTCGGCAGTTAAGGTCCCTGATGAGCGCTTCCTCGAAGTTGTTCTTGGTGCCACGGAAACTTTTAAAACAAAAGGTGAATATAGCACAAAAGTAGCTCGGCTATTTGCTCTTTACGGCAAGGAGTTGCTACAAATTCTTTCAAGTGACATAGAGATTTATAACGACAAGGAATTGACGGGTTACGGTTTAAATTTTACCTGGCGAACCATAACATCGGATGCGGCGGGCTCGCGCGTCGGTACGGAGCGCGCTATTGCATACTTTCGGAAAGAGAGGGTAACGGCGTTTCTAAAGCAAGATTTGAGTGAAAATAGCCTCTTGGAGGTCGCCGTGATTTTTGCGGTAGAGGAAGACGGGCCAATAAATTTAGTTTCTTTCTCTGCACAGGAACAGAAACCCGATTTTCGGCCGCCGATCCAAGAGGAAGTTCTCCCGACGAACCCGGGCGATTCAAAGCAGGAATTCAAACCGATAACGCCTGCGGTCGAAGCACCAAATACTCCGGAGGTCAAAAAGCCGGCACCTAGCACTAAAAAAGAACCCGCTGTTAAGAAAACGGAAGAGCCGGTGGCGATGCTGCCTGAATTGGACACGAAATCGACAGATTCTAATGCCATCTCACCAAAGTCGATACCAGCATCCCGGCCCGTGTCACCGGCACCGAAGGTCGCTGAACTTGTAAAAGCAGAAATCGCTGCAGAGGAGAAGTCGTTAAGTGCGGTCGTTGATGAAAAGCCGCAACCCGTGAAATCACATATAGCGAAACGCCGGACACCCGAACTCGATGACGTTACTTCGCCTTCAGTCATCGCTAAGCCTGCTGAGCCCAGTCCCAAGGCTCGAAGACCTGTCCAGCCGCAAAGTGACGCAAAGGCAATTGATCCGGTAACTCAGCCAGAAGTTACTCAAGAAACCTCTCCTCACCCAAGCACTACTCTTGAGCAAGTTGATCAAACTGAGGAGTTCGAATCTAAACCGGACCTGGGCACTCCCCAGTTATCGATGCCAATGCCATCGCCAATGGGTGAAAAGCAAGAAACAGAGCTGAAGATGGGAAACACTTCCGCGACTCCGGTAGGCAAAATGATGCCATTATCTCCCAAGCAATCGCAGACGCAGTCCGTTCCAGAGAAGCCGCTCGAGATAGTGTCGGCATTTCCAAAAATGCAATCGAATCCAGCGACCCTAGATCCCCCCCCTCCAGCGCTGCCAACCCAACCGAAGCCGCCGGAAACTCCGGGAAAAGCTGTTGAAGAAAAACTAGCATTGATTCGCAAAAAACCGGCTGAGAAACCGCTTGACACTAAAGCGCTCTTGCGGCCGGTACCGAGATCCCTCGAAGGTTACGTCATTCAAGTAGCTTTTGATGATCGGACTGAGGCACAGCGTTGGGCGGATACGTTCGAGCGGCGCGGATACGCTGTTTCCGTGACCGAAGGCGCCGGCTCACTGCGCGTGCGCATTGGTAATTTTCGCATTCGTGATGACGCCGACCGGCAATTGCGAAACCTGAAACAGGATGGACTGACAGGAATTATTTTGAATCTGCCTCAAGCGTACCGGCCGGAGGTCCGGTCTTCCTTACCTTAAGTGTCTAGGCGGGACTACTTCCGAGATGATACATGATTCCTTCTAGGTTGAAATGGTGCAGGAGAGTTTCGCCTTTAGAATTTCATTGACCTTCTGAGGGTTTGCTTTTCCCTGCATTGATTTCATTACCTGCCCGACGAGAAATCCGAAGATCTTTTCATTACCCCCGCGGTAGTCCGCGATCTGTTTTGGATAGGCCGCCAGAATCTGATCGATCGATGTCTCAATTCTCGCAACGTCTGAGACCTGCTCTAACCCTTTTTCCTTAACGATAGTCTGCGGCGATCGTTCTGCGTCGACGAGCGCATCAAAAACCATTTTTGCGATCTTTCCGCTAATTTTGTCTTGATCGATGAGCTGTACCAATTCGGCGAGATATTCCGCCCGTACCGGCCAAGTCTTGATATAGAGCTGCTGGTCGAGCTTTCTTTCCTTGAGGATGCGAAAGAGTTCGCCCATGATCCAATTGCTGATCGCCTTTGCGTTAGGATAAATTGTAACCGCAGTCTCGAAGTAATCGGCGATATCTCTGCGACTGGTGAGTAACTCCGCATCATAAAGTGGAAGGGCATATTGTGACAAAAACCGCGATCTTCGGGTGCCTGGAAGCTCAGGGAGAGAGGTATGGATCTCATCAATCCATTTCTCATCGATGACAACGGGTAGAAGATCCGGATCGGGGAAGTAGCGATAATCGTGAGCCGACTCTTTCGATCGCATGGCGCGGGTCTGTTCCTTATTTTCGTCCCACAGCCGCGTTTCTTGAATCAGCTTTCCACCTTCCGACAGTGTGTCCATCTGCCTTGCGGTTTCATACTCGAGCGCTTTTTCAATGGCTTTGAACGAGTTCAAGTTTTTAATCTCTACTTTCGTGCCCAAGGCGTCAGTTCCCTGGGGCCGAATCGAGATATTTGCATCGCAACGGAAGCTCCCTTGTTCCATGTTACCGTCGCAGATGTCCAGATACTGCAGGATCGCCCGCAACGTTCTGAGATAGATTCCTGCTTCTGCCGGATTGCGCATATCCGGTTCACTGACGATCTCTAACAGAGGGACACCGGCGCGATTGAAATCCACCAGGCTCGAATCGCCGTGACCATCGTGAATGTTCTTTCCGGCATCTTCTTCCATGTGAATGCGGGTCAGCCGGACCCGCTTCGAAGTGCCGTCTAGATCGATATCGACGTAGCCGTTGGCGCAGATAGGCAGTTCGTACTGGCTGATCTGGTACCCTTTCGGTAGATCCGGATAGAAGTAATTTTTTCTCGCCAAGCGACTCGATCGCGTGATTTCGCAATGTGTCGCAAGTCCGGCGCGAATGGCAAATTCCACCACCTTCTTGTTCAAAACCGGTAAGACGCCCGGAAACCCGATGCACACTGCGCAGGTATTGTAGTTCGGCGCCTGGCCAAATTGGGTGGAGCAGCCGCAGAAGATTTTCGATTGGGTCAGGAGCTGGGCATGAACTTCGAGCCCGATCACGCTTTCGTACTTCATGGCTGATTCAGCCTGGGTTTCTTTTTGTGCCAGTGAGTCTGTTGTTCGTAAGCATAAGCTGCTCGCAAGATAGTCGACTCGTCGAAGTGCTTACCGATGATCTGCATGCCGATCGGCAATCCTCCAGCGTCGAAGCCGCATGGTAGAGAGAGAGCCGGTACGCCGGCAAGGTTTATCGAAATAGTGCATATGTCGGACAGATACATTTCCAGCGGATTTTGTATCTTCTCGCCAATCTTAAAGGCCGTGGTCGGCGAGGTCGGAGTGATAATGGCGTCGCAGTGTTTGAATGCTTCGTCAAAATCGCGGCGGATCAAAGCGCGAACCCGTTGAGCCTTCAGGTAGTAGGCGTCGTAGTATCCGGCTGAAAGAGCATAGGTGCCGAGCATAATACGTCGCTTTACCTCGGGCCCAAAACCTTCTTCCCGGCTCAGCATGTAAGTTTCGGTCAAATCCTTGCCGGCAGCACGATGGCCGAACCGCATGCCGTCATAGCGGGCGAGATTCGAGCTTGCCTCGGCAGTGGCGACGATGTAGTACACGGCTACCGCGTACTCGGTATGCGGCAGAGAAATCTCCTGGATGATGGCGCCGCTCTTTTCGAGCTGGCCGATGGCGGCGCCAATCGATTGCTCTACGGCTGGCTGCAGCCCCGTGGTGAAATACTCTTTCGGGATACCCAGACGTAAGCTCTTAATATCGCCCGTCAGCGATTCGGAGTATTTGGGTACCGGACGATTCACTGAAGTTGCGTCCGCCTGATCGTGACCGCTAATCGCTTCAAGCAGAAGGGCGCAGTCCCGGACATCCTTTGTCATGGGCCCCACCTGATCCATTGACGAAGCGAAGGCGATGATGCCATAGCGACTGACACGACCGTAGGTCGGCTTCAATCCGACGATTCCACAGAAGGCCGCGGGTTGACGAATCGAACCGCCAGTGTCGGTGCCCAACGCGGCAACGCACTGATCCGCGGCCACTGCCGCTGCCGATCCGCCCGAGGATCCTCCGGGTACGCGATCGAAATTCCAAGGGTTGCGGGTCGAAAAGAAAGCAGAATTTTCTGCGGAGGAACCCATAGCAAACTCGTCAAGATTGGTCTTGCCGATGATTACTGCGCCAGCTGATCGTAATCTTGCCACCGTGCTACCGTCATAGGGCGCAATAAAATCGCCCAATATCTTTGATGCGCATGTTGTTCGCACGCCTTGGATAAGAAAGTTATCTTTAACCGCGATTGGAATGCCGAGCAGAGGCGAAGAAGTGCTCTCTTGCTGGAGACGTCTATCGGCTTGCTTCGCCTGTGCCAGCGCGGCATCACGGCATAAGGTGAGATAAGCGCGAATGTCGTCGTCGGTGTCTGAAATGCGCTGGAAAACAGCTTCGATCAGCTCTTGGGACGAAATCTCGCGTTTGCGCAGTTTTTCGCTCGCGTCATGAAGTGTTAGTGAGTACAAACTCATTCGATAATCTTTGGAACTCGAAAAAAGGTTTGTTCCTTTGCCGGCGCATTGGCCAAGATTGCGGCCGGGTTGGGGGTATTGGAGACTATGTCATCTCGAAAAGCGTTGGCGCTAGTCGCCGCATGATCGAAGGGCTCGACTTGGGAGGTATCGAGCTGACCGAGTTTTTCCATATATTGCAGGATCCTTCCAAGCTGCTCGGTGAATTGTTTTTCTTCCTCCGGAGTCAAGCGCAACCGCGCCAGCACGGCGACGTGTTGCACCTCTTTGAGCGTGAGTTCCATCGGGTTTTTTGTAACATAAGCAGACTACCATTCCAATACGAGCCGCCTCCGATGATGACTTACATTTGCGGCGGCATGAGGCTCGAAGTCTTGTGCAAGAGGGAACTTTTTTTGACGTCTCCAGATTCTTTGGGGTGGTACGCGTTTAAAATCTTATTTGCAGTTGTTTTTTCTTTTGGCTACAAGTGAAAGGCAATGAGGGGCAAACAGTTCACCTTGTCGGAGGAGTTCGAACGGCCGATTCCACAGGGTGCCATTGAGGAAGTGTCTTATTTGCGCGGATTCAGGTGTATCGCGGGACTGGATGAGGTCGGTCGAGGCCCATTGGCAGGGCCTGTGGTTGCCGCTGCGGTAGTTTTACCCAGGGGGTTCACGCATGTGGATATCAAAGATTCCAAGTTGTTAACCGCAGAGCAGCGCGAGAAGTTGTCACCGGTAATCAGAGAGTCGGCGCTGAGCTGGGGTGTCGGTGTCGTTGAGGTCGAGGAAATCGATCGGATCAATATTCTGCAGGCCAGTCTACTCGCGATGGTGAAAGCGTTCCGAGCCTTGACGCCGCTACCTGACTGTTTACTTATCGATGGAAATCAAATGATCCCGGCGGAGTTTTTTCAGCTAACACCTATCTCGAAGCAACTGCCGCAACAACGAACTGTTGTTAGGGGCGATCAGCTATGCCTATCGATTGCCGCGGCTTCGATTCTGGCCAAGGTTTCGCGCGACACTCTGATGGTCGAACTCGACAAGAGCTATCCGGAATATGGCTTTGCGAGTCATAAGGGGTATAGCTGCGTCACGCACATGGAGGCTTTGCGCCGGTTTGGGCCATCGCCGATTCATCGTCGAAGCTTCAAGCCTGTGCGCGATATGTGCGCCATCGACACTGAAGCCGAGTTAGGATTACTCTTCGCTAAGTCATGATTCTAAACAACGCCAAGATTCTGTTAGGTAAAGAGGGCGAGCAGATCGCCGAACGGTATCTGAAGAAGAAAGGTTACAAACTCGTCGAGCGCAACTATCGTTGTGCCGTGGGCGAGCTTGACCTAATTGTCTTAGACCGCCGGGTCATCGTTTTTGTCGAAGTAAAGACCCGTACTGGAAGCGGCTTCGGCACACCGTTGGAAGCCGTCGAATTTAGAAAACAGAAAAAAATGATTCACGCCGCTCAGTTCTTCTTGAATGCCAAAAGGCTCAATCAACGAGACGCGAGATTCGATGTAGTCGGGATTTCTTGGCCCGGGCCGCTGCCGGTGGTAGAACACATCGAAAATGCCTTTGGCCTGCCTTAGGGGTTTCTATGTTAGATGTGAAACTTTTGCGCGATGATTTGGATCAGGTAAAAAAGCGGATGGCGACCCGGGGTACGGAGATCGACTGGGACGAATTTGTTGCTCTTGACCGCGATCGCCGGGAAGCCTTGGCAAATCTGGAGAAACTGAAAGAAAAGAAGAACCGTCTGTCAGGCGAGATCGGTAAATTAAAGAAGCGCGGCGGTGATGCGGCCGCCCTCATGCGTGAAGCCGAGGAAGTCAGCGAATCGATTCGCGAAGGCGAGAGACCAGTAACGGAGATCGAAGCCGGTTTTGAAAAGTTCATGCTTCGGCTGCCAAACCTGCCGAATTCGGGTGTTTCCATTGGCAGGAACGCTGACGATAACAAGGAAGTTCGGCGCTGGGGTGAGCCGCCGCAATTCAACTTCCAGGCTAAAAATCATTGGGACATTGGTGAGGAACTCGAAATCCTTGATTTTGCCCGGGCCGCAAAGCTTGCGGGCGCGCGTTTTGCGCTCTACAAAGGCGCCGGCGCGCGGCTCGAGCGTGCTTTGATCAATTTTATGCTCGATCTTCACACCGGTGAACGCGGCTACAAAGAAATATTGCCGCCGGCTTTGGTCAATCGCGCGGCTTTGACCGGTACCGGACAGTTGCCCAAGTTCGAAGAAGATCTATTTCGCATCGAAACTCCGGAATATTTTCTCATTCCTACCGCCGAAGTTCCGCTCACCAATGTTCACCGGGAAGAGATGTTTGAACGCGAGGATCTGCCGATCAAGTACGTTGCCTATACGCCCTGCTTCAGGCGCGAGGCCGGCTCTTACGGGCAGGATGTGCGGGGATTGATCCGGCAACATCAATTCAACAAAGTCGAGTTGGTAAAACTCAGCGAACCGGAAACATCGTATGACGAACTGGAAAAAATGGTTCAGGATGCCGAAGAGGTACTGCGGCGGCTCAAGCTTCCTTACCGAGTTATAGAACTCTGTACCGGCGACATGGGTTTCTCCGCCGCAAAGACTTACGATTTAGAAGTATGGCTGCCTGGGCAGGCTACGTACAGGGAAATCAGCTCTTGCTCGAATTGCGAAGATTTCCAGGCTCGCCGCGCACAAATCCGTTACCGCAGAGAAAAAAAGGGCAAGCCGATTTTCGTCCATACGCTCAACGGTTCCGGTTTGGCGGTAGGACGAACATTCGTGGCGGTGTTGGAGAACTACCAGCAAAAAGATGGCAGCGTGCTGATACCGGAAGTTCTCCGGCCATACATGGGCGGATTAGAGAAGATCGGCTGAAAGAGGTATCTTGAGTGTGAAAACCAGAAAAATTGAGGAATGGTGAAGTCCAGTAATGAAAGAAGCGATTCCAGCTTTGGCGATCTAATGACGAAAACTGAGTCATCACGTTGCGAAGAGTTAATCGTTAATGCCCATAGTTGCGTTTTGAAGTCCCGTCAGGATGACTGCGAGCGAAGCCGTTGCAGGTTTTTATACGCGTCAATATCTTGCAGTGCAGCTTTTTCCATGCGGAGCTTACTCACTGCATCCACGGCACTGATATCTGCTTCCAATTTTCCCCTCTTTTCATACAGCTCTTGGATCTCTTTTAAGAGCCTGGCTTGAACTTCCTTGTCAGCAAACATCAGCATTGTGCGCCTCCTTCGAAAGGATTATCCGGGTAAACCGCAATAAACACGCCATGTCGTAACCTAATGAATCCCAGCGAAATTCTGTGAGAAGGCACGGCCTGCCTGTCAATATAGTGACAGAATGACACGAATGACACGAAAGAACTCATAGGACGCGCAAGAGATGAAAAATAGGCGTTTGACTCCGATCAAATAATAACCGGTTCGTATGCAGCCCTTAACCGGATCTCTGCAAAAAAGAAGATTTTCCTGTCCGCCTTTGGCATCGCAACCACCTCGTAAATGGTAATAGAAAGTGTTAAAAATTACGAAAATCGATATAGATTCTTCCTGAGAAATCGAA
>WHTF01000128.1 GCA_009379725.1 Deltaproteobacteria bacterium
GACGGTGCCGAGTTACACACTGTGGAAAGCCTCGCCGAAGGCGATGAGCTCCATCCTTTGCAACGAGCCTTCCAGGATCGTCACGCGCTTCAATGCGGCTTCTGCACAGCCGGTTTTCTGATGACGGCATGTGCCTTTCTGAAGGACAATCCGATGCCGACGCGGGAAGAAATCCGCGATGCCATTTCAGGTAACATCTGCCGCTGTACCGGCTATCAACCGATTATCGATGCGATCCTGCAGGTGTCCTCGGAATCGGCAAGAAAATCGAACGGGCGGTCGACCTAGATGGAACCCATAAGCAAGACAGCTCAAGGTTACGTGGGTATGCCGATCAAGCGGCGCGAAGACATTCGCTTCATCACCGGGCGGGCAACTTACGTCGACGATATCAAGCTCCCCAATATGCTCCATGCGGCCATCCTGCGCAGCCCGCGGGCCCATGCAAGGATCCGTTCCATGGACACGTCGAAGGCTTTGCAGCTCGCCGGCGTAGTTAAGGTGCTCACGTTCCAAGATCTCGGCGAGCTGGCGGTCCCCGTGCCTATTCGGATGTACCAGCTTCCCGGACTGGAACGCCACCTGCAGCCTCTTCTCGCGCACGATAAGGTCCGTTACGTGGGCGAGCCGCTGGCTCTGGCCGTGGCGGAGAGCCGATATCTTGCCGAGGACGCGCTCGATGCCATCGAAGTTGACTACGAAGACTTGCCTGCGGTGGTTGATGTGCACGAAGCCCTCAAGGATAGAGTCCTGGTCAGTGAAGAAGCGGGAACCAATCTGGCGGCGGTCCATGAATTTGCGATCGGCGACGTAGAGCGCGCTTTCCAGGAGGCCCAATACACCCGACGAGAGGAGTTTCGCGTTCATCGCTTCACCGGCAACCCGCTGGAAACCAGGGGTTTCGTTGCCGCTTTCGACCGCGGCAAAGAGGAGCTGACCGTTTGGGGCGTCACCAAGCTGCCGCATCTCAACCGGCAAACCATCGCGGCGTTTCTTAAACTTCCCGAACGTAAACTGCACTTTATTGAAAACGACGTCGGCGGCGGTTTCGGCATCCGCGGAGAGCTTTATCCGGAAGATTTTTTAATCCCGTTTGCCGCCGTAAAGCTGGGCCAGCCGGTTAAATGGATCGAAGACCGCCGCGAGCATCTAATGGCGGCGAATCATTCGCGCGAAAATCGCTGCGAACTCGAGGTCGCCGCGCGCAAGGACGGTACGATCCTGGCCTTGCGGGCGATCGTTTACGGTGACATGGGCGCCTACGTGCGGACCCATGGCGGACTGGTGCCCTGTTCGACGGCCGCACTATTAACCGGACCATATCGAATACCGAATTACCAGGCCAAGATCCATTTAGTGGTTACCAACAAGACCGGCCTGGGAACCTTTCGCGCGCCGGGCCGCTACGAATCCTGTTTCTACCGGGAACGCATGCTCGACCTGATGGCAAAGGATCTGGAGATCGACCCGGTGGAGCTACGCTTGAAGAACCTCATCCGGCCGGAGGAGATACCTTACGAAGTGGGGGTTACCCGGCCTGGCTCCGGTCCCACGGTTCTTGATAGCGGCAATTATCCGAGCGCGCTCAAGCGCGGCCTCGATGAATTCGGCTACGAAAAACTGCAGCCGCTTCAAGGTCGTCTTGAAAATGGCAGATACTACGGCACCGGCATCGCCTGCTTCGTCAAAAACACCGGCGGCCTGGAACCTTACGAGGGCGCGCGCATCGTCATCGGTGACCGTAATGACGTCGCCGTCTATCTCAGCATCTCGGTGTTAGGGCAAGGGCACGAAACCGGCATGGCGCAGATCTGCGCCGATGCGTTGGGTGTGCCGATGGACTGGATCGCTGTTTATCACGGTAATACGGACACGAGTCCCTTCGGTTGGGGCACCTTCGCCAGCCGGGGAACCGTCATGTGCGGCAGCGCGGTTCATCTCGCGGGGCAGAAGCTCAAGCAGAAGCTTTTGAAGGTTGCCGGAGAACAACTCGGCGTCGATCCTGAGACGCTGGAAATGCGCGAGGGCAAGATCTACCAAATGAATACCGAAGCGCCGCCCGTAGATCTAAGCGAAATCGCCAGCCAAGTTCGTCATTCCGGAACTCTCAATCAAGGCTTTCCGGAACTGGAAGAGACTGCCTACTTTCATTCGAGCCAGATGACCTACTCCTACGGGGTTCACCTGGCGCATGTGGCGGTCGATGCCGAGACCGGCATGATGGAAGTCCTCAAGTATCTCGTCGTTGAGGATGTCGGGCGCTGCGTCAATCCACTATTGGTTCACGGCCAAATCGTCGGCGCAGCGGTCCAGGGCATCGGCGGCACGATGTTGGAAGAACTGATTTACGACGAAAATGGCCAGCTCTTGACCGGTAGTTTGATGGATTATCTTTTGCCCACGAGTACGGATGTGCCCGACATTGGCAGCGTGATACTCGAAGAAGCGCCCTCGCCGCTCAACCCGCTCGGCGTCAAAGGCGCGGGAGAGGGCGGTATCGTCGGCACCGGCGCGGCGCTTGCCAATGCGCTTTCTCACGCTCTTACCGATTTTGGCATCCAGGTAAAAACTCTTCCTCTAACGCCCGACCGCATTCGCGCCTGGATCGCGGGCCGTGCCCGGTAATTTTATTTACCACGACGAGCTAGCGCGGCAGAGCCGCAGCAAGGCAGTCAGGAAAATTCCACCACGAAGGAGGTCGCGAAGAACACGAAGTTCAGAAGTTAAAAATATTCTCCAAATTCTTCGTGGCCTTCGTGCGCTTCTTCGAAAATTGGGTTTGGGACCGCGCCATTGCCTGGCTTGAGGAGAAGCGGCCGGCGCCAGCGCGCTGTTTCCTTCCCCTTGACGGGGGAGGACAAAGGTAGGGGTGATAGCTTTGATCGATTGCCGAGCACCCCTATCCCTGCCTTTCCCCATCAAGGGGAAAGGAATCCGAGTATGATGCAGCGATATGCTGCCATTTCACCCTCTGTAGGCGAGCGTAGCTCGTGAATCACTTGTGGTGATTAGGAAATCCGGTGAAGCTGGGCATCGGATTCATTGCACGCCCAGACTCTCGCGGATCTTTCTCATATAGCCGATGAATTTGGGGTCGTCGCGCAGCGCGGTGGTGCGAGGGCGGGGCAGGTCGATAGTCATGATCTCGGCGACTTTTCCCGGGCGCGGGGTCATCACGACCACCCGGTCGCCGAGAAAGACGGCTTCGGGAATGCTGTGAGTGATGAACATGACGGTGTTTTTCGATTCGCTCCAGATTTTTAGCAGTTCCAGGTTCATCTCGTCTCGCGTGATGGCGTCGAGGGCGCCAAACGGCTCGTCCATCAAAAGGAGCGATGGATCGTGAATAAGCGCGCGGCTGATGGAAACCCGTTGCTGCATGCCGCCTGACAGCTCGTTGGGATATTTGTTCTCGAAACCGCGCAATCCGCTAAGCTCCAGGAGTTCCAGCGCTCTCTTCCTGTAGGCACCGACATTCAAGCCTCGTGCTTCTATCTGCAAAAGAACATTGTCGAGCGCCTTGCGCCATGCCAAGAGAACCGGCGATTGAAACACCATGCCAATGTTGGTCAGAGGAGCTTGGACCGGCACTCCGGCAACGCGAACCGCCCCTCCGGTTACCGGTAAAAGGCCGGCAGTGATTTTAAGCAGGGTGCTTTTACCGCAACCACTGCGCCCTACCACGGTCACAAATTCTCCTGGCGCCACGCCAAAGGAAACTTCTTCAAGCGCGATCACCTCATCATTGCCTGAATTATAAATTTTGCGGACTCGCTCGTATTCGATGAGGTTGGCCAACCGGTCCTCTACATGCCCGGGCTTTTCCGGACGAATTGATTCGTGTAGGTCATTTTGTAATCCACCGCCGGGGACAACTCAAAGTACTTGTTTGCGATGTCCACGGACTTTTTCATCATCGCCTCTTTCATATAGCCCAGCCCGCGCTCTTTGGTTTCCTTATCCACGACGTCATCGAGTCCCGATTCGATTTGGGCCAAGGTGATGTCGCGATCCTTTTGCGGGTTGGCCTTCATGAAAATTTCGTACGTCTCCTTTGGGTTCTTGAGCGACCAGGCCCACGCGTCGAAAACCGCCGACACGAACCTTTTCACTTGATCGGGATTGTTTTTGATCCGGTCCTCCCTCGCCTGCAGCACATGGCCGTAGGTCTCGAGACCCAGGTCTTTGAATAAAAGGTATTTGACTTGTTTCCCGTGTCGCTTTCCAAGCACAGCCATCCTCTGAATACTCGAACCGTTGGTTCCCGACATAAGATCGATTTTACCCTCGAATAGGGCGGGCGTGCGCACAGCGGGCTCCATTGTTTTGATCACGACTTTGCCGTGATCAAATCCCGAGGCTGCCGCCACTGCCGGGAGCAGGACAAAAGCAAAATCGCCCGGGTTGGTGCCGAAGTTCTTGCCTTCGAGATCTTTGGCGGTCTTGATTCCCGAGTTTTCCAAGAAGATAAACCCGCCGCCGTTGTACGTCATGCCGACGCCAAGGGCACGATTCTTCCCGCCTTTGGACATGACTTGGATGGCGGTAAGAAAGTCGCCGTAGCTATAGTCCGCTTGTCCGGCATCAATAAAGGTGGCCGAATTCGCCGAGCCCTTACCCTCCAGCAGGGTCACGTCAAGACCATTTTTTTGGAAGAACCCCTTGTCTCGAGCGACGAAGAAAGGCGCGTGTTTTCCTTCGATGATCCAGTCCAGCTGAAACCTGATCTTGTCCGCCGCGAGGGAACGATCTGCGAAAAACATGCTGCCGATAAGCAAAAGCACCGCTTGGAAGATTTTCATTCTTGTTTTCATGATGGTCCTCCTTAAGTTATTTCCCCATTTCGGTTGAGAGCACAAAGCTCAAAGGTCGGATGGGTAAATGCCACGACGCCACGGCATGAGCACCTTTTCGAGACCAACGATGATTCCGAAGAGGCCCAGTGACATTGCCGAAAGAACCGTGATCGACGCGAAAATCAGAGCGGCGTTCAGGTCGTTGTTGCCGATGATGATAAGATAGCCGAGTCCCTGCTGGCCGGACACGAACTCTGCGACTACGGCGCCGATGACCGCGAGAGCGATGGAGGCTTTGAAGCCGGCAAATAAATAGGGGAGCGAATTAGGCAGGCGAATTTTCCTGAACTCAGTCCACGGTTTCATTCCCATGGTCTTGGCCAGGTCCAACATTTCTCCTTCGATATGTGAGAATCCCGCGACAGAATTAACGACCATCGGGAAAAAAGCCACGAGAAAGGCGATGGTGACCTTCGACCAGATGCTGTCGATGCCGATCCAAATCAAAATCAGCGGCGCAATGGCGATCCTCGGTATTGACCCGATTACAACCAGTGACGGATATATCGTGAGCCAGAGGATCTTCGAGTAGACGATGCCGAGGCCCGAGACGACGCCGATCAACGCGCCGATCAAAAACCCCAGCACCGTCTCATAAAAAGTCGGCAAAAAATTGGCGAAAATGAACCCGCCTCGCGTTTGAAACTCCGCCAGGATCGCTAACGGTGTGGGGAGGAGATAAGAGGGAATTTTAAAAACCGGCAGAAGTAGCTGCCAGAGAACGACAACGCAGAGAAAAAATAGCACCGACCACTTGACGGATGGTTCGCTCGAAGACGGACCCTTCTCCATCGTTACCTCTGAGCTACTTCAGCAACCACGTACGAAAAGCCCGCGAGAGAAAACATTTCACTTTTACCTCGCGCGCGCTCAAACAATCGACACTGACATCGACTTTCTGCTTATCCAAATGCAGTAATCGTGTCAAGGGAAATAGAGAAGAGAGACTGCCGGCAAAGCTTGCCTGTGTTCACGCGCTGTGCTGAATGTTTCTCGGGCGCGCTCCTTCGTGCTATCTTACGTCAGCCACCCGGAGCGCGGCTGAAGTTTTCAAGACCCATCACCGTCACCTGTGCGCATCGCTTCCGGTGGAGAAGCAGTCAAGGAAGGAAGCGGCTGATGACGCGGTTGAGCCATTTGCGACTGATTCAGTTTCGAGCGGCGTATAATCTGCCCGTCCATGCGGCGGTAGAGCACGGCATCTTTGCAAAGTATGGTCTTGAAATTGAAGTCGCCTACACTCCAGGTTCCGATTATCTCATCGAGGCGCTCCAGACAGGCAAGTGCGAAATAGCTCACCCCGCAGCCGACGACGTTGTGGCGGCGGTTGAAAACGAACCCCATAAGAACAACCCGGAGGCCGATCTATTTCTATTTATGGGACTCCACAGCGGTCTCTTAAGCCTGGTCGCCGCGCCGGAGTATCCCGACGTCGAGTCTCTCCGGGAGAAATTACTTGGCGTGGATTCCCGACGCACGGGTTTTGTCTTTTTGTTGGAAAAATTTCTTCGCTCGATGGGATTCGGCCCCGAGGATTACAGCCTGGTCGAGATCGGTGGTTGGGAGTTCCGCTACCGCGCTCTGCTGGATAAGAAAATTGCAGCGACTTTGCTAACCTCGCCTTTTGTGGCCGATGCTTTGGCGTCCGGCTGTCATCTTTTGGCCCACGGAGAGGAGATCCTGCCGGTCTATCAGGCTACCTGCGGCGCCGCCAGGCGGGCTTGGGCCAGAGATCATAGCGAGATCTTAGTTCGATACATCAGGGCTTATATCGCAGCGACCCGGTGGTGCTTCGATCCGTCGAATCGCCGCGCTTGTCTGGACCTGCTCAAGAACCATAGCGGCCTCGACGGGAAGCGCGCGGAAAACACATTGGCGACGCTTTTAGAACCTGACCGAGGTCTCTACCCCGATGCCCAACTCAATATTCCCGGCCTCGCCGCTGTGTTGGCGTTGCGGGCTGAAATGGACCATCTCAAGCCGCCTCTACCACCCGCCGAGAAATATATCGATCTCTCCTATTATCAGCGCGCGCTCGGCGCCCGCTGAAGCTCTTTGATCGCGAGGCCGGCAATGTCGCAAGGTGTTAGAATGGCCAGGCAATTTTTTATCAATCTCGGTATGGCGTTGGTGCTAGGCGTGCTTAGTTTCCGATAAACTGATTTGTGTAAACACCGGCGGCTGCGACCTTGCCGATCCCTAACCGGGTTCATAGATAATCATCCCCATGGGCGTGGGATTGAAACCGTTGCAGGGATTGCGCTCCTGCGGGCAGTTGGACACTGCCACAAGCAGGTCCATTTCTGCCCTGAGATCGTAAAAGTCGCCCGCACGACTGGTTGGCTCTTTGATCTCCATGGACCCGTCAGGCTCGACCTCCACCCGCATGAACGGGACAAAAGCGTTGGGAATTTGTCGCTGGTTAAAGCCCTGGGGAGCCAGCGCCATGGTGAAGTTGTCACGGCAGTTACGCGTGCCGGGCACGCTGTAGCGGATGCAGTTCAGCTCCTCGCTGCACATGGGGCCGTAGGCGTAGCTTTCTTCGTTGGAGTAACCCACGATGGTCATCATCGGATTACAGATGACGGAGTAAAGCACGTCTCTCTGGCGCAGCTCGCGCCGTTTGTTCAGAAGCAGGCTATTACCCATGTTAAGGTGTTCCGTCAAATCAAACTCGTTGAAGCAAATCAGATCCGGCACCTGTTTGCCTTCGATATCTACGAACCGCAGCGTCTGCCCCCGGCCCATCGTGAAAGCAGAGTACTCCCTGGCCGGGATGATCCATTCTTTAACGATCGTGCCCGGTATGGGATAACACCGCATGGCTTGGTCGTTCGCCATTGTCCTGCCCTCTTTTTGCATTTTTTAGAAGATTCGCAGGCGAGTTTCATTGTGACAAACAGCAAATATTTGCCTCTCGCCAAGTCATTAGCTGGAACGGCACGCGATTTGGTTAATATCGACGAACTTGACAGCGTTTGCTCGAGTCAGCGAACCAGCATTTGATCCGATTAACTATTTGAACGGCTTGAACGATGGCAGTTTTATCGCTTTCTTTTTGCGGTGACGAGAGGCGAAACCAAGAATGCCGCGGTGAGCACCATCAGGACGGCGCAGATAGGCCGGGTGAAAAAGATACTGAAGTTGCCGCGCGAGATCAATAGAGATTGGCGCAGCGACGTCTCCATGATAGGACCCAGCACCATCGCCAGGATGAAAGGCGCGCCTTCGAATCCGACTTGGCGAAAGAGGAACCCGAGAACGCCGAAGATCAGCATGATGATGATCTCCGTCACATTGGCGTTCAAGCTATAAACGCCGATCAGACAGAACAACAGGATGAGCGGGAAAAGTATTATATAGGGCGTCTTCAGCAGCCGCACCCAGATACCGATCAGCGGCAGATTCAACACCAGCAGCATCGCATTGCCGACGTACATGCTGGCGATGAAGCCCCAAAAAAGCTCCGGATACTTGACGATGAACAACGGGCCCGGTTGAATGCCGTGGATCATCAGCGCGCCCATAAAAAGCGCCATGATGGCGCTGGTCGGGATTCCCAATGAAAGCAAGGGAATGAACGAGCCGGCGGTGGCAGCATTGTTGGCAGCCTCAGGACCCGCGACTCCTTCGATAACACCGGTGCCGAATTTCTCCGGATAGCGCGACACTCGCTTCTCGACGGCGTAAGACACGAACGAGGCGATCACCGGTCCCGGACCCGGCAAAATACCGAGGAAAAAGCCCAAACACGATCCGCGCGCGATAGGCCAGAGGCTGTTCTTCCAATCTTTGAGGTTGGGCAGCAGCCCCTTGATCTTGGTTTCATAAATCGCGTGCTGACCGACGGTCGTCAAATTTTCCAACACTTCGGCGATGCCGAACAATCCCATGGCCACGGGCACGAGTCCCAGACCATCGCGCAGCGTGAGAATGCCGTAGGCAAAGCGCTCTTCGCCCGATATCGGGTCCATCCCGACCGTGCCCGCGAGCAGACCGAGCGTAGTCATGATCAACGCCTTGGTCATGGAACCACGCGATAAATACGATACCAGGGTCAAGCCGGTGACTGTCAGGGCAAAATATTCCGGCGGCCCAAAACTCAATGCCGCTCTGCCGAGAAGCGGCGCCAAACACATAAGACCGATGACACCGAGCGTGCCGGCGATAAAGGAGCCGAAGGCGGAAATTCCCAGCGCCGCTCCCGCCCTACCCTGACGTGCCATGCGATAGCCATCGAGAGAGGTAACCACAGAAGCGGTCTCGCCCGGGATATTCACCAGAATCGATGTCGTGGAGCCGCCGTACATGGCGCCATAGTATATTCCGGCGAGCATGATAACGGCGCTTGCGGGTTCCATTTTGAAAGTAAGCGACAGCAGGAACGCCACGGCGCCCACCGGACCCAATCCCGGCAGCACGCCAACCAGCGTGCCGACGACCGACCCAAGAAAACAAAACATCAAGTTGGCAGGCGTGAGGGCGACGGAAAATCCGAGCGCGACGTTGGCGAGAAGGTCCACCTTAAATTTCCAAAATTCCGGCGGGCAGTGGAACGTTGAGCAACCAGGCAAAGAGAAAGTAAGAGACCAGCGCGATGACAAGCGCTAGCGCAATAACCCTGGACCACTTTTGCGGTTCGATGGCGCGCAGCAGCAGAAGCATCACGATGAATGTGCTCAGCAGAAACCCCAGCGTCTCGAGCACGAGCGCAAAGCCCAGCATCGTCGCCAAAGTGGCGCTGATTCTGATCCAGGCATCACTCTTGATCGGTTCCTCGCGGCTCTCGCTATCCGGCTGGCGGCGAGTCTGCACCAGCAATGCGATAGAAAAGAACAGTAGCAGGATAGCCAAAATCGACGGGAAAAAACCCGTCCGAGGTACCCTGATGCTGCCGAAGGTGAGTCTGCTTGCTTCGAAGAAGATCAATCCAGCGAGTCCGGCTAGGACCAAGCCGGTAGCGATGGTGGATCGTCTCATGGGGGACGTCGAAAAATTTCTTAACTTCACTCAGTGAGCGATATTCGCGACTCGCGCGACCTCGGACCATTTGCGCTCTTCCTCGGCCAAGAACTTGGCGGCTTCCTGTGGTCCGAAATTTTCGATGAGGGCCTGGCTCTTCGCGATGCTGGCGGCGACCTCGGAGTCCTTGAGACTCTCGCTGATGACCGCCGCCAGCCGTTTGACGATCGGTGCCGGAGTCTTGGCCGGGGCGAAGAAGCCCACCCAAATTTTTAAGTTGAGCTCTGGAAACCCTTTCTCCACCGTGGTCGGCACATTGGGAAAATCCTTCAGGCGACGATTGGAAGCCACCGCCAATGCCCTCAACGTGCCGGCCTCGATGTGACTTCGGGTCGTGCCCAAGGTGAGAAACGAGATATTGACGTGCCCGCCTAACAGCGCCGTGGCGGCCGCCGACTCCGAACCGAGCGGGACATGGGTCAAATCGATGCCGGTTTTCATTTTCACCAGCTCGCCGATGAAATGAGGCGTCGTTCCCGGGCCGGCGGAGCCATAGGTGAGCTGGCCGGGAGTTTTTTTCGCCTCGGCGATGAATTCTTCAAGAGTTTTCCAGGGCGATTCTTTTCGCACAACTGTTGTGTTGGGGCTGCTGGTCGCGAGCGCTAGCGGTGTGAAGTCCTTCGTGGTGAAGCGGCTGTTCTTGTTAACAAGCGGAATTAGCAGAATCGGCGGCGGCGTAACAAGAATCGTGTAGCCGTCGGGAGCGGCCTCCTTGGCCACTTGGATACCCACCGCTCCGCCCCCGCCCGGTTTGTTGACGACCACCACCGGCTGCCCCAGAGCAGCCGACATCTTAGGCGCGAGAATGCGCGCAACGATATCGGTGACGGCGCCGGGCGGAAAAGGATTAATAATTTGCACGGTCTTGGTGGGGTATTCGGCAGCATTGAGCGCCGGCGCGCATAGCAGAATCAGCACGAGAAACACATATCGCCCGTGTCGCGTTCTCGGAACCGCGCGTAAATTTTTCATGACCCGTCCTCCCGCCGGCTAATATGGTTCTCTCTGCTAACAGAATCGCCCATAGAGTGTCAAACATTCTGTGCGCCTTGAGTCTTACGAAAGCATCGAGGATCAAACCGGCAACAATCCCAGGTTGACAGGGATAACAAAACTATTTAGAACTCAGAAACTGTACAAGAAACATCGACGATGGGAACACTCGCAGGAGCGCAGCAAATTCTCGGCGGGCTTAAACAAGCCGGCATCGATCTCGTGTCGAGCGTTCCTGACATCAACATGTTGGAGCTCATCAATCTCCTT
>WHTF01000129.1 GCA_009379725.1 Deltaproteobacteria bacterium
CTGGCGACGATCCTGTCCTCGGTGGAAAAAACTCACCGCGTGGTCATCGTCGACGAGACGCACCAGAGCTGCGGTGTCGCCGCCGAGATCGCCGCGCGCATCGCCGAGAGCGGCTTCGACAAATTAAAAACCCGGATTCGCCGGGTCGCCACGCTGGACGTGCCGGTGCCCTTCAGCCCGCCGTTGGAAGATTATATTGGTCCTTCCGAATCGCGCATTACTGAAGCGATCCGCGCGGCGCTGGCGTAAACCTCGTCAGGGCGTTGACTAGCTTGCGGTTTTCTGGCGCCGGTGTACGGCCTCCTTAGCATCCATGCCAACTAGGAAAGAGAACTCAAAGGACCTCATCGACCTGCTGCGCCGGATGTGGCTGATCCGTGCTTTTGAAGAGAAAGTTTCGGCGCTCTATGCCGAACGGCAGATCGTCGGCCTGCTTCATCTGGGCATCGGCCAGGAAGCGGTCGCCGTCGGCACCTGCAGCCTGCTGCGCCCGGACGACTATGTATTCGGCGGCCACCGATCCCATGGCCATGCCCTTGCTAAAGGAGCCGACGTCAATCGGCTGATGGCCGAGATCGCCGGCCGCGCCACCGGTTACTGCGGCGGCAAAGGCGGCTCGATGCACATCGTCGCCCTGGAGGCGGGCTTCGTCACGGCGACCGGAGTGGTCGGCGGCACGATACCGCTGGCGCTCGGCGCGGCATTTGCGGCCAAAGAAAAGAAACAAGGCCAAGTCGCCGTCGTCTTTTTCGGTGACGGCGCCGGCCAAGCCGGTCCCTTTCACGAGTCTCTCAACATCGCCAGTCTGTGGCGGCTACCGGTCATCTTCGTTTGCGAGAATAACGGCTATGCCGAATTCACTCCGTTGTCGGCGCATACCAAAGTGGAACGGCTGGCGCAGCATGCAAAGACTTATGACATCTCCAGCAGCACAGTGGACGGTAACGATTTGCTAGCGGTGCGCACGGCCATAAGCAAAGCGCTGGGAAAAACTCGTGCAGGAACCGGACCGGTGTTTGTCGAATGTCTCACACACCGGCTGCGCGGTCATTACGAGGGCGACCCGGCCAAGTACCGCGAGCTTTCTCAACTCACGCAATGGAAAAGTAAAGATCCCGTCGCCCGCTTCACGCGTCTGCTCAAAAGCAAGAAGGCAATCACGGACAATGAACTGCAAGCGATCGAATCCGAAGCTCGATCTCGCGCTGAACAAGCCGCCGAATTTTCCCTTTCCTCCCCGTGGCCGGCGGAGGAGGAAGTCGCGACTCAAGTCACCGCTGATTTACCGTGAGCCTTTCTTTGGTTGACTCTCAGGTCCGGGCTCAAGCAGCCGATGACATGCAGATGCAAAGTTAGCAGGCTCTTCTTCAACGGTTGGAACGACTTGAACGTTTGGAACGTTTGGAACCAAAGGAATTATGCCGGAACAAACCTACCTGGAAGCGATCCGCGCCGGACTGCACGAAGAGATGAGCCGCGACTCGTCGGTTTACGTGCTGGGCGAAGACGTCGCCCTCGGCGGCCCCTTCGGCGTGACCAAGGGGCTCTCAGAAGGTTTCGGCGTCCATCGGGTGGTCAATACACCGATCAGCGAAGGCACGGTCATGGGACTTGCCATCGGCGCAGCCACGGCAGGCCTCAGGCCGGTCGTCGAGATCATGTTTATCGACTTCATTACCCTGGCCATGGATCAATTGGTCAATCATGCCGCCAAGCTGCATTACATGTCCGGCGGCCAGCTCAAAATCCCGCTAACGGTGCGGGTCCAGTGCGGCATCAGCGGCGCCATGGGCGCGCATCATTCTCAAAGCTTGGAATCGTGGCTGGCGCATGTCCCTGGTTTGAAAGTCGTCATGCCGTCGAATCCCGCCGACGCTAAAGGGCTGCTCAAAGCCGCTATTCGCGACGACAATCCGGTAATCTTTATCGAGCATCGCGGTTTGTACCGGACGCGCGGTAAAGTCCCGGATGGCGATCATCTCGTGCCCATCGGCAGAGCCGCCGTTTTGCGTGAAGGCAAACAAGTCACCATCGTCGCCTTGGCGAATACGGTCGGCGTCGCGCTGGCCGCCGCCGATGAATTGGCCGGCGGGGGGATTTCCACCGAGGTCATCGACCCGCGCAGCATTTCCCCCCTGGACGTCGAAACCATCGTTGAATCCGTGAAAAAAACCAGTCGTATGATTATCGTCCACGAAGCCGTGGAAAAAGGCGGCATCGGCGCGGAAATCACCGCAACAGTTCAGGAGCATGCGCTGTACTATCTCGATGCGCCGATTCTCCGGATTGCCGCGCCGTTCGCGCCAGTCCCCGCCAGTCCTTCTTTGGAAAAACAGTTCCTGCCAAACCAGGCATGCATCGTCAAAGCGGTACGGAAGTTGTTTGGCTAAGAGCGCCGGTATTTTGTTTAATAGGCCTTTTGTGCTTGCACCCGGGCAACGCGACTGCTGCGTTAACAAAAGTTACTCTTCTGTCAACCAACAATACCATGCGAACTACACCACAGTGTCACACGTGGCGTACCAGTGTCATCGCGATGCTGTCAAAACAAGCATGCGCAGTAAGAAAACCCGATTCGTTACGTAGCCGGATCAAGCGATCCTCGTTGGCATCGGCATTGCTCTATTGCTGTTTTATAAATCCACAATCAATAGGAGGGGGAAATGCAGACAGCACTACAAAACGACACGAAGGCGATCTCAATTGAGAACAAAAAATTACCGGCGGCAAAATGCGCAGAGTGCGGCGCTAAAGTGTACCCGGTTTCATTTCTTAAGCCGCATCTCACTCGTCACCGACGCAGACACGAATGGTTTGTAATGGAGTTAAGAAAGCTTCAGGAAACGATGGCGCGGATGAGAATGGCTTGAAATCCTCACTGCGGCACTACTTTGATGCCGCAGTTGGAATCAGCGCTCTCGTATAAGATTGCTCTCGAAAACCATCCTATATTTATCGTCTTCGTTACAGCAACGCCTATTCAAAAAACGCCCCCTCGATTAGCACCGGCTTGGCCGCGCCCTGCTCATGAGTTCGCCCTGGAATGGCCGTGCCGTCAGGGTTGAGACGCTGGTCTTGTTTATCGGGACCGGCGCCGATGCGAGTCATCACCAGCGGAGTATCGCCGGAATTACAGAACTGATAATAGCAACCTGCCGGAAGCACGATCGCCTGGTGCTTGCTCGCATTGAGCACGGTTTTGCCATCCCTGCCTGTGTTAAATTGCGCGGTTCCCTGGAGGACCAGGAAAATATGATCCTCTTTGGTGTGAGAGTGCAGCGCATTCTCGCCGATTCCCGGCGCATAACAATGAATACGTAACGTCATCAAGTCTGTTTCCGCCAACAGGTCCCGCGTGTGTCCTTCGCGCACCAGTTGAGTCCGCAGCTGAACGACCTTCGCCTCCGGTTGTTTGCCGTTTTCCATAAGACCTCCTCTTGGTTGGTGTTTTGTTTATCGCCCGCACCTTCGGCTTCATACTAGGTCAGGTCGTCACCGTTGCGCAATACGCAATACGTGGAACCGCTGAAACTCGGCCCCGAGCATCATGGCTGCGGTTGCAAATATCTGCCCGCTGGGCTTATCTGGACCTTCGAACCCACCGCCCAGCCGATGTCACTACTTGCTGAAATCACCGCGATTATTTCCGCCATGGGTTGGGCTACGGATTCGGTTTTGGTCCGCCAGGGCTTGCGCCGCTCCAACATTTTCGCGGCCATGTTGGTGAGCTTCGGTGTTTCCATCACCATCATGTGGACTTATCTCTTTGCCACGACGTCGCTGGAGTTCCTGTCTTCGCCGGCCATAATCTATTACTTGATCAGTGGCTGCATGCAGCCACTGATGGCGCGTGCTTTGTTTTACGAGGGGATCACGCGCATCGGCGTGGCTCGCGCCGGTCCGCTGCGCGGCATTGAACCTTTGTTTGCAACGATCATCGGGGTCGCTTTCTTGCACGAGCAGCCCGGCGCCTGGGTCTACCTGGGCACCACCCTGATCATGGGAAGTCTCTGGTTGATTTCAGGAAAACAGCAGGGCGACGCGAAGTGGCGACTCATCGACACTGCCTTCCCCATGAGCGCGGCGCTCATCTCGGCGATTTCCCAAAGCTTGCGCAAGCAAGGACTTAAGATCCTGCCCGATCCGTTTGTCGCGGTGGCGGTCGTGACCACGGTGTCGCTCATATTTTTTTGGTATTTGTGCTGGCCAGCCGGAGAGCCGCTCTGCTGCGTATGGAACGCCAGGGTGTTTCTTTTTTTCTCGGCGCGGCAATAGTGGCAACGGTGGCGCAGGTCTTGAACTTCATTGCCCTGGCGCGCGGCGAGTTGTCTGTCATCATCCCATTGCTCAACACCACTCCGCTGTTTACGGTGCTTTTAAGTGTTTTGTTTCTGCGCAAGGTGGAAACCGTCAACCTGCGTATCATTTTAGGCGCGCTCTTGATGTTCGCGGGGGTCGTGATCATTACCAGCCGGTGATGCCTCGCGAGCCTGTTTGCGAACGCCGCCAGCAAGGCCCGAAAGCCCTTGACATGAACAGACCGCTCTCGGATATTACGGTTGTTTAGATCCGATCTTGAAAGCAATCCCCTGTTCATCTTTTTAGGGGCGCGACCGAGTGTTCCAATGGCTGACAGAGACGACAGAATATCTCCCCTCGGTGAACTCGACGCAGAAACTGCGCTCCGGACCATTCTGGAGGGCACGGCCGACGAGACCGGAGAGCGCTTTTTTGCCGCGCTGGTCGAAAACCTCGCCAAGGCGCTAAACACCCACGGCGCCTGGATTACTGAATATATTCAAGAGTGCAGGCGGCTGCGCGCCCTCGCTTTCTGGATGGACGGTCAATGGATACGAGATTATGAAGTGGATATCGCCGGAAGCCCCTGTGAAAAAGTAATCGATACGGCCGATATAGTTCATTTTCCCGACAACCTGCTGGAGTTGTATCCGGACGATCCCGACATCGCATCGACCGGCGCGGTGAGTTATCTTGGCATGCCTCTCAAAGACATCGATGGCAAAATTCTCGGCCATCTTGCGGTGATCGATCGACGGCCGATCCCCGAAGAACCCAAGGTGCAGGCGTTATTTAGAATTTTCGCCGCCAGAGCGGCGGCCGAATTACAGCGTCAAAGCGTCGAAAAGCAAGTGCGCGAGCGCGAGGAAAAGCTGCGCCGCCTGTTTGACAGCGCCATGGACGCGATCATCGAGCTCGACCAAAATCTGCAAGTGACACGGATGAATCCAGCCGCCGAGCTGGCGTTTCAGTGCACTGCCCTGGGGGTGATCGGCGAATCGTTCAGCCGTTTTGTTTCAGATCAAAGTTATCGGAAAATTTTACGGGTCATCGATGAGCTCGCCCCACGCCCGCCGGAGCGTCGCTCCTCGTGGGTTCCCGGCGGGTTGCACGCGCTGCCTGCCGGCGGTAAGGAGTTTCCGGCCGAAGCGACATTGTCGTGTTATGACGTCGGGCGCCAGACTTTCCACACGGTGATCCTGAGAAACATCAACGAGCGCCTCGAAGCCGATCGAAAAATTCATTCGCTCACCGCGGAGACCGAGTATTTGCGCGAAGCGCTCAATAAGCTTGGCGGGTTCGATCAAATCATAGGACAGAGCGGTGCGTTAAAGCGGGTTCTGGAAGACGTCGAGCAAGTCGCCGTGGGTGACACCACGGTCCTCATTCTCGGCGAGACCGGCACGGGCAAAGAATTGATCGCTCGAGCGATTCACGGCGCCAGCCAGCGCCGGGACAAACCCTTGATCACAATTAATTGCGCTGCCATCCCGGCCGCGCTCATGGAGAGTGAGTTCTTCGGGCATGAAAGGGGCGCCTTTACCGGCGCGACGCAGAAACGGGAGGGTCGGTTTGCTCTGGCCGACGGCGGGACGGTATTTCTCGATGAGATCGGCGAGCTTTCCATTGACTTGCAAGCCAAGCTGTTGCGCATCTTGCAGGAAGGCGAGTTCCAGCCCGTGGGCAGCTCGCACACGAGAAAAGTCAACGTCCGCGTCATCGCCGCGACCAACCGCGATCTCAACCAGGCGGTGCGCAGCGGCAGCTTTAGAGAGGACCTGTACTATCGCCTGAACGTGTTTCCCATCGAAATCCCGCCGCTAAGAGAACGCGGCGAGGATACTGTCCTGCTCGCCTCCGCCTTTGCCTCTAAATTCTCCCAGCGGCTGGGGCGCAAAATCGAGCCGCTGTCGCAGGAGTGTAAAAAGCGACTCAAGACCTATGCCTGGCCCGGCAATGTGCGCGAGCTGCAAAATGTCATTGAGCGCGCCGTCATTACCTCCCGCGACGGCCGCCTTAATCTCGACCGCGCTCTACCGGATGGCGGTGCTGAAAAGACCGCCGCGGCAGAGCCTCTAACCGGCGAGTCCGCGGTGCGCGTGCTCCATGTTCGCGAGCTCGAAGAGCTGGAACGCCAGAACATCTTACGCGCCATGGAGAAGAGCGGCTGGCGCGTGGCCGGCAAGGACGGCGCCGCGCAGTTGCTCGGCATCAAACCGTCCACTCTCAATTCCCGCACCAAGGCCCTTGGCATCCTGCGCCCGCGCTAGGGCGTGTAGTTGAAAACCTTTCTGCCCTCAATCACTGCGAATCATCCCTCACGAGATCTCGCGTTTATCCGACGCGAGATTTCGAAACTGACGAATTCCCGCCAGCGATCCATTCTCTCCTCGATTAGCTAAGATGGCGACTTGTCTCGTAAAACCTCGCACCCGCAAGCTGGCATGCAATCTGCGCTAGAGTATTTTCAAGATTGCCAAAGGAGGGAAAGAAAATGCAACACAACTATTCATACCAATCAGCCCTTGAAACATCCGAAAGGATCGCCTGGCGAGTAGAAGATCTCATCGGCGGCGATAAGAAGCTCGACTTCACCAGGCCGTTTATGCCGGAGTCACTGGCGCAGATAAAACAGCTCTCGTTTCTAACGCGGGCCGAGCAACTGACGCTCAATCAGATCCGCGGCCATGAATATCTCTCTATGTTCGGTCTGGTGGAAGAGTTCATTCTGCCCTACGTCGTGGAGCATGCCCGGCCCCAGCTTTCGGGAGACGACTACCGGGTGCGTGCCCTGCTGCAGTTCGCCGGAGAAGAGGCAAAGCACATTCACCTGTTCAAGCGCTTCCGTCAGGAATTCGAGAACGGATTCGGCAGCAAGTGCGCCTTCATCGGCCCTGCCGAAGACGTGAGCCGTTTCGTGCTGTCGCACAGTCCCCTGGGAGTCGGCATCGCCATTCTCCACATCGAGTGGATCACCTTGCGACATTACATCGAGGGCGTCAGGGACAATCAGGACCTCGACCCGCAGTTCAAGAGCCTGCTCAAGAACCACTGGCTGGAAGAGTCGCAGCACACCAAGCTCGATACTTTGATCGTCGAGTCGGTGGTGGACGGCGCGAGCGCAAAGGAGATCGATCAGGCTTTTCAAGAGTACGCCGAGATTGGAGGCTTCATCGACAATGGCATAAAACAACAAGCAGAGTTAGAGCTCGAAAACTTTGAGCAAGCCACAGGCAGAAAACTTTCCAGCAGCGAGCGCGAGGAGATGAGCGCTGCGCTCCTCAAAGGCATGCGCTGGACCTATCTGGGCACGGGAATGACCCATCCGAACTTCTTGGCGAGCGTGGAGGCGATCAAGCCTGAGGCGCGCAAGCAAATCGAAGAGATGGCGCCGGCGTTTTGCTGAGACCAGGCCTCGATCTGCGCGGCTTTCATCAAGCCCGGCTACGAATCGATTCAGTACGTGGTTCGAATTGCCGGTAACGCCACGCCGGAACAGTTCAAGGAAATTCACGAGAATGTGATCAAGACATCGCCCAATTATTTCAACGTTTCGCAGCCGGTGCGGATCGACGCCAAGCTGCAGGTCGAAAGTGACCTGGGATAAAAATAAGCACTGTTAGATTGTGAAAGTTCTGAAAGGAGGCTTTATGGAAAAACTAGCTATCGTAGTTCGTGACGACGGCTACGACAAGATACTCACACCGCCTACCTTCGCCTACGTGCAAGCCAAGCGGGGCGTCAAAGTAGACGTGCTGTTCGTCCTCTGGGCAGTGCGGGCACTCACAGAAGAGGGGGCGCGGTCGCTCACGATAGACGGCCGACATGCGTCCCAGTCGGACTGGCTGCGACAACGCATGAGCGCTGATGGTGAACCAACGGAGATTTATGACTATCTGAAGCTGCTCGCAGCAACCGGTAACGTGAAGCTTTACGGCTGCAAGCTAGCCGCCTCAACATTTGGTGTGAAGCCATTGGATCTCATGCCGGGGGCAGAGGGAATCGTCGACCCCAATTGGTTCTTGAACGAAAAAGCGCTCAAAGCAGACCATTGTCAGTACTTCTGATAAGTCTCAGTACCTTAGTGCCGGAGATACCCATTGAATTCGACAGCACTGTGCCGAAGCTTTGCCCAAGCTTGGTCAAGGGAGAAAACGATGGCAGCTAGTTGTCCGGTAGGCTGCCGGGGTCGGCAATCCGCATCGCATCGGTCCGATCATGCCGGGTGAAACAATCTCGATATCGACGCGCGGCGCATTCGAGATGTGAAGCATCTCGCCGGCCCGACCGGCACGGTCTTGGCTAATGGTGTTGAGATCTTGCCCATTGAAAATTATCTCTTTCGCTTTTATCGTTTAATCCCGTAGAAATTCGCGACTTGATGTGAACACCGACAATGCATAGCCAAACCTTCACCACGACCGGCCTTACCCTTATCGCACTCATCGCCTTTGCCGCCAACTCCATCTTTTGCCGGCTGGCATTGTCGGAATCGGCAATCGATCCGGCCAGCTACACGGCGGTACGGCTGATCTCGGGCGCCCTGACTTTGTGGATGATCGCCGGCTTTCTACGGCACACACCGCCGGTAAAATCCGGCGGCGCCTGGATCTCCGCGACGATGCTCTTTCTTTATGCGATCGCGTTTTCCTTCGCCTACCTGACTTTGAGTGCCGGAACCGGCGCATTGATCTTGTTTGCCGCGGTGCAGATCACCATGATCGGCGTCGGTCTCTACTCCGGCGAAAGACCCCGGCCCTTGGAATGGCTGGGACTGTTCGTCGCGCTTGCCGGTCTCGTTTACCTGGTTTCTCCGGGGATCTCTGCGCCTTCGCCGTTGGGGTCGGCTCTCATGGCCATGGCCGGCATTGCCTGGGGCGTTTACTCGCTTTACGGCCGCGGCGCCATCGATCCGGTCGCCGCCACAGCCGACAACTTCTTGCGCGCGGCGCCGCTGGCTCTAGTCGTTGCTTTGTTGTGGCTGCCGGCACTCGATATCTCTCCGATGGGATTTCTGTGGGCGGCCTTATCCGGGTCGATCTCTTCAGGGATCGGCTACGTCATCTGGTATGCCGCGCTGCGCGGGCTCACGGCGACACGCGCCGCCACAGTGCAATTGTCAGTGCCGGTGATCGCCGCGCTGGGCGGAGTGCTGTTCCTGGCCGAAGAGATCACGATCCGCCTCATCCTATCGGCGGTGACCATTTTAGGCGGCGTCGCTCTTGCCGTCCTGGGTCATAAAGCAGTACCAGGTCGTCAGAAAATCTAGGTGTAGGGACGCGATTCATCGCGCCCTCAGAATTTGACCAGCGAGTCCCGCGCTGATATCTAGATTCTCAATCGTGATAAAGCAGGAGTCTGGAGGTACCATGGACAGTCAAGAATTTGCCAAGACAATAGAAAAGCAGGTGGCTGATTTCTGCCACGCGCTTGACGCAAAGCTGCCCGCCTACAGCTACATCCCATTGGCGTCGGATGAAATGCGCATCAAAGTCATGCAGAGCCGGCTGTTCAATGAAATTCGCGCCGGCGAAATCTTCGGCGGCTGGCTCAAGAGCACGCCGGAACTGGACGTCAAGAAAACCTTGGCCGAAGCCGTGCACGAAGAGTACATCCATGCCGGTTATCTCGAACAAGCGCTCAGAGAGAAAGGCGCGGTCCCCTATGACTACAAACCTGTGCCGGCGCAGATGGCGATGTTTAATGCCTTCGAAGGTTTAACCGACACTGTCGAGCGCATCGCAGCTTTCCCGATGGCCGGCGAAGGGGTAGCCGATTATCTGATTGCCAAAAGCCTCAAAGCCGGCACCGTCCCCGGCTGGGTTACCGAACCGTATCAAAAAATTCACG
Organism: Deltaproteobacteria bacterium; assembly: GCA_009379725.1. GTDB lineage: Bacteria > Desulfobacterota > Binatia > UBA9968 > UBA9968 > WHTF01. The sequence continues at coordinate 10,150 of WHTF01000129.1, forward strand.
AAGACGAAGAAGAACACGGCAACTACCCGTTCGAGATCCTCGTCAAGTATGCCACGACACCGGAAAAACAAGAGAGAGCCGCCCGTGCCGTCGCCATGAGCCTGGTGCTCCGCCGCCAGTACTTCGACAATCTCGACCGCTGGGTGTTCGAGAACAAGATGTACTAAATCGAGGGCGGTTAGCGGAGTACTGATGGCTCTTAATGGGTCTTATGAATTTAAACCGGGAAGAACCTCTTCCAAGTAAAGGCGAAGCTGCTCGTTTAGATCGTCGCCGATCGGACGAATGGTGATATGATCGACGCCTGCGTCGATAAATCCACGCACACATTCGACGCAATGTTCGACAGGTCCGCAGGCGTTCCAGATTTCAACACCCTGGCGCGTAAAGTTCTTTTGATAATAAGCATCAAGAAATGTTTTTGCTTCGCGAAATGCCTGATCGGGATCGGCGTTGACGGAGATGCCGTAATACAAAACTGTCTTGAATGCGTTCGGATCGCGGCCCTCTTCGGCCAACATATCCCGCAATCGCGCCACATAATCTCGAAACCTTTCGAGCTCGATCTGATTGGTCATCCAACCGTCCGCGTAGCGGGCAATTCTCCGTAACGAACGCTCCACTCCGCGGTCGCCGATCTGGATGGATCGCGGCGTACCGGCGATGTAGATCGGGCAAGGCTGTTGTCCGGGTTTGGGCAGGAGATTTACATCGTCGAAGGAATAGTACTTGCCATGGAAGCTCGCATGTTCGTCGGACCACAGAAGGGCTTGGATCATTTCTTCCAATCGCGCCGGACGCTCTTGGCTTTGGACGCCCATCACTTCAAGTTCCTTGGCCGCCATCGGATGCTGGCTCGCCGGGTATCCCATACATGCCGCAAGCCATGTGCGCCCGCCCGATAACACATCGAGACTCGCCCACTGCAAAGCAAGCAGCACGGGATTACGCTGCGCAATGGT
>WHTF01000012.1:0-54581 GCA_009379725.1 Deltaproteobacteria bacterium
GGTTGGAGCGCCGTCACTTAACCGTGATTCAGACCGGCGGCATGCCCGAAGGTCTGGCCGGTCTGGTCGCGGGCGCCTTCGATGCCGTGGTGCTGTCGCCGCCGAGCAATTTCAGGGCGGCTAAAGCAGGCATGAATGAATTGGTCGACGTCGGCCAAATAAGAATCGTTTTTCCCAACACGCCGCTTTCCACGACTCGGTCATTTATCCGGTCCAATCGCGATACCGCTCTGCGCTTCCTGCGCGGTTTCACCCAGGGGTTGAATCGGTTGCGCGCCGATAAAGAGTTCAGCATGAAAGTTCTATCCAAGTATACCAAGGCCGCCGACCCCGAAACGCTCGGCGCGCTCTATCAGACTTACGGCGTGCGCTATACCGGCGACCGCATCCCTTACGTGCGGGCGGAAGGCGTCGATGAGATCTTGAAGCGAATCCCAGGCAAGCACGCGCGCGAGGCCAAGGCCGGCGAGTTTTTCGACAACAGCCTGTTAAAGGACCTGGAGAAGAGCGGCTGGTTCAAGACGTTGGCACGCTAAGCGATGCGGGTCGTAGTCACAGGAGGTTCGGGAAGGTTGGGGCAATATGTCGTGAGAGAGCTGTTCACCCATAGTCACGCGGTTTCGTCACTCGATGCCATCAAGCCGAGGGAATGTCCGTGTCCGACCGAGGTCGCCGACCTGACAAAGTTCGACTTGTTGATCGATCGTTTCAAGAACGTCGATGCCGTGGTGCATCTTGCCCGCATCCGCTTTCCTTATACGGAGACCGGCTTCAACCCGGCGCAGCAGAAGTGGGAGTTTACCGATGCCGCCGGCGACGCCGAACGCTTCGGTCAAAACATCGCAATCACGAACAACGTGCTGGCGGCGGCCCAAGCCGCCGGGGTTAAGAAAATCGTCAGCGGCTCGAGCCTGGCGGTCTATGGCCTTTACTACCCGGTGACTGAACTACGGCCGGAATATTTGCCGGTGGATGAAGCGCATCCGTTGCGGCCTCAAGACCCCTACGGCTTGACTAAACTGCTGGGCGAAAAGCTCTGTGATGCCGTGACTCAAAAGAGCGGCGCGCAGATCGCCAGTCTCCGGTTCGCCGGAGTCTATACCGAGGCGCATCGTTCGATGCTTCTCGAACGGAAGAAAACTCCGATAGTTCGGGGAACCGGCGCGCTGTGGAGCTATATCGACGCGCGCGACGCGGCGCGCGCTTGCCGCTTGGCGCTGGATGCCGATTTCACCGGCCATCAAGCTTTCAATATTTGCGCGCGCTCGACGATCATGGACGCGCCGACCCGCGAATTGGTGACGCATTATTTGCCGCAAGTGAAAGACTTGCGCGATGGACTGGAAGGTTGCAGCAGCGGCTACAGCGTTGTTAAAGCGAAGAGGATGTTGCGGTTTGAATCGATGTGTTCGTTGGTCGATTGAAAGTAGGCTGCTTAAAGACTCATCGCTTTCATGGCTCACTTGAGATGGTTCAGACGGTTCAAAACGTTCAAACAGTTCAACCGTTGGCCTTGAACGGTTGAATAGCGAGCGACGCGAGCGGTTGAACGATTGAACGAAGCGAGTTAAGCGAGAGTGATTATCTCACTAAGCAAAACCATAGGGGAGTTACTTTGACATGATGGATTTAAGAGAATTTCTCAAAGTCTTGGAAGAAGAGCACGAGCTGCAAAAGATCAAAGTAGAAGTCGATCCGAAGCACGAGCTCGGCGCGATTTGCAAGATTCACAACGAGCGGCCGAACAGTCCGGCACTGCTTTTTGAAAACCTCAAAGGCCATAAGATGCCGGTGGTCGGCCAGTTACTGGCAAGCGACCGGCGCGTCGCGCTGGCGCTCGGGCTATCGCAAGAAAATGTCTTTAACGAAACCGTGCAGAGAGCGAGCGCGCCGATTGCGCCGCGTCTGGTTGCCAGCGGCGCCTGTCAGGAAGTGGTCTTCGAAGGCGCCGGCGTCGACGTCACCCGCCTGCCGATTTGCACCAACAACCCGCGCGATGGCGGGCCCTACATCACGGCGGGCCACGTGATCATCAAAGATCCCGAGTATGGCAATAATCTGTCGATCTACCGGATGATGCTGGTGTCGAAAAACGAAGTGACCTTGCGTTTCACTCCCGGTCATGACGGCTATGACTTCATGAAAAATGCCGAGAAGCGCGGCCAGAAGAAATTCGAAGTCGCCGTTTGCATCGGCGTGCCGCCGTCGGTTTACGTCGCTTCACAGTTCGAACCGCGCATCGGCGTTTACGAATTGGACATCGCCGGCGGGCTGGTGGGCGAGCCCATCGATGTGGTCAAGTGCCGCACCATCGATCTGGAGGTGCCGGCGCTGGCCGAGATCGTGCTCGAAGGCGAACTGACGATACCGGCGAAAACCGGTGACGAGGGGCCGTTCGGCGAGTTTTGCGGCTATACGACGGCGCAGGTGCCGAACGAACGAATCATGACCGTTAAAGCGGTGACTCACCGCAAAAATCCCATCTACCACAACATCTGGCTCGGCAAGCCGCCGCACGAACATCTCTATGTCGATGCGCTGACCTATGCCGTGGCGGCCTATCAAGAGTTGAAGCCGGCGTACCCGGCATTGAAAAAAGCCTATGCGCCGCCGTGGGGCGTTTCGATTGTCTTGATTCTGCAATTGGAAAAGCGGCTCATGAGACCGGGGATCGTCGACAACATTCTCGCCGCTTCGCTCTACACGCGAAGCGGCAAGTGGAAGCACGTGATCGTCGTCGACGAGGATATCGTCCTGGAAGATCCTAACGAAGTTCTCTGGGCGCTGACAACCCGGTTTCAGCCGGCGACCGACATGTATGTTATCCCGCGCGGCATCACCAGCTCGCTGGAGCCGTCGGCGACGGTGGACGGGCTGACTTCAAAACTGATGCTCGACTTGACGATCAAGCAGAACTTTCGCGGCGAAGTGGCGGAGCCGACGGATGCGATGCGGGAGAATGTCTTTAAACGATGGAAGGAATATGGTTTCAAATAACCATGGTTCGAACTCGTTCAAAAGTTCAAAAGTTCAAGGTTCAACGTCAGATTATGGGATAGGGAGTGCAGAGTGGTGAAAGTAGCTGCCAAGAGAAAGACCAAAAAGGTTGCGCCGGCCGATATTCCGCGGGTTGGGCCGGGGACGCCGGCCGGCGAATGGTTTCGCAAATACTGGCTGGCCGTGGGAACGGCGCGGGACTTACATGACATTCCGCAGGCGGTCAAAGTTTTGGGCGAGGAGTTGGTGCTGTTCCGCGACCAGTTCGGCAAGCTCGGCCTTCTGGGACTGCACTGCCCGCACCGCGGAACGTCGCTGGAGTATGGCGATATCGAAGACGGCGGACTGCGCTGCCCGTATCACGGCTGGCTGTTCGACGTCTCCGGCCAGTGCCTGGAGCAGCCGGCGGAGCCGGCCGCAAGCCAGTTCTGCCGCAAGGTAAAGCATCTGTCGTATCCGGTTCAGGAATTGGGCGGTTTGATCTTCGCCTACATGGGAGCGGATCAGGACAACCCGCCGCCGCTGCCCAAGTATTCGCCGCTCGTCGACCGCGGCGGGCAGAGACAGGTCGAACCGGTGCGTCATTGCGACTACAACTGGTTTAACTTCTTCGAGAACTCGGCCGACCCGGCGCATATCTGCATCCTTCATCGCCATGCCGGTTACGGCGAACAAAGCTGGGGCGACCAGTTCTTCGGCTATAAGAACATGCCGGAGTTCAATTACGTCGAAATGGATTACGGCATGAAAGTCGTGATGACCAAGCCCGGTCCTGAAACGGGCACGGAGTGGGCAGACGAAATGAGTCTGGCCATGCCGAGCATTATTCAAGTAGGCGATACCGAGTTTGTCCACGCCAAGCTCGATGCAGCGGCGCTGCTGCGTCATGGCTCGCAGTGCGAGCATATTCTTTTTCTTACGCCCGGCGACGACGATCATTTCATGATCTTCACCGTGGATTATTACACCGGGTCCGATGCGGAATTTTTTCAACATCTGAAACAAATGCGCGCCCGGGAAACGCCCAAGCACGAGGTGAAGGAATACGACCGGCGCAAGTACATGCCGTTTAAGGGAAACATCCGGCAGGAAGACGTGATGACCCAATCGACCCAAGGCGCGTTGGGAAAGCGCGACGAACAGCTCGGCGTTTCCGATCGAGGCGTGATCAAGTTTCGTAGCATCGTCGCGGGCGCCATCGAGACGGCGCTCAACGGCGGCGTCCCCAAAGGAGTTGTGACGCAGGAGCGCGCCGGCGAGATGATCCAACTGCACAGTTTTGCCGGGGTCAGAGCTAAAGGAACAAACTGAAAGTTATTTTGCCGTGTGAATTCCGATTTATTTCCCTCTCCCTTGACGGGAGAGGGTTAGGTGAGGGTGAAAATTTAGCTACCCCTCATCCCGGATCTAGTCCGGGGCAAGCTCTTGCCTTCTCCCGCAAGAGGAGAAGGTATAAACCACATAGAGCTGATTTGCAGGCTGCTCAAAAAGATCTCAGAGGCAAGGCGCGCGAAAAATCGACGAGCGAAGGCGTACGTACTGAGTACGTTGTAGCGAGGCGTTTGAGCGCAACGAAGCATATGAGTCTTTTTCAGCAGCGTGCTAGCGTTTTTTCACGGAATTAGGAGGAAAAATGATCCGAGGAGTGTTGTTGCCGATCATCACGCCTTTCGATGAAAAGGTCAGGGTCGACGAAGAGATCATGCGCCAGCTTGTCGACTTTCACATCGGCGCCGGAGTGCACGGCTTATTCGTACTCGGCTCCACCGGCCAGGGGCCGGCGATGTCGGTCGACGAGCGCAAGAAAGCCGCGGCCATCGCGCTCGACCAAGCCAAGGGGCGCGTGCCGGTGATCATTCACGTCGGCACGGCGGACGCGCAAAGCACCGTTGAGCTGGCCGAGCACGCGGCGGCGAACAAAGCCGATGCCGTGGCCATCGTCCCGCCTTATTATTATTCGGATCACACAGAGTACGAGATCGTCGCGCACTACAAAGCCGTGGCCAAGGCCGTGCCGCTGCCGATTTTTATTTACGAGAATCCCAAATATTCCGGAATTTCCGTGCCGCCGGGATTTGCCGTGCGCATGAAAGAACAGGTGCCTACGCTCAAAGGGATCAAGGTGGCGTACGGCCAGGGGGCGCTGCTCGAATACGTCAGACTGCTGCCGGATGTCTCGGTGTTCACCGGCAACGCCGATCTCTTTGGCCTGGTGCCCTTCGGCCTGGCCGGAATGATCAATCCGCCGACCAGCTTCGTACCCGAGCTTTGCGTCGAGTTGTTCAAGGCGCTGGATACGCAAGACTATGCGCGCGCCGTCGAGGCGCAAAAGCGCGTCGACACCGCGGCGCGTTTGGTCGCAGCGGAGTTGCGTAAATACGGCCGCGTGCCGCTGCGCGAAGTGTTTCGCATGCGCGGTTTCGACGTCAAACGTTTTCCCAAATGGGAAACCGAGCCCATGCCTGTCGAAGCACGGGAACAGTTGGCTCGAGCTCTGAAGGAAAACCGGATTCTTTAAAACGGTGAACAATAAATGTGACGAGGTATCACGGTCGGTCGATGACAGTAGCGTGACCTTGCCGATACGTCGTCGAAAATCGAAATCGCTGAGAGGGAAAGATGAAACTGATGCCGATTGTCTTGGGCCGATTCAAGCTGAGGGCGCTGGTTATCGCCGTCATTATGACGAGCTCCCAATTGTTTCTGAGTATCGAGCCCAGCTCGGCGGCGCCCGTGCGGGTTGCTTATAGCGCCATCAGCGGGGCCATGGGGCCGCTCTGGGTCGCTCACGACCTCGGCATCTTTAGCCGCCACGGCGTCGATGTTCAACTGCTTTATGTCGGTGGCGGGTCGGTGGTGATGCAAACGCTCCTCAGCGGCGACGTGCAGTTCGTGCGTGTGGGCGCCAATGCGGCGGTTCAGGCTTCTCTGCGAGGGGCGGAACTAAAGATGATCGCCAATACCATCAATCGGCTGGTGTTCTCGCTCATGTCGAGACCGGAGATCAAGTCGTCAGCCGATCTCAAGGGAAAGAAAATTGGCGTGACGCGTCTCGGCGGATCGACGGATTTCGCTCTAGACCTGGCGCTCAAGAAGTGGGGTCTGCGCAGGGGGACGGACGTGGCTGTGATTCAGACCGGAGGAATGCCACAGCTTTTGGGCGCCATAACAGGGGGGAATATCGATGCCGGCGTGATCTCGCCGCCGACGAATCTACAAGCGCTAAAACTCGGGCTCAAGGAACTCGTCGACTTTGGCGACCTGGAGATCCCCTATCCGAATTCGCCGATCGCGGCGACGCAAAATTATCTGACCAAAAACCGAGATTTAACGCTGCGCTTCTTGCGCGGTTATTCCGAGGGGATCCACAGAGTGAAAACAGATCGGGAAAGTACGCTACGAATATTTTCCAAATATACTCGCGTCAAAGATCCCGAGATTTTAGCTGAACTCTATAGAATTTATGGAGTCAAGCATCTCGAACGGATTCCTTTCGTCAATTCGGATGCGGTAAACACAGTCCTGGAAGCAGAGGCGAAAACCGGCAGCGCAAAAGCGGCTGACTTCATCGATAATAGTTTCATCTCGGAAATCGAGCGGGAGGGACTCTTCCGTCAACTTTATGCCAAGGAGGCAAGATGAGTTATCGCGATCTTAGAGACTGGCTCAGTCAGGTGGAAGACCTCGGCGAGCTTCGCACCGTGGAGGGCGCGGATTGGAACCTCGAAATCGGCGCCATCACGGAGATGGCCCGCAAAGAAGCGCAGATCGCGCCCTGCATTGTCTTTGACGCTATCAAGGGATACCCCAAGGGCTGGCGCCTCGCCGTGGGTTTGCTCAACTCTATCAAGCGGGTTGCATTGACGACCGACATGCCCTTGGACCTTCCCACCATGGAATTTGTCAGGACTTGGCGCCAACGAATTAAAGAGATGAAGCCCTTACCGCCGGTCCAAGTCAAGGACGGGGTATTCATGGAAAATGTCTGGGAGGAAAAAGATGTCGATCTGCTACGGTTCCCGACGCCTCATTACAACATCGGTGACGGTGGCCGTTACATCGGCACAGGCCATATCACGATCACCCGCGACCCCGACGAAGGATGGGTGAATATCGGAACCTACCGCATCATGATCCATGACAACAAGAATCTCGGACTTTACATGTCGCCGGGCCGTCATGGACGCATCCAGATGGAAAAGTATTTTGCCCAGGGACGGTCATTTCCTGTAGCGGTCGCCATCGGTTATGATCCGCTGCTTTTTATGGCATCGGCGTTCGAGGTCCCCTACGGTCTCTCGGAATATGATTTTGCCGGCGGTTTGAGACGTGAGCCGCTTGAAGTCGTTCGTCTCGAGCGGTGCGGTCTCCCCGTGCCCGCTAACGCGGAGCTTATTATCGAAGGGGAATGCCTCCCTTCAGAACGCAAGGCTGAGGGGCCGCTGGGTGAGTGGACCGGCTATTATGCCAGCGCGGTACGGGAGGAGCCGGTTATCCGCGTGCGGCGCGTTTATTTTCGCAATGACCCGATTATGACGGGAGCGCCACCGAGCCGGCCGCCGACCGAAGCAACCTTTTACAAGAGCTTCTGGCGATCCGCCATGATATGGGAGGAGTTGGAGCGAGCCGGCGTTCCCGATATTGCCGGCGTCTGGTGCCCTCCGGAAGGCAATACGCGTTTATTCACCACCGTTGCCATCAAGCAGCGTTACCCGGGACATGCCCGTCAGGCCGGTATGATCGCATCCCAGTGTCATGCCGCGGCTTATCTGGGCCGTTTCACCGTCGTCGTCGACGACGATATCGATCCGACCGATCTGAAGGACGTGATCTGGGCGATGACGACTCGTTGCGATCCGGTGGAGGATATCGAAATTCTCAGACGCTGCTGGAGCAGCCCGCTTGATCCGATTCTTCCAAAGGAGCGAAAAGATCGGGACGCGAGTTTCAATTCTCGCGCCGTTATCGATGCCTGCCGCCCGTATGAATGGATCAAAGACTTCCCCGCGTCGGTCATAGTGCCGCCGGAGCTGGCGCAGCAAGTCAGAAAAAAGTGGGGGAAGCAAATTCTATACTAAACGGTCAAACTGGAGACTACCTGTATGCGTCAAATAGCTCTGCTCGCCAGCGATTCCTCTCACCTGCCGCTTCTTACCGTATTCAAGGAATCGGGTGTCACGCAAAAGTATGGTTTTGAAATTGAGCTCGATGTGGTCGGTGGAGCGAAAGCGCCAACGATGGCGCATCGCACGAGCCTGATCTTTGCAGGCGAGATCGATTTCGTCAGCGGATTGCATCACGAGACCTATCGGGCTCGAAGTCGAGGAGACAAGCGGCTCGTCTACCTGGCGCAGACTCAAAACCGGTGGGATGACCGTCTCGTCGCCGCACCCGAGATTGATGGAGTCCAGGATCTCCGCGGACGCAAAATCGTATGCCATTCCAAGGCGCCTTGCGTCGTCGGCAACTTTACGACCATTCTTAAACAGTTCGGTTTTCGCGATGATGAGATCCGCATAGCGCCTATCGAGAGCATGGCGGCGGACCGGCGGAATTACGTGGACAAAGTGGTGGCCGGCGAGGCCAGCGCCGCGCTGGTGGATATGCCTTTTGACCTGTACGGAAAAAACTCGGGACTAAAAATTATCGACCTGCCGGACCGTCCGGTGATTCACAACACGACCATCTTGACCACGACCGGCTATATTCGAGAGAACAGAGAGAACGTTATCGGGTTTCTAAAAGCGCTGATAGAGACGATCCACTTCTTCAAGACGCAGCCGGCGAAGGTGGTGAGTATTCTGCAAAAAAACTTGGCCGGGTATTATATGTTGAACGAGGAACAATACTATCGACACTTGCAGACGGAATGGGCAAAGCTGCTCTTAATCAAACCTTACCCGCTCCCTGCGGCAATACAAAATGTCTATGAGCTGGACGTGGCAAAGGATCCCAACATGGCTCGGGTAGCCCCACTTGAACCGTGGGATCTGCACTACCTGAGAGAGATTGATGATAGCGGCTTTATCGACGAACTCTACGGAGCTTGAACTCCGGATCGAGCGAGCCGCCTATTCGAGAAGATCCTCAGGTTTCACAGTGCGAATCTCTGGGTTTTTTGCTCCCAGATCGTCTAACACGGTTTTCATTCCCGCTAAGCTGGCTCCAGTCCCCAAGATTTTAAAGCCATTAACGAGGTGTCAATTTAAAAGTATTTAATACAGGCTTTAATTTTTCTTGAGGAAAAATGATTGACTGAACTCACTGAGCGAAGGTAACTATAAGCAATCGTGAAAAAGATCGTCGTCACCGGCGGTAGTGGGCGATTGGGGCAGCTCGTCATTCACGAACTGTTGTCCCATGACTACCGGGTGCTGTCTTTGGACAGAGTGCCGCCCGCGGCGAATTTGTGCCCGAGTTGGATCGCCGACTTGCGCAGCTCGGGTCATCTCTATGAAGCTCTCACCAACGCATACGGGGTGGTGCACCTGGGCGCTTATCAAGCGCCGGGCCTGGCGCCGGATGCGGAGATCTTCGGCAACAATGTGACGGCGAGCTATAACGTGCTCAAAGCGGCCGGCGATCTCGGAGTTAAAAAAGTTGTCATCGCGTCGAGCACCGCGGCGTTCGGATTTATCTATGCGCAAAAGCCCTTCTTGCCGGAATATTTGCCACTGGATGAAAAGCATCCGTCCAGACCGCAGGACCCCTACGGCTTGTCGAAAGTCGTCGGCGAGCAGATCGCCGGCAGCATAGTGACCACGCATTCGGAGATGACGATCTGTAGCCTGCGTCTTCCCGGGGTCAACTTCGATCCGAACTATGGGTTGCTTCGCGAGCGTTGGAAAAATCCCGGCGCGCGCGCCAACACTTCATGGGCGTACATCGACGCCCGCGATGCGGCAACGGCGTGCCGGTTGGCGCTGCAGGTTGAATTTACCGGCCATGAAGTCATGATCGTCGCGGCGCCGACCAGCAGTATGAGAGAGCCGACGGCCGAGCTCGTTGCCAAATATCTCGACAAACGCATTCCGACGGCGCCGGGTTTGACCGGCAACTGGAGCGGCGTCGATTCGACCAAGGCCAACAAACTTTTAGGCTTCAAGGCCGAGCACGTGTGGGAGAATTATTTGAAAGTTTAGCGCGCGCCGAGTGAAGAACTTATGAGCAACGACCCGAAGCTTGCTGAAAAAGTCTGGTTACAGGCTGCTCAAAAAGACCTCAGAGGCAAGGCGTGCGAAAATCCGACGAGCGGAAGCGAGGCGATTGAGCGCAACGAAGCATATGAGGCTTTTTCAGCAGCCTGCGAGAACGCAGCAAGGATCGATAATGGCTTATTACAAAAATCTTTCTGAATATGTGCAGGTCCTCGAACGAGAGGGGCTGCTTTTTAGGGTGAAGAAACCCATCAACAAGGATACCGAGATGCACCCGCTGGTGCGCTGGCAGTTTCGCGGCTTGGACGAGCAGCAGAGGAAGGCTTTTTACTTCGAGGAGATCTACGACTCCAAAGGTAAAAAGTACGACATCCCGGTTTTGATCGGCGGGCTTGCAGCTTCGCAGAGGATCTATGCACTCGGGCTTATGTGTAAAGAGGGCGAGGTCGAAGCGATCTGGACCCAAGCGTTGGAAAAGCCCATCGAGCCGATACTTGTCAAAGAAGGTCCGGTTCAGGAAGTCGTCTATCAAGGCGAGGAGCTGATCCGTTGCGGCGGCCTGTACAAACTGCCGATCCCGATCTCCACGCCCGGCTTTGATAACGCGCCTTATCTAACGGCCGGTTGCTGGATCACCAAGGATCCCGATACCGGCGTCAGGAATATGGGCGTCTACCGCGGCCAAATCAAAGGCCCGCTCAAGACCGGCATCATGTGGGGGAGCCTCAAGCACACGGCGATTCATTGGGAGAAATGTAACGAAAGGGGAATTCCTCTGGATGCGGCCATCGTCCTCGGCGGCCCTCCGTGCATTACCTATGCGGCGGTTCAGCCGGTCCCCTATGGCGTCGACGAAGTGGCTCTGGCGGGAGGTCTGGCGCGCGGTCCCCTGGAAATGGTCCGGTGCAAGACCGTCGATCTCGAAGTGCCGGCGCACGCCGACATCGTCATTGAAGGAAAAATTCCCTCGGACTATCTGGAACCCGACGGCCCGTTCGGCGAGGCGCACGGCTATCTCGACCCCGGCGACCTGAACGGGGTCTTTGAAGTCACCTGCATCACGCACAAGAGAAATCCCATTTATGTTTCGATGATCAGCCAACTGACGCCGAGCGAATCGAGCAAGATCAAGCAATCCGCCTACGAAACTCTGGCATTGAACCACTTGATTAAAAACGTCGGCGTCGCCGCGCGCCGCGTGGCGCTGTACGAGGATCTGCTCAACCGGCAGGTGGCGGTCATTCAAATCAAGAAAGAAAAACCCGATGACACCTGGCGCGCTCTGGAAGGACTGCTGCCGTCGCGGGTGATTCACAAAATTATCGTCTGCGTCGACGAAGATATCGACCCGCACGATGCCCAGTCGCTGCTATGGGCCATGGCCAACCGCTGCCAGCCGCACCGGGACATGAAAATCGTGCCGAACCGGCCGCTGCCTTGGAACCCGATCCGCTATGTCGCCGACGGCGAGCACTATGATGTGACCGATTCGACGTTGCTGGTCGATGCTACGTTGAAAGCGCCATTTCCGCCGGTAGCTCTGCCGAAGCGGCCGTTTATGGAACGGGCGCGGGAAATCTGGGACGAGTTAGGTTTGCCGAAATTGAATCCACGCCCGCCGTGGTCCGGTTATTCGCTCGGCATGTGGCCAGACGAAGCGGTCATCCAGGCCGATAACGCGGTCGCCGGCAATCACAGTCAAAATGCCGAGTATAGTTCCAGGAAGGGAATCAAAGTGCCGAAAGGCGCGAAGTTTATGGATCTCAAGAAAAAATATCTCGCCGACGAGCTTGCGGAACTGAAAAAACATGCCGGCAAGAAAGATAAGTAAGGCGGAGCAACGGGGGATGTGGCTCGGTGTCAAACTGCCAAGAAGAAGGTAGTGGTTCAAATCGGTTATAACGACGGCTTATGTAGGGTCAGGCCTCCGTGCCTGCCCGTGGGAGTATGCAATCTATGAAATTAGCAAAAGTGATTATCTGGGCAGTGGCGCTGTCGAGCCTCTGGAGTCCGGCGGGCGCTGACGCTCAGTCGAGGAAGATCAAGGTCGGTTACAGTTCCGATGCGCCCGGGTCGCTCGTGACCTGGCTGGCCAAGGAGACCGGCATTTTTGCGAAAAACGGACTGGATGCCGAACTGATCCGGACTCGGACCACCATCGGAGTCATGGCTCTGCTTTCGCGGGAGCTGGATTTTATCCAGGCTTCGGGTCCGGTCGTGATTGAAAGCAATCTCAGAGGTTCGGATCTGGTCTACGTTGCCGGCGGTATGGCAACGCTGGATTTTATTTTCATGAGCCAGCCGGAAATTAAATCAGCCGAGATGCTCAAGGGTGGAGTCATCGGGCTGGCGTCGATTCGCGGCGCATCGTTGGTGGCCACGGAGTTCGCCCTGCAAAAACTCGGCTTGAAATCAAAGGACGTCAAATTCATCGTCGTCGGCGGCACCCCGGAGCGGCTGATCTCCCTGCGCAATAAACTTTTGCAGGCTACCCTGCTCAGTCCTCCGACAAGCATCGTCGCGGAACGAGAGGGGTTTACCGCCCTGGCCGACATCGGCGCGTTGGGGCTGCCGTTTCTGCACAACGGCATTGCGACTTCGCGCCGCTTTATCCAAGACAACCCGGATACGGTAAAACGCTACGTCAAATCTCAGATCGATGCGGTTCATCTGATGAAGAGCGATCGCAAGACCAGCGTCACGGTGCTGGCCAAGTATCTGCGGCAGACCAGCGACCGGGCGATTCTCGAAAGAAGTTACGACCTCTCGGCCACCGATCAAAAGTATCCGCGCAAGCAGTATCCGACCTTGGCGGGAATTCAGACCGTGCTCGACGCCATAGCCGACGAGAATCCCAAGGCCAAGTCCGTGCGGCCGGAGCATTTTGTCGATGCCCGCTTCCTTAAAGAGCTCGACGACAGCGGTTACATCGATGGTCTTTACAAAGGAAAGGCAAAGTAAGGATGGATGAAAATCTCGCCCAGGGCCTCGTGCACGGTTTGCGCGCGGCGGGAGTCGACTTCATTACTTATTTGCCCGAGACCCGGCTGAGCCAGATCCTGCCGCTCCTGCAAAACGATAGTTCTTTTCAACTGGTGCCGGTCGGCAGCGAGGCCGAAGGTGTGTCGATCGCCGCCGGGGCCGCCCTCGGCGGCAAGGTGGTTGCGAGTTACATGGAAGGAACCGGGGTCTATGTTTCCTGCTACAACATTTTGACCGTTGGCGTGCGTTACGGCGTCCCGATGTTGCTCCTGGTCAGTTATGTCGGCAGTTTCGAAGACCACCGCAACAGCTTTCTTTATGTCCAGAGAGGTATCAAGCTGATCCCCCAGCTCGAAGCTCTCGATGTCCAGTACCAGGTGATACGAAATGGCGAAAGGCTCGAAGGCAAAGTCAAAGGCGCGGTGCGCATGATGAACGCGCTCAAACAGCCGGTGGCTTTACTCTTCACAGAGGATTTTACCTTATGATTCGTTATGAATGCTTCGAATGGCTGGCGCCGCTCATGACCGACCAACTCGTGGTCACGTCTTTGAGCGGACAGAGAGTGGAATGGGGGCACCTCTCCAAGCGGGAGGCGGACCTCAACCTGGGCTCGATGGGCAATGCTCTCGCCGTGGGCATCGGGCTCGCCCTGGCGCTGCCGCAGCGCAAAGTTTTTGTCTTCGAGTCCGACGGCAGTGTTCTCCTTTCTCTGTTCAACCTGCCCACCCTGGCCAATCTGAACCCGCCCAATATGGCGGTATTCGTTTTCGACAACCAGGCCTACAGCGGCACGAGAATCAGCTACCCGAGCGCGACGGCGGGCAAGACCGACCTGGCGGCGGTGGCCAAAGGATCGGGTATCGAGCATTCGGTGACGGTGTCGGCGTTGGCGGATTTTAAGAAAGAAGCGACGGCGGCTCTTCACGACGGCGGCTTGCGCTTCGTTGTCTGCAAAATAGAAGAGAGCGTCGGCCACCGCAACATCACGCGGAGCGATGTGGATCTGTTGGAGACCAAGTACCGGTTTGTGCGCTATCTGGAACGCACCGAAGGTAAACCGATCTTTCAGGGACGCGGATAGAGCCATCATGAAGGCCGAGCTTGCAAACAGAATGGTGGTTGCACTAAAAAATTCGGGAATCGACTTCATCAGTCATGTGCCCGAGACCCGATTGAGCGAAATGCTGCCGCTGCTGAAAGCCGACGATACGTTCATGCTGGTGCCGGTGGCGAGCGAAGCGGAGGCCGTGGGAATTGCAGCGGGCGCCGCTTTGGCGGGTAAACGCGCGGCGGTGTACATGGAGGGGACCGGAGTTTTCGTATCCGCCTACAATCTGTTGACTGTGGGGATTCGCTACGGCGTGCCGATGCTGCTTCTGGTAAGCTACATCGGCAGCGTGGAGGATCAGAGAAACACGTTTCTTTATTCCCAGTACGGGTGTCGCATGATTCCTCAGCTGGAGGCTCTGGGTATCGAATATCGGATCATCGAAGACGGCGGAAATATCGGTGCTAAGGTAAGCAATGCCGTGCGCGCGATGCATGCGTTGAAGCAGCCGGTTGCGCTCTTGTTTACCGGGGAGTTTACTGAGGCGCAATGAATCACGTTGGAAAGGAGTATAAGTTGTTATGAGAGCCCGAACCAAGGCAAGGACGATTTTTTTCCTATGCGCCATCGAGGTACTCGCGCTTGGGTTTTCTCTGAGTTCGGCGCAGGCGCAAAAAATACGTATCGCGGTCTCGAATCCCGATATGTCTTTTCTCAGCGGCGGTGTCGCTAAATTCAAAGGATTTTTCGCGGAAGAAGGACTCGAAGCGGAGCTCATCCAGATGAACGCCAACGTATCGGTGGCCGCTCTGGCCTCCGGCAATATCGACTATAATTTGATTTTGCAATCGGTAGTGACGGCGAATCTTCGCGGTCTGCCGCTTAAAGTTGCCGGCATTTTAATCGAGCGTCCCAATCACGCGATAGTGGTTCACCCGAGTATCCAAAAGTTTGCCGAGCTCAAGGGCAAGAAGATCGCGATCAGCTCCTTTGGCTCTCTGGTCGACATCCTGGCGCGGTTAACGTCGGTGCACTTTAAACTGGATCCCAAAAACGACATCCAGTTCGTGGCAGCGGGCAGCAGCTCGGCGCGGGTCGCGCAGCTTCAAAGCGGGGTGGTTCAGGCGGCATTCGTCACTCCTCCGGGAAATTTAAGAGCCGAAGCCGCGGGCTTCAAGACCTTGTTGAGCGTCGGCGATCTGTTTGCTTTCCCGGTCAATGGGATCGGCGTTCATGAACAGAAGCTCAAGAACAATCGCGACGAAGTAAAGAAGGTCACCCGCGCTCTGCTGAGGGCTAACCGGTTTATTCTCGATAATCCCAAGGGCGCCATCAAGATATTATCGCAGTGGGGCCGATCGACACCCGAGGTGGCGGAAGAGGCCTACCAATTCAGCGCTAAAAACTATAGTCGTAATCTCCTGGTATCGAAGCCGACGCTTGAAAAGGTTCTCGAGAGCACGCGTTGGAACGTCGAATCCAAAAAGAACGTCACAATCGAGGACGTCTTCGAGTTGAGCCTGGTGCGCGAGATCTTGAAGGAAATGGGCGAAACGCCGAAGTAGATCAATTGCGTGACAATGACAATTACAAAGGAGCCTATGCCAAGGCAATGAGGATACCAATGGGCAAGAGATTGGATCGCGCCCGAGCGCGGGCGTTTGTTGGTCTGGTATTGATCGCAGCTCTTTTTCCGGTTCGCTCGGTTTGGGCGCAGACGGGCTATGAGAAGATAGCATTCTCGATTCCCAGCCGGAGCATCGCCGCCATCGATCTTTACGTCGCCAAGGAGCGGGGATTCTTTCGCGATGAAGGTCTCGACGTCGAAATCGTTCAGATCCGGGGAAACGTCGCGGTGGCGGCGGCTCTGAGCGGACAAGTTCAGGCTACCAACGGGATCGGCACCGTCATCCGGGCTATGTCGCGCAGCGAGATTCCGATGAAGGTTCTCACCGTGAGTCTCATACGAAATCTTTTTTGGCTGGTGGCCAGGCCGGAATTAAAATCAATCTCCCAGTTGAAAGGCAAGATCCTGGGTACGACTACGTTCGGCGGCTCCCAGCACACGGCGGCGACGCGCCTGATACGCAAGGGCGGCCTCGATCCGGATAAGGATCTGACCGTGGTGGTCGGGGGAGATGTGCCGGCACAGCTTCAAAGTCTTGTTACCGGAGCCATCGACGTTGCCGCCCTTTCTCCGCCGACGGTTATCCTGGCGCGCGATAAATTTAACATGAACATTCTCGGCTCGGCTATGGACGATCTCGCCAACCTGCAGAATGGCACCGCCGTGACGGAGAAATTCCTCCGCGAGCACAGACCTTTGTTGAAACGCATTCTGCGCGCGCGCGCCAAAGCCAACCGTTACTTCTTCGAAAACGAGCGGGGCGCGAGTGAAGTTCTGGCAAAGTATCAAAACGTCGAGTTTCCCGTCGCTCTGGAGTCATATCGGCTCGCCAAACCGGCCTTCACATCGAACGGAATACCCGCACAGAAGGATCTCGAAGAGTTTCTCAGGGCCGAAGCTGAACTGCTGAAGTTGAAGGAACCTGTTGCCGCATCGAAACTGTTCGATTTCTCGCTGCAGCGCGAAGTCAATCAAGAACTGGGCATAAAGTGACAAGCACGTCAAGTTTACTCATCGTGCTTGTCATGCGCGGACTCGATCCGCGCATCCACGTTAGCGGTCCTAGATAACACTGGAGATTCCATCTCCGATTTAGCTAGAGTCCCCATGGAACAAGAACTAGCGCAAAGAATCGTCAGTGGATTGCATGACGCCGGCATAGACGTCATTACCTATTTGCCCGAGACCAGGCTCAGCCAGATGCTGCCGCTGCTCAGAGATGACGGTTCTTTCAAGCTTATCGCGGTTTCCAGCGAAGCCGAAGCCGTTACCATAGGCGCCGGCGCGGCACTGGGCGGCAAGCAAGTAGCGGTCTATATGGAATGCACCGGCCTTTACGTTTCCTGCTATAGCATTCTCTCCATTGCCAAGCGCTTTGGAGTGCCGCTGCTGCTGCTGATTGCCCATTTGGGAAGTTTTGCCGACCAGCGCAATAATTCCGTCTACGCGGTTTCGGGAGCCTATGTCACGCCGATTCTCGACGCTCTGGAAATTCAATACCGTCTCGTCGAGAGCGGGCAGAATTTAGAAACCTGCATCAAGGACGCGGGCCGCCATACCCAGGCTCTCAAGCTGCCGGTGGCTCTTCTCTTTAGCGGAGACTTTACCCGATGATCAGGTACAACTGTCTCGAGCTACTCGCTCCGCTGGTCACGGACCAGATCGTGGTCACCTCATTGAGCGGGCAGAAAATCGAATGGGCGCACTTGTCGAAGCACGAAGGCAATCTTCTGGTCGGCACGATGGGAACCGCGCTCGGCGTCGGCATCGGCTTGGCGGTGGCTTTGCCGCATCGAAAGGTCATCGTGTTGGAATCCGACGGCAGCGTTCTACTGTCTTTGTTCAACCTTCCAACCCTGGCCAATCTCAACCCGGACAATTTGATTGTCTTTGTTTTCGACAATGCGTCGTACAGCGGCACCCGGATCAGCGAACCCACGGCAACCGCCGGCAGGACCGACCTGGCGACAATGGCGCGGGGCGCCGGCATCGAAAAAGCCGTGACGGTGCGCGATCTTGAGTCTTTCCAGAAGGAAATGACCGCGGCTCTGAGTGAAAACGGTTTGCGATTTGTCGTCTGCAAGATCGAAGAGAGCAAAGACCACCGCAATATCCTGCGCACGGATATGGACCCGCTGGAAAACAAGTATCTGTTCGTGCGCTATCTGGAAAAGAGCGAAGGAAAACCCATCATCCGCAGCCGCGGTTAATCGAGACTAATAAGGAGAATCGAATGACGACACCGATCGGCGCCCACCAGGCCGGTAAACAAGTCGAAGAGCATTATCAAAAAGTGGCCAAGCGCTGGCAAGAAAGAGTTACCGATGCGCCGTTCATGCAACAGTTGAAAGCCGGAACCCTGCCGCAAAAGGCGCTAAAAATGTTTTTCAAGAACTGGGGCTCTTACACCATCGAGATCAATACTTTGGAGGCCGCCTCATACCACAAACATATTGCTTTTTTTCGCAAGCATCGGGATCTCATGGGCCCGATGGCGGCGAAGCTCGCCGATGAGTTGATTCATCCCAAACCGCCTGGTCACGTCCACGTGGTGGTGCAGACCGCTGCGGCCCTGGGCATTAGCGAAGATGAGATTTTTCTGTCACCGATGTTGGCTGAGTTCCGTTGCAAGCTCGATTTTAAAAGATCGATTCTTTGGGAAGGCACCGTCGCCGAATTCTATGCCGCCGGCGCGACCGAGGAACAGACGGGATATTGGTCCGCGGAGTTTTTCAAAGCGCTGACCACGCACTACGGACTGACACGCGAGCAGGCGGTCTATTTTTCGACGCACGAAGAGGCCGATCTCCAGGAGCACGAAGGAGTCATGGGCCACGGCAGTTTCAGACGCATTGTCTTGCAGCGCCTCCTGGAAGACGGCATGGCGCACGTGCGGCCCGGCTATAGCTTGGATTATTGCGGCTTGACCGCCGTAGACCTGCACGGTGTATGCCTGCAAGCTGCTCTGGATGCCGCCGGCAGGGAGTAACCGGAGTTCAGCGTGTCCATCGCGGAAATTATAAAGTGAAGCAAGCCATCAAGGCGCGCCACACGAACAATTTAACCGGCGCTCGCAAAATCATCGGAACTCCTACAACCCGGCTCGAGGGTCCCGAGAAAGTCTCGGGCCGGGCGATCTATGCCACGGATGTCGTATTGCCCGGCATGCTCTGGTGCAAGGTTCTGCGCAGCCCAATCGCTTACGGTCGCATCAAAAAAATCGATGCCAGCCGCGCCCTGGCTCTTTCCGGCGTGCAGGCCATCGCCACAGGCGAAGACGTGAAAGGTCTTTTGATCGGGCGAAAAATTTACGACATGCCGCTCCTGGCAAACGGTGTCGTCCGGTTTATCGGCGAGAAGGTGGCGGCTGTCGCAGCGCAGAGCGAGGCCATTGCCGAGCAGGCCGTGGAGCTGATCGACGTGGAATATGAGGAAATGGAACCGCTCCTCGATCCGCTCGAAGCGCTCCAGCCGGCGGCGACGCTGCTGCATCCCGATGTGCAGGGTTACCGTGGCCTGCTGCACCCGATCGAGACGCCGAGCAACGTGTTCGTTCACATGGACTGGAAAAAGGGCGACGTCGAGGCGGGCTTCCGCCAAGCCGATATCGTCGTCGAGAACATCTTTACGACCAAGCCGGTGCATCAGGCGTATATCGAGCCGCACGCGTGCGTGGTGCAGGGGCGAGGCGATAGCGGCGCCGACATCTGGGCCTGCTCCAAGGTGCCGTTCGCGCTGCGCCAGCAAGTCGCCACCGCGTTCGGCCAGGCTCTTGAGAATTTCATCGTTCATCCGTCCTATATCGGCGGCTGCTTTGGCGGCAAAGGCGACTTCATGGATGTGCCGGTCTGCTATGTTTTGTCGGTGAAGAGCGGCAGGCCGGTGAAGAAGGTGATGGATTATGCCGAAGAATTCATCGCCGGCAATCCACGCCATGCCGCGGTGGTGCGGGTCAAGACCGGGGTCAAGAAAGACGGGCGGTTGGTCGCCCATCGGATGGAATATGTATTCGACAGCGGCGCCTATGGAGCATTCAAGCCTCAAGGTTATCTCGTCGGCCCGAAAGAAGCCGCCGGTCCCTACAGGATACCGAACGTTTTGATCGAGGAGAAAATCGTTTACACGAACAAGATTCCTTGCGGCCACATGCGAGCGCCGGGCGATCCCCAGGGTTTCTTCGCCAACGAGTCACAGATGGATTTGATCGCCCGGCGGCTCGGTATGGATCCAGTGGCGTTCAGGCAAAAGAATTTGCTCCGTGACGGGGATGTTTCGCCGATCGGCCACGTCATCCCGCACATCAAGAGCGACGAGCTCGTCAATCGCGCCGTGCAAAGCTCCGGCTACCGCCGGCCGAAACCAAAACATACCGGGCGCGGCATCGCCATCGCGCAGTGGCTGCCGCTGGGTGGTGAGTGCCACGCCTTCGTGACTGTCGATGAGCAGGGAACTGTTACGGTTTCTACCGCGATGCTCGATCAAGGGGCGGGAACGCACACGGCGATGCGATTGGTCGCCGCCGAAGAGTTAAGAGTGCCGCTCGAAAAGATTCGCCTGGAGACGCTCGATACGAGCCAGGTGGGCGCCGATACCGGAATCGGCGCCAGCCGGGGCACGCGCATTTTTGGCAACGCAACCCGGCTGGCGGCGGCGCGCGCCCGGGAACAACTGCTCGAGGCCGCGAGCAAGATGTTGGGCGGTGCCGGGCAGCAGCTTTTGTTGACCGGCGATGGCGCGCTACGGACGGCGGCGGGTAAAAAAATAAGTTATGGCGAGATCGTAGCTAAGAGCGGCTCGGGAATTCGCGGCCACGGCTTTTACCAGAACTTCGAATCCGGGCCCGAAGCTTCGCTTTGCGCGCAGATAGCCGAGGTCGCGGTCGATATTGAAACCGGCCAGGTAAGTCTCAAACAAATGACAACTGCTCACAGTACGGGGACAGTGATCAATCCGCTCATGCATCAAGGCCAGATTGACGGCGGCGTCGTGATGGGTATGGGCTATGCGCTTATGGAAGAGGTGGTGATCGACGGCGGCAAAGTGATGACCTCTCATTTCGGCGAGAATAAAATTCCCTCGATCAGAGACATCCCGGCGCTCAGGACCGTGATTCAAGAAATTCCCGTCGGCAATGGGCCCTACGGCGGGATGAGCATCGGCGAGCCGCCGGTGGTTCCGACCGCGGCGGCCATCGCCAACGCCGTGCACGACGCGGTTGGGGTGCGCATCTATGATTTGCCGATCACCGCGGAGAAAGTTTTGAATGCGATTAAAATGGGCCAGGGGAGATCTTATCCGAAGTAGCCGTCGCAAGGACCAAGAACACCGATTATGATTCGCGCAAAGGCGCAAAGGGCGCCAAGTTCAGAGTAGAATAAACGAAGGTTTTCTTTGCGGTCTTGGCGTCTTGGCGCGAGAACACAATTTTTTGCGTGTGGATCTGATCTACAACGCAGCAGCGAGGTTTGCACGTGGCAGTTTTACTTGATAATTCACACTACCATCTATGAAGGAAGAGCTGGCAAAGCGAATCGTTGAGAGTCTCAAAGACGCGGGAATCAATTTCGTCACCTACCTGCCGGAGACGCGTCTGAGTCAGATCGTGCCGTTGATTCGCGACGATCCCGGCATGGAGCTGATTGCGGCGGCGAGCGAACAGGAAGCGGTGACGATCGCCGCGGGCGCGACTCTCGGCGGCAAACAAGCCGCCGTCTACATGGAAAATACCGGCATCTACGTTTCCAGCTACAGTTTGCTTGCGGTAGGTAAACAGCTTGGCGTGCCGATTCTTCTCATCGTCGGCTACTTGGGCGGCGTTGGCGATCAGCGCAACAGTTTTCTTTACGCCACCATTGGCAATCATACGATCCCGGTGCTGCAGGGCTTGGGGATCGAGCACACGCTGCTCGAAGACGGCGACAGGCTGGAAGTCAAGATCGGTGATGCCGTGCGCGCCGCCAATGCGCTGCGCGGGCCTTTCGCGCTGCTCTTTGCCGGGGAGTTTTCGTTATGATTCGATACGAATGCCTGGAATTGCTCGCCGCGAAAATGACCGATCAGTTGGTGGTGACCTCGCAGAGCGGCCAGCGCATCGAGTGGTCGCACTTATCGAAGCATCAAGGCAATCTGCTGGTCGGCATGATGGGCTGCGCCATCGGCGTCGGCATGGGATTGGCCTTGGCCTTGCCTCATCGCAAGGTCATCGTGTTCGATTCAGACGGCAGCGTTTTGCTCTCTTTGTTCAATCTGCCGACCTTGGGCAATCTGCAGCCGAAAAACCTGACGATCTATGTCTTCGATAACGGTGTCTATAGCGGCAGCCGTATCAGCTATCCCACCGCAACCGCGGGAAGTACCGACCTGGAGGCGATGGCTAAAGCCGCCGGCATCAAAAACGCGCACACGGTTCGCGATATCGCAGACTTCAAAGAAAAAGGCGTCGATGCATTGGCTGGCAACGAGTTGGCTTTTTTTGTTTGTAAGGTGGAAGAGAGCCTGATGCATCGCGAGATTCCAAGACCGAACACCGATTTGGCCGAGAACAAATACACGTTCGCGCGTTATCTCGAACGTACGGAGAAAAAGACGATTCCGTTCATCGGGCGGGGATAAGATTCAACTTGCGGGAGGACGTAATGCAAAAAATTCTCATGTTCATAACCGTCGTCGTTTTGATGCTGGTATCGACGATTAATGAGCCACCGGCTCAGGCGCAGGATTTCTTCAAAGGTAAGACGATCCGCTTTATCGTCGGCTACTCGCCGGGCGGTTCGTTCGATCTGTACACCCGGGTGATCGCGCGCCATTTTTCCAAACATGTTCCGGGCAATCCGACGACTTACGTCGAGAACATGACCGGCGCCGGCGGGATCATCGCGGCAAATCATCTTTACAATATCGCCAAACCTGACGGTCTTACCGTCGGCGCGTGGGCCGCGCCTTTGGTTTTGCAGCAGGTCATGGGCAATGAGGCGACCAAGTTCGACGCCCGGAAGTTCGGTTATCTCGGCGTACCGAGCCCATATGACACGGTGTGCACGTTCAACGACAAAAGCGGCGTTGCCAACATGAACGACTGGATCAATGCTAAGCGCCCGATGAAGATTTCCGCCATCGGGCCGGGTACCAGCACGTCGGACATCCCCAAACTCCTCAAAACAGCGTTGAACCTGCCGCTGGACGTGCTGGACGGCTACAAAGGCGGCGCCGGTGCGAGAATCGCGGTAGAATCCGGCGAGGTCGACGGCTATTGCGGCTCTTGGCAAACCGTCGAAACAGTTTGGCGCAGCGCCTATGAAACCGGAAAGATTCATGCCGTGTTACAAGCTTCTCTCGCGTCGCATCCGAGATACAAGAAAGTGCCGCTGGCGATCGATTACGCCAAGACCGATCTCGCCAGGCAGCTGGTCACTGTCGCCGACAGCGCCCACGGCGCCCAATTTCCGTACACTGTTCCGCCGGGGATGGCCAAGGATCGGCTCGAGCTGTTGCAGAAGGCGTTCGTCGATACATTGAAAGATCCCGAGTTGCTGGCAGAAGCGAAGAAGTCCAAGCTTGACATTGAGGTGATCGATGGGCCGACCATCGCCAAGAAACTGGGCGGCCTTTTCGAGCTGAAACCTGATGTCGTCGCTAAACTGAAAGAAGTCCTTTTGCCCAAGAAGTGATCCCATTTTAGCGGCGCTTGAGAGACGCCCATGGGCGCTCTCCGAGGGCGCTTGGACGGGCCCTCGGAGCGGGCGGCCAAGGCAGGTGCCGCAGTGTTTTCGCTTGTCTGATCGTCTTTTGCCATCACCTCATGGCGCTTGCCGCGCTTGACACGCTCTGAACTTTCCGGATAGACATTTCATAGGAAATTCAGTCTTTTATACCTTATGGCACAAATCGTATTGGGCATCGGCACGTCGCATAGCCCGCAGTTGAGTGTTCGGGCAGCTAAGTGGCAGTTGCTGCGAGAAAAAGACGAGCAGGATCCACGGCTCGATTACACAGCGCTGCTGCAACGGGCGAAGCAGGGCTTGGACGCCGAGCTGACGGCGGAAAGATTTCATGAGCGCGATGAAGCCTGCCGCAAGGCAATCGAGACTTTGGGCGCTGCGCTGCGTCAAGCGGCTGCCGACGCGGTGGTCGTTTTCGGCGACGATCAGCAAGAGCAGTTTCACGACGATAACATGCCGGCGTTTGCCATCTATCACGGCAAGTCTGTGCCGGTGATTAAGGACTCCGGTCTGAGGCCGGCGCGCTGGAAGGAAGCCGAAAGGACCGGCTGGGCCGAAACGGCCGGCGAGTACGATACAGCTCAAGATTTGGCCGATCATCTTATACAATCTTTGGTAACCGACGAGTTCGATATCGCCCGCTGTAACAAGCTGCGCCCCGAAGTCGGCGTCGGGCATGCTTTCAGTTTCCTTTACCGGCGTATTTTGCCGGGGGGTAGGTTGCCGATGGTTCCGGTGATGGTCAATACCTACTATCCGCCCAATCAACCGACGCCCAAACGTTGCTGGGCGTTCGGCCAGGCGGTGCGCAGGGCTATCGAATCCTGGGACGCCGGCAAACGCGTCGCCGTCATGGCCTCGGGCGGATTAAGCCATGTGATTATCGATGAAGAGATCGATGGCATCGTCATCGACGCGCTGCGCACAAAGGATCGCGAAGCCTTGTGGCGGCTGCCGCGGGAAAAATTGCGCGGCGGCACTTCGGAGATTCTCAATTGGGTTGCGCTGGCCGGCCTCGCCGAACCGATGGAGCTAAAATACCTGGAGTATGTTACAACCTATCGTTCGCCCGCGGCTACCGGTTGCGGCATGGCCTTCGCTTCTTGGACATAGATAACCGCAACGAAGAAGCCGCAAAATGGCACGAGAACCGATCGTAGTACGATTAGCGAGACTGGATACCTGCTCGGTGTCCGATGCAATGGATAGTTGCGATTTGAAGGGCGCGACCTGGGGTGTGCGGCCGCAGTGGCCGTGCTCGAGAATCGCCGGCCGGGCGGTGACGATGAAGATCAAGCCGGTGGGTCTGCAGCAGCCGGCCCAGCATCTCGGCACGGCGGCCATCGAGGCGGCCAAGCCGGGCGACATCATCGTCATCGACAACGGCGGGCAGCCGCAATTTTCCACCTGGGGCGGATTATTATCGCTGTCGGCAAAGTTGAAAGGCGTCAGCGGTGTGGTGATCGACGGCGCCTGTCGAGATATCGATGAGGCGCGCGATCTCGAGTTTCCCGTCTACGCGCGCGGTGTCGTGCCGATGACCGCCCGCGGTCGGGTCATGCAGGAATCCTTCAATCGAGAGATCGAGTTCGCCGGCGTACAGTGCCGCCCGGGAGATCTGGTGATTGCCGACGGCAGCGGCGTCGTCGTGATCCCCAGGGAAAAGGAAGAAGCTGTGGTCGCCACGGCGGAGGCCGTCTTCGCCAAGGAAGCTGAGATGGCGGCGGGAATACGCAAAGGATATTCCGGCTTAGAGATGCTCGAGAAACTCGGTTACGAGAAGATGCTCGATAAGAGCAAGGAGAAGTAACAAGGTGGCCGAAGCCGTCAGAGAGGCCCGGCTCGATGAGGCGCGGAAAATTTTCAAATACCACGAACTGCAACGAAAAAAGTTGCGCGGTGAATACTATGATTAATCCAATTGATCCAACGATTATTTCCCGTGCCATTGACTATGGCACGGCCACATTGCACGAAGCGATGGGAAGAAAGGGCGCTTTGCCGCACCACATTAAACCCATTTCAAGCCGCACGAAACTGGCCGGACCGGCGGTGACGGTCAATTCTCCGCCGATGGACAATCTGATGCTGCATCAGGCGCTCTATGTCGCCGAACCGGGCACGGTGTTGGTGGTCGAGGTGAACCGTGGCTACGAAGGCGGCTATTGGGGCGAGATCATGACGATTGCGGCGCAGCAGCGAAAAATTGCCGGTCTGGTCATCGACGGCTGTGTGCGTGACGCCGATCTGATCGAGCAACTTGGCTTCCCGGTCTTTTCCCGCGGCTTATCGGTTCGCGGCACGGACAAGCAGGGCGGCGGCCACATCAACTCGCCGATCGACGTCGGCGACATCACGATCCATCCGGGCGATTTGGTGGTCGGCGATCGGGATGGTGTCGTGGTTGTCCCGGCTGGCGAGATTGCTTCTACCCTGGGAGCGGCGCAGAAGCGTGAAGCAAAAGAAGCGCAGACCAAGAAAGACCTTCTCGCCGGTAAATCGACGCTGGAAATTTATGCGTGGCCGCCGGCGAAATCTCGGGTCAACGAAACCTGACATGGTGACACGTGCAGAAAACGAGCTCTTGACCCAAGTAGGCCGCGGCACGCCGTGCGGAGAACTGTTGCGCCGCTACTGGCATCCGGTTGCGGCGGTGGGCGAGCTTAGCGATGAAAAGCCAATCCGAGCGGTAAAGATGCTCGGTGAAGAACTGGTGGTTTATCGCGATAAGAAGGGCGGCTATGGACTGGTCGGCGAACACTGCCCGCACCGGCTGGCGTCGCTGGCTTATGGACGAATCGACGACGAGGGAATTCGCTGCCCATACCATGGTTGGAAATTCGACGCCGCCGGGAAGTGTCTTGAGCAACCGGCCGAACCGCCGGCCAGCACTTTTAAAGAACGAATAAAGCATGTCGCTTATCCGGTGGAATTATTGGGCGGGCTCCTTTTCGCTTATCTGGGTCCGGAGCCCAAGCCGTTTTTGCCGAAATGGGACGTGCTCGTTTGGCAAAACGGCAAGCGCTGGATACTCAAGGAATCGATCATCGAATGCAACTGGTTACAGCCGATGGAAAATTCTGTCGACCCTTCGCATCTCTTCTGGCTTCACGGCGATACCGCTCACCTTGCGCCCCGGGTAAAGAAATACGCCGAGCAACATGATTTCATTCGCTTCGAATACGGTATTAAAAAAAGACGGACCACTTTACCGTTTGCCACCGGAGAGGGTTCCGAGATCGACGAGCATCCGTTACTGTTCCCGACCACCTTGCGCCACGTCGCGCCGTACGACGACGGCAAAGGGCACCGGCACAATTTGCAGATCCGCGTACCGGTGGACGATCACCACACGCAGGTGTTTCGCGTCAATTTCGTTGCCTCGCCAAACGAAAAAGCCGCCGCCGATAACGAGGTGCCTTTTCGTTTCAGCTCGCTTAAAAACGGCCCGCGCGACTACAACATGAGCATGGTGTCAGCGCAGGACTCGATGGCGTGGGAAACTCAGGGCAAGGTCACCGACCGAACCCAGGAGCATCTGGGCGCCGGCGACGAAGGCGTGATTGCCTTGAGAAAACTTTTGAAAGAACAGATCGAGCGCGTCCAGCAAGGACTCGATCCCATCGGGATCATCCGCGATGCCGCGAAAAACGCTCTTATCGACCTCGGTGTGATCAATCAACGAATCGGTCTTTACGGCGCAAAAGTTGCCGGCAACCATCAGGCGCAAATCGCCTCATAGTTCCGCTTCGCACATTCCCAAGTTTCCAGCAGCGCCAGCCAATTATCTCTCCTTCTCCAGCATCTCCTTATCTCTGGAACGTCCGAATTTTTTCAGACCTCTTTTCTACTCTTATTGTTCACGACTGAAAATCGCGTTTCAATGTTCATGGGACGACCATTCGTCATGAGCGATAGCCACTCCGGAGTTGTATGATGGACGACGTTTTGGCGCGATGGATGCGGCACATGCGACTTGGCGAGTTCACTGCCGCCTGGCGTATCAATGACTTCGTGTTGCGCGAGCGTTCGGGAAAGTCATGCGCCGATCTGCCGCGCCATGAGCAAGCGATATGGGACGGCGCGTCGCTGCAGGGTAAGCGAGTGCTCGTGCGTTGTTATCACGGACTCGGCGATACTCTCCAGTTCATCCGCTATACGTCGCTGTTGAAAAAAATTGCCTCGGAGGTGACGGTTTGGGCGCAGCCGGCATTGGTGCCGTTGTTAAACACAGCCAACGGCATCGACCGGTTAATGGCGCTGCATGACGGCGCTCCCGACTGTGAATTCGATGTCGACGTCGAAGTGATGGAGCTGCCGTACGTCTTTCGCGCGACTCTCGCGACACTTCCAGCGGCAGTGCCGTATCTTCATGCCGAAGCCGCTGCGATCGCCGATGAGAAAATGAAGGTCGGCATCGTCTGGAGAGCCGGCGGTTGGGATCGGCGGCGTGATGTGCCGTTTCCTTTAATGACGAAATTAGCCGAGCTGACGGGCATGAGTTTCTATGTCCTGCAACAGGACGCGAATCCGTGTGAGCATCACCAACGGTTCAAGCGGATTTTGCCGCCGCATGCCGACGCTCTGACGACCGCGCGCATTATGCGGGCACTCGATCTGGTCATTTCCATCGATAGCATGCCGGCCCATCTGGCCGGCGCGCTGGCGCTGCCGACGTGGACCCTGCTTCAGAAAGATGCGGACTGGCGCTGGATGAACGATCGGCACGATAGCCCTTGGTATCCGACAATGCGTCTTTTTCGACAACCTCGCTCCGGAGAATGGCAGCCGGTCATTGCGCATATCGTCTTCGAGCTTTCAAAGCTCGCTGAGTCGCGGACAAAACCATAACTATCGACAGCAGTCGTTCCCATATTGGCAAAATTCCGACTTACTTTTGCCGCCGATATTTTATAGATAAAATGTCCATGCCTAATTAACTTATTGATTTTAAACGGTATTTTCGAATAATCTATTGCATCCCTAGATGTTTCTTGATTAAAATCAGACTACGACAATGGACATCAACTACGGAGGATTTGTGCGATGCTAACCAGGGAAGAGAACGAGAAACTAACGCGTGTGGGACGGGGAACACCGGGGGGAGAGCTGTTACGCCGATACTGGTTCCCGGTCGGTGTCGCCGGCGAGCTGACCGAGGACAGCCCAACGCAGGTGGTCAGGATCCTGGGCGAGACGCTCGTCCTGTTCCGCGATAAGACGGGCCGCATCGGTTTGCTCGAAGATAAGTGCCCGCACCGTGGCGCTTCTCTCTCTTACGGCCGGGTCGAGGAGCGAGGAGTTGCCTGCCCGTATCACGGCTGGTTGTTCGATACCAAGGGAAATTGTCTGGAGACCCCGGCGGAGCCTTGCGAGAGCAAGTTTCATCTGACGGTGAAGCAGAGGTCGTATCCGGTGCAAAAACTGGTTGGTCTTTACTGGGCGTATCTCGGGCCCGAACCGGTGCCGCTCATTGCCAACTTCGATATCTGGTATCGCAAGGACGGGCATCGAAAAGTTTTTATCCAGCCGCAGCTCGACTGCAATTGGGTTCAACCGATGGAAAATTCCATGGATCCCGCGCACTTGCAGATTCTCCATCAAGACACCGCCGGCCGAGGACGGCCGGTACAGAACAGCACGCGCGGTCTCACCGATGATGTCGATCAATTCGACTTCTACGAGCTGCCGTACGGCCTGATGAAGCGGCGGACCTACAAGAACGGCATGGTAGACGAGCATCCGGTGATCTTTCCGAACATTTTACGGCAAGGAAACGTCGGCCAGATCCGCGTGCCGATGGACGATACCCATACCAAAATCTACTTTGTGCGGTTTTTCCCGACCGAAGATGGGTCGATTGTAGAGAACGACCAGCCGCCGGTGGAATATATCAAGCCATACAAGAATCCCCCGGACGCGCTGCATCCTTACACGAGGTTCCGCATGGATGCGGTTCAGGCCCAAGACCACATGGCCTGGGAAACCCAAGGGCCGATTCTGGATCGTACCGGCGAACGTCTGACGACATCCGATCGGGGCGTGATCCTGTTCAGGGAAGTCCTGATGCGGGAAATGGATCGAGTGCAGCAAGGACTCGACCCCATGGGAACGATCAGGGACCCGGCGCACAATCCAATGATCGACACTCACCTGATGGAATCCATTGCGCAAATCGCCCAAAACCGCGCTCCTCGTGCGGTGAACGAATAACAATCTTCATCGCTGCCGCTTATTTCTTTGCCGCAGCAGATGACTTGCGCAAGACTCCTCAATGCGAGAGGCTGTCCTCTGTCGCTAGGAGAATTATAGCAGTCATCTTATTTTCTTATTGTCATCAAAGCGGATTCTTCGTCGCATGGCTCTTCAGAATGACATGCATTGTCAAACGAACTCTGAGACAGAATACTAACTCACGGTCGAGTTTCTTCTATCTTCGGTAATGGTTCATTTGGCAAGATCTCTCACTTCGCTCGAGATGACAGAATGCTTATTTGGTTGTCATTCCGAGCGCGCCGCGAGGAATCCTTCTTGAAATAGAATTCACGCTGAGAGATAACTGCACCACTACCCTATCTGCGGTTGCCTTAAAATTTAGTCGAGAATATGATCCACTCGCTTTTTGCTAGTTTGAAAGCATCCAATCGGATAACTTCACTGCGAGGACAATATTTTCATGAGCGATCTTTCACAAACACGTGAGCTGGTGGCCCAGGCGTGCCGGGTTTTGGGCAAACTCAATCTGACCAAGGAGCCCAGCGGCCATGTGAGCGCGCGCGTGCCGGGACAGGACAGGGTGCTGATCAAAGCGCGCGGACCCGACGAGTCCGGCCTGCGCTTTGTGAGCGCGCGCGACATCATCACCGTCGATTTCAACGGCAAGAAAATCGCCGGCGACGACGGCCTGGAATCGCCGCAGGAAGTCTTTATTCACACATGGCTTTATAAGACGCGACCCGATGTGCAGTGCGTCGTGCACGTGCATCCGTTGACGGTCGTGCTCTTCACGATTTGCAATAAGCCGTTGCTGCCGTTGTTCGGCGCCTATGATCCGTCCGGGTTGCGGCTGGTGATGGAAGGTCTTGCCACGTATCGACGCAGCATCACCGTGTCGAATGAAAAGCTAGGCGAGGAATTTTCTCAGGCCATGGACGACAAGCGCGCCTGTCTCATGCGCGGTCACGGCATCACGAGCGTGGGTCCGGGCGTGGAAGAAGCGACTTTGACGGCGATTAAACTCAATGAATTGGCCGAAGTGAACTATCGCGCTGCGCTGCTGGGAACCCCCGAGCCGATTCCACAGGAAGACATCGACATCATAATGGGCTCGGCGCGCGGGAGAAAACAATCGGCACACACAAAGTCAGGCTGGCGCTATTACTGCAAGCTGTTGGACGAGGAGTGATTCGAGATAAAAGAGGGGAAAGATTTCTCCCTTTGGTCGAAATGACAAATAGCGTGTTTCAAGTAACGATGGAGCGGCCGAAATGATAGATGAGAATACGATGTGATAGAAGTCGATGCGATCATCGGTGCTCCGCAGTCACGACTTAGCATGCGCGATGTAGGGGCGTGATTCATCACGCCCGCTTCGATTTATCAATCTATGAGCCAAGCCGTTCTCGAATTTCGAGAAGTCAGCAAGCGCTTCAACTCGCTCAATGCCGTCGACCGGGTTAGCTTCTCGATTCAAGCCGGCGAGATCTTCACACTGCTGGGCCCGTCCGGCTGCGGCAAAACGACGACCTTGAGACTGATCGCCGGCCTGGAAGAGCCCGACGACGGCGAGATTCTGATTAACGGCAAACCGGTGGCGGCACCGCGCCGCGGACTGGTCCTCGCCCCCGACAAACGGCAGCTCGGCATGGTGTTTCAATCCTATGCGATCTGGCCGCACCTGACCGTCTTTGAAAACATCGCCTTTCCTCTGCGTGTCCGGCGAGAAACCGACGGCGTCATCCGCCGGCGGGTGCACGAAGCGTTGGACAGTGTCGGACTCGCCGGGTTTTCGGAACGCGGCGCCACGCAACTGTCCGGCGGCCAGCAGCAGCGCGTGGCTCTGGCTCGCGCGCTGGTTTATGCGCCGGCGCTTTTGCTGCTCGACGAGCCTCTTTCAAATCTCGACGCCAAGCTGCGCGAGCAGATGCGCCTGGAAATTCGCGCGCTGCAGAAAAAACTCAGTTTGACCATCCTCTACGTGACTCACGATCAAGCAGAGGCGATGACTCTTTCCGATCGGATTGCCGTCGTCAATGGCGGTCGTTTCGAGCAGGTGGGAACTCCTGCCGAAGTTTATGAGAAGCCGGCGACTTTTTTTGTCGGCGAGTTCCTGGGCCGGATGGTGAGCCTCGATGGCACTATCATCAAGAGTGGCGCGGACCTCTGGATCCATGTCGCCGTGGCCGATGTGCGGCTTGTCGTCAGAGGCGATCCGGCAAAGACATTCCAAGCGGGCGAGCGGGTGCGGCTGATTTGCCGCCCGGAGGATATCGAAATTCTCTCTGCCGGCGAGATCCAACAGAATCAGCTGCCGGCACAGATCGAGCAGGTTGCCTACCTGGGCGATCGCTTCGAATATCAGGTGCGCGTGGCCGGGGTTTCATTCATTGTGGCCGCGGCGAAGAAGCATCGTTACGACGCCGGAACCGCGGTTCGTTTGAGCATCGACCCGGGACGCCTCAATATTCGGTCCGCATGAGCGCATCATTATGAAGCCAACGGCGGTCGCTGTGCCATCGTCGAAATTCACATTTCGCTTGCGCCCGATCCGTTTAGCGGAATTCCTGGCCCTGGCCCTCCTGATCGTGGCGATGGGATTGCCGCTGTTTTTCCTGCTGGTCGGCAGCTTCAATCTTGCGCCGCCGGGTAAAGCGGCTGTCTATGGAGTGAATAACTGGGTTAACGCTTTTACCGACCCCGGAACTCTCGGCGCCCTATGGATGAGTTTCCTGCTCTCGGTCGTGCGCTTGATCCCGGCAATGATTCTTTCCGTTCTTGTCGCCTGGCTGATCGCGCGCACCGACATGCCCGGTGGCAGAACCGTCGAGTCGTTCTGTTGGATCGCCTACTTCGTTCCTGATTTTCCGCTTACGCTGGCGTGGATTCTTTTATTGGATCCTAGTTTCGGTTTTCTTAACACGGCGGCCAAAGGTCTTCCGTTCATCGATGTCCCGTTGTTCAATCCGTACAGTTTCTGGGGCATCGTCTGGGTGCACACGTCGACCAGCGGCATATGGTTTAAAGTAATGTTGCTCGTGCCGGTCTTCCGCCGCCTCGGCGCCTCTCTGGAAGAAGCGGCGCGTGTCGCCGGCGCCAATACCGCGACGATGCTCCGGCGCATCACTTTACCGGTGTTAGCGCCGATGATTTTGGCGGTATCGGTCTTGAGTTTTATTCGCGGGCTGCAATCCTTCAACACCGAGCTTTTACTCGGTACGCCGGCGGGCATCTACGTTTATTCGACGCGGATCTACGACTACCTGCAGCGCGAACCGCGCGCCTATGGCGAGGCGACGGCGCTGGGCTCGGTGTTTTTGCTGGTTCTCGGTATCTTATTATTCTTTTACTGGAAATATCTGAGCGGCGATAAAAAGTTTACCGTCGTCACGGGACAGGGATATTCGACCTTGCGCGTCAAGCTCGGCAAGTGGCGTTATGCCGCGCTGGGCGGTTGTCTGCTGTATATCGCCGTGATGATGATCCTGCCGTTGCTGTTTCTCGTCATCGGTTCGTTCATGCGGCGTTACGGCTTCTTCGGCATCGCTGCGCCGTTCACTTTGGCGCACTGGCAGAATCTTTTCAGCGATCCTATTTTCTTTGTCGCTCTCAAAAATAGCTTGATCATCGCCAGCGTTACTGCATTGGGCGGCATTCTGCTCTATTCGGTGATCGCTTATTTGTTGGTTTCGCGCCGCACCGTGACCAAGCCGTGGTTGGAAAGCCTTTGCTGGATACCCCACGTCTTGCCGGGCATTCTTTTGAGCCTCGGAGTTCTCTGGCTGTTTCTCTCGACACCGCTGCGCACGTTGCTGTATGGAACGGTATGGGGCATCGCCCTGGCACTGATCCTGGCGGACAGCCCCGTGACGACTCAAGCATTCAAAGCCGGTTTGTTGCAGCTGGGCGCCGACCTGGAAGAAGCGGCGCGGGTGAGCGGCGCCTCCTGGGCGTATACCTACCGGCGCATTTTATTGCCGCTGTTGGCGCCTATCGCCGCGGCTGTCGGGCTGATGAATTTCGGCAGCGCCTTGACCAGCATCAGTACTCCCGTGTTACTGTACAGCCACCAATCCAGACCCCTGGCCATTCTTCTTTTGGAATATAGTTTCACCGGGGAATTAGAGCGGGCGGCGGCTCTGGGACTGCTGATCACCGTCATCATCGGCGCGATGATGATCGCCGGCAGGAAGTTGGGTTTGCGGCTAGCCGGTTCGAGTTAGCAATAAACGAATTCAATAAATCTGAAACCGCAGATAGAGTTGGGGGGACAATATGAAGCGCATAGGGTCGGTTCTCTTTCTCATTCTAGGGCTATGGTATGTGCCGGCGGTCGCCCAGACCCAAGGGAGCGACAAAGAGTGGCAAGAAGCCCTTGCCGCGGCAAAAAAAGAAGGCAAGGTCGTCGTGGCCGGTTCGCCGGATCCGGTGATGCGCAACGCAGTCATTCCTAAATTCACCGAGCGTTACGGCATTCCCATTGAATTCATCGCCGGGCGCTCCAGCCAGATTGTGTCGCGAGTTCAAACCGAACGGTCGTCGGGTATCTATAATGTGGACGTGTTTCTCGCCGGCCCGGATACCACAGCCAATGAGCTCTACGGAGATAAACTCATCGACCCGCTCAAGCCGTTACTGATCTTGCCTGATGTGGTCGACGGTTCGAACTGGAAAGACGGTAAGGTTTGGTTCCTCGATCCGGAGGAGCGGTTCGTGGTTCGGCCGTTTAGCAGCGTGGCGAGTTTACTCTTTATCAACACCGAACACGTCAAGCCGGAGGAGCTGCGCTCGATCAAAGATTTGCTCAATCCAAAATGGCGCGGCAAGATTTCCACCGAAGATCCGACCACCACCGGCGCCGGCGCGAATATGGCGGCGCGACTCTACAACCAGGTCGGCGAGGAGTTCGTTAAAAACCTCTACATCGATCAGAAGCCGGTGCGTACCCGGGATCGCCGGCAAATGTCGGACTGGCTGGCGCGCGGCACGCAGCCGATCTGCCTCAACTGCCGCGAAGACGACGTCCGTCCGTTGATTAAGGACGGTTTTAGAATTCTCGAAATATTCGAACTCGACGGCGTCCCGGGCACGATCAATGGCTCGCCATGGCTTTTGTCCGTGGCCAACAGGGCGCCCCATCCTAAAGCCGCTCAGGTATTTGCCAACTGGATTCTCTCTAAGGAAGGATTGGGAATTTATGCGCGCGGTTACGGTTCGGCGACGGCGCGCATCGATATCGACGAATCCTATCTCAAATCGGGTAACATCCCAAAACGCGGCGTGAAGTATTTCGATGACACGGCTTGGCAATGGATCGTCACCGGCAGGCGTGAATACAGGGAAAAGGCTTGGAAGGTTCTTAAGGTGAAGTAGATCAAGGCCGTTCAAGCCGTCCAAGCTTGCCCCGTGCCGCGATACGGGGTCGTTCAAAACGTTAAGAATGAACGTGCGTGCGGCGATATTGAAAACTTCCTATTCTCTGGGCTTATGGCGTAAGCGGAACTAACGAAAGGAAAATGAGATGCCAACAAAGAAAATACGCATTTATTATCGCGCTCCGAGTCACGTGCCGTTGTGGAAAGTAATGGAGGAATGCGGTTTTCTCGAAAAGCACGGCTTGGCGATGGAAATGGGTTCTTTGGAAGGCCAGCGCAAGCGCGCCGCGGAAGGCCTCAAAGCCGGCGATCTCGACGTGGTGTCGGGTAACCATCATAACCTTTACGCCAGGCGAGCCTTGAATAACGATCCGTATGTTCATATCGCTCAGAGCAATAATTCCTGGCGGGAAAACTATCTCGTCTTAGGAAACGGAATCAGCGGCCTGCAAGATCTCAAGGGAAAGAAAGTGGTGATGGACGACTTCGACGGCCACACCGGACTCAACGTCTGGCTTTATTTGCATCAACACGGCCTGGAAGGGGGGCGGGATGTGGAATTGATCGATGGACCGAAAAGGGGAGTGGAGCGGGCGCGCGAAGTGATGGCAGGAAAGTACGACGCTACTTTTATCCGGGCGGTGGATCAACTGCGGGCGCGCAGGATCGGCGCAAACATCACCGAGTTGCCGACCATGCCCATGATCGAAGGCGTGACATTGACGACCACTACGACGTGGGTCAAGGATCATGAAGACGAAGCACGATCGTTGATTCTCGCCCTAATCGACGGAATTCACTTCTTCAAAACCAAAAAGGCCGAGACCCTGGCAATCATCAAGAAACACTGCTCGGAGCTGCTGAAAATCGAAACCGACGAGGAGTGGAACTGTTTCTATGACAATCAGGCCGCGTCGCTGGAGGCAAAACCTTATCCGTCGATCGGCGCAATTCAGAATGTTTTCGCCCTGGCGCTCAAGCGCGATCCCGAGATCAAAGACTTCAATCCGATCGCGTTATGGGACCTCCACTACGTGAAAGAGATCGACGACAGCGGCTATATTAACCGGCTGTACGCGGGATGAGAGACGAATCAAGCTCACTGCTGTCCAAAGTAAGCTACAAACGACCGATGTAGAACTTTACGATTTACGTATCTCGCTTGCCGCGTTGTAGATCAGGCCCACACTGCAACGAATTCCGGTAAACGCTCCAAGACGACCCGCGCGCGAAGAACTCAATTGCGCCGGACAGTTTTTGCATGTAGTTTTTATCCATGGCACGAATCCTTGCAGCACCGACCGTCATTCCCGCGGCAGGCGAGCCGCCGAAGATCATCGAAGAATTCATCGGGCATGTGAATTCAAAAACGGCGGCGGTGAGCATCGCTAAAATGACCAGCCCGTCAGGTTGGCGGGAGTCAGGTCAAAAGCCGGAGTTCGACGAATTCACCGTCGTTCTGCGCGGTCAATTGCAAGTCGAGACGCGCGATGCCGTGTATCAAGTCGCTGCCGGCCAAGCGATCATCGTCGATGCCGGCGAGTGGGTGCGTTACAGTACGCCTGGAGCGGCAGGCGCGGAATACATTGCTGTTTGCCGGCCGGCCTTTTCACCTGACCTCGTCCATCGGGACCAGGAGTGATAAGACTCCTAACCGGGATCATTTACGCTCTGATGATTTCAGCGCTGTGCGGCCTCCCACCTCGTTCCTCTTT
Source organism: Deltaproteobacteria bacterium (assembly GCA_009379725.1). GTDB lineage: Bacteria > Desulfobacterota > Binatia > UBA9968 > UBA9968 > WHTF01. Next base: position 36,839 of record WHTF01000012.1, read on the forward strand.
CGACAAAATTTGTTTGATGATTCGGTAGCCATGGCTGCCGCTGGCTTATAAGAACCGCACCACGATGAAAATTCCGATCATCGCGAATGCCAGGGCTAGCTTGACCGCCACGCCTATCGCCAATCCGATCGTGGCGCCGATGCCGGCGCGTGTTGCTCCTTGAAGGTCCCGGCGGACGGAAATTTCGCCGGCAACTGCGCCAATAAAGGGACCGAAGAGCACGCCGGGAAACCCCATGAAGAGGCCGACTAACGTGCCGATCATTGCACCGATAATCGCGCGCTTGGACGCGCCGAATTTTTTCGCACCGAACATAGTCGCCCACAAGTCCGCGCCATAACTGAGCACGGTGAGCAGCGCGAGAACTATTAAAGTGCCGGTGCCGACATAGGCAAAATCCTCCGCCCAGGCTGCCAAAAAAAGTCCGGCAAATATCAGCGGCGTTCCCGGCAGTGCCGGTAGAATGAGACCGGTCAAACCGACCGTCACCAATAGGGCGGCAAGGATCAAATAGGGGAGAGCGGGTTCCATCGAAAATGAGTTGGCGATTTCTTTCACGGACGCGGCGCGCTGCCGAACTCCGGTGCCGGTTGCCAGATCCGGTTGGCTGCCGGCCGATCAAGTTGGCTGCTAAGCAGTATATAACGATTCTGGGCGATTCCTAGTAGCCGCCTGCGTTCACGAAACTTGGGACGAAAGCGTCTTTTCAATAGCCTGCTGAATTAAGACCAAAATCTTTTTCGCTTTTAATCCGTCCGTGATAGTAGGATGCCGAGGTGATATCTGTGTTGTCATGAAAGGAAGAGAAAATGATTGGTTCCTCCACTGTGGATTTAAACTCGCTGCGAGTCGATTTAGTCGGCAGCCTGCTCCGGCCCGCCAGACTGAAAGATGCTTTTGCTCAATCGGGCGCCGGCGAGGCCGGCGATCAGGATTTACGAAGCGTTCAAGATGAAGCGATCCGGGAGGTGATCGCCAAACAAGAAGCGCATCGTCTTCCGCTTATCGTCGATGGTGAATTTCGCCGGACCAATTTTATGGAAAGTTTCTCGATTGTCGCTGGAATGGAAGAATGGCAGACCGGAGTCAAAAGTTATCACCATATTCTCGCGCGTGAGGATACCGCGGAGTCGAAAACAGCGAAAGGACAAGATCCCATTTTACTCAATCGCAAGCGTGTGACGGAAAAATTGCGGCTGGTACACAATCGCTTGCTCGAAGATTATCGTTTTGCGCAGAGCCTGACCCTGCGGCCGGTCAAGGTAACCCTGATTGGCCCGGACAGAATCACGCAGTGTTTTGACAGTGAGAACTCACGTTCTGTCTATCCAACGATTAACGAGTTTGTTTCGGATGTGGTTGCAGTCGAACGCCAAATGGTAGGCCAATTGTTGGAAGCGGGATGCCGGTACGTTGGCATCGATGCCCCCGGCTATACCGCCTATATCGATGGACCATCACTGGCGGCCATGCGCGCTCGCGGCGAAGATCCGGGGAAGAATATGGCGCGCTCGATCAGAGCCGACAATGAAGTCATTGCCGGTTTTCCTGGCGTGACGTTCGGAATTCACTTGTGTCGCGGCAACCGCCAAAGCATGTGGCACCGCGAAGGCAGCTACGATGCCATCGCTGAACAGCTCTTCAATGGCCTGAAACACCCGCGCCTGTTGCTCGAATACGATACCGAACGCGCCGGCAGCTTCGAACCGCTGCGTTTCGTACCTAAAGGCAAGACGGTGGTTCTGGGTCTTATTACTACCAAGTTGGGTCGCGTCGAGACCGTCGATGAACTCAGCAGGCGGATAGAACAGGCAGCTCGCTATATTCCTATCGAGCAGCTCGCGCTGAGCCCGCAATGTGGTTTTGCCTCGAGCATCATGGGAAATCTTCTCACCGAGGAAGAGCAATTTCGCAAGCTCGACGCAATGGTCGAAACGGCGGCAAAAGTGTGGGGCTAGCCCCGGTTTAGATCTCAAAGCGAGGCGCCAGGTTCACGCTTGACGGGCCTGCGGCGGGTCTCTAATATTTTAAACTTGCCATCAAGCGTCCAAATCCGGTGATGCTTTCCTTGATGTCGATAAGCTTCATGGCGTGCCAGATGCAAGCCAGGCTGCTGGTGATCACGGGCTTGCCGATCTCTCTTCCAGCAGTGCTACGTCAGTGATGGTCGGCCAGCGCGGGCAAGGGATGAAAATGCCGTCAGCATCGCGGCCCTTAGCATAGAGACGCTTGGCGATTTTGTACGAGGCATGGACCGGCAGGTCGGTGAGTTGGGCATTTTTGCGGACGCCATAGCCGGAGATCTGCAAGACCTCCAATCCCGAAGCTTCGAGGTGGCGCTTTAATCTCTGATTAACTGTTCCGCGGTCTCATTTGAACTTGATCAGCGGCTTTAGCTCGTTGTCTGCTCTGATTCAAGATGGCTTCAGACTACCAGAAGTATCCTTCTACTTCTCTGTCACGGCAAAAGCCAGATTTAAAAATTTTTGTTGACACTTTTAATGTAATGCTTCACAATTTCGGACGTTTCAACTTCTTGTCCGACTCTTTACCAATCAACTAATCTGAAAAGTGAAAGGAGAGTTTAAATGTTTGTTCGCAGTTTGAGCTTGTTAGTGATGATTTCTTTGTTAGGTTGCGGTAGCCCGGCAAATCCGCCGCCGCCTACATGGACAGTGGAGAATCCCAACGCATCGTCGGCAAAACCAGTTTCGACGGCGGCCCAAAAACCTGCCGCTGGAAGCAAAGGTGGAGCCGGGGGTAGTTTGGACGATTTGCAAAAAGGTCAGAGCACCGCCACTTCAGCGTCGAGTCCACTTAAGGATGTCTTTTTTGGATTCGATCGTTACGATTTAACCACCGAAGCGCGCGCCGTCCTCAAAGCCAACGCGGCCTGGCTCAAGGCTAATTCATCGGCGCAGATCCAGATCGAAGGCCACTGCGACGACCGGGGAACGGTCGAATACAACTTAGCTTTGGGTTCTAAACGGGCGCAGGCAAGCAAGGACTATCTGGCGACGCTGGGGATTGCCGCCAATCGCTTGTCGGTGATCAGTTATGGCGAGGAAATCCCTGTCTGCACGGACAGTAGTGAGTCATGCTGGATTAAAAATCGCCGGGCTCGGTTTGTCGTTTCAACCGGACGCCCGACATCCTGACCTGTTAAGTATACAACTCGGCTTCATCGGCTGGATGTCAAGAATTCATCCGATCCAATAAAACATATCAACTTGACTCCGGAGGCCCAATCTCAATCGAGATTGGGCCTTTTTTTGTTGCGGTCGAGATCGACGCCGGTTTTCTTGACTTTTGGGTGAGGATGACGTTGTAAGGTATATCACCGGAGATGAAGGCGTCGCATATGGATAAAGTTCTCAGCCAAATCCTCGAGTTAGCCGAGAAGGGTAACGTTGAGCGCCGCTGCGCGTCGTTGCTGGTTTTGGGCGCTCTCAAGTTACAAAATACCGAAGTCGTCAAAACCGTTGGCGCGATGCTCGATCACGCCAATCCTGTGATCAAAGACTACGCCTTACGCTATTTTGAAGAAGTCCAACCTAAATCCGGGATTCCGCCGTTGCTCAAGCTTCTCGATGATCCAGACAAGGATGTGCAGGAACGGGTGGTTCGCCTGCTGAGCCACGCGGCTGCGGCGACGGTCGGTCCTCTGCTTAAGTACGCTGCCGGCGCATCGCGTCAGGGGCAGATCAACGCAGCGCGCATTTTGTGCACAGCGAAGGGCCCGGACGCCCGGCAAGGATTGCTGAAAATGCTTTTCGCGGGAGCCGATGATTTCAACAAATCCATATGTGATTTCATGACGCCGGCGATTCGTGAACTGGACGCCAAAGAGCAGAGCCTTTTCTACGATGAGGTCGAAGCTTTCGCCAAAACGCTGGACGAGAGACAGCAGCGGCCGGCGGTGGTCTCGGTCATTCGGTTATTCGGCCAACTCGGCCGCCCCGATTCTCGCCGGTGGCTTTTTAAGTTTATCGGCGCCGAGCATCATTCCATGTTGCGCTCGCACGCGCTGATCGCTTTACTGCGTTGTTTGCGGGAGCAGGATTTGCGCAAAGACGAATACGCGAAATTATTTCCGATACTCGAAGAAGCTGAATTGTCGGAGATTACCCGGTTGACCCTGGAGCTGCTCGACAAGCATGAAATGCCCGACGATTCCCGGTCGCTGCTGTCGCGCTTGCTGGAAAGCCGTCATTCCGACGTGCAGAAATTTGCCCTGCGCAAAATGGCCGATTTCAGCACGCCGGCCACCGTGCGGACGTTAATTGAGCAGCTGGGGGATCCGGATTACCGGCGACGAGACGTTGCCGCGAGCTCGCTGCGCAAGATGCCCGAAGCGCGCGCCGCGCTCATCAAGGACCTTCTGACCTGCGATGAAGCCAGCAAAGCGTGGAGCATCGCGGAACTGTTAAGTTCGCTCGAAGGCAAGTGGCGCCAGGAGATCTTGGGGTCGTTATGGAAACGGCTGCAATCGGCGATCGGTGCCGAAGATCGGATTCAAACCGCTTTTTTGCATGTCATGAAGAAGGCCGACGCGGATCACGCTTACGAGCAGCTTGCTACTCACGGGGCGCGTCTGATCAAGGCCAAGAACTACAAAGAAGGCTTGGCGTTCTTAGCTCCATTGAAAGACTTTGCCGGGTTCAAACCCGATGACAAATTTCAGCTCGCCCTGGCGCAACTTAAACTGCATTCTCACACGGTCGCCAGTCACCGGCAGCACCCGGCGGTCGAATTGTTCAGCGATCTTTACCGAAACTCGGCGTTCCCGCTGTTCGAAGCGCTCAAAAAGGAAAAGAGTCTCGCTCCCGATGAGTTTTTCGCGCTTGGCTTCAGCTTGGTGGAAAGAACCGGCGAGGAGCGCAATCTCGGCAGGGATCTCCTGGAACATGTGGCGGCGAAATCGCCGCGCACCAAAATCGGCAAGAACGCCAAGAACAAGTTAAAGCTGCTGACCTGGTGAGAGGTTTGGCAGAAGGTCTTGTTTGTCCCGCCCAATTACGTCCACGGTAGGATTCGTATAGGGGCGCAATTCATTACGCCAGAATTGCGCCCCCTACATAGAACTTAGTTTTCCGACAGCTTTTTCATCCGATTGATGACTTCGGGCGGCTGGCAATGATCTCTTTGGCAATCGTCTCATAGCACAAACACGAATGCGTTAGGGCCCGAAGAACGCGAACGCGCGTACCTCGATGCTTTGCCGCGGCCGAGCATCGCCAGGGGAGGTGGGATCCTTGAATGATGTGTGCGGCGTGAACCGTGCCCGACCGTCGGTTTCGGAATCGTAAACCTTGAACACCAGGGCCTCGTCGCGCCGCATTTCGGGAAAATAGAACCAACGGTGATCAGTGCTGTACTTCAATCGATAGGTCTGCCCCACTCGATGCGGGTAGCGGCGCTCGGCAACGAGCAAATCGTTCATCGCCACGCTCTTGGCGTCGGCCACCGCCAGGGGATTTGATTGAATCGTCTGATTGATGGCGCGCCACACCTGAATAATCGCGAAACGGCGCGCCAACAACGTTTCGGCTTCCTCGGGGAGAACCTCGCGCACCCGGTTGGGTCCGGACCACTCGGTGTAGTCGTTGTGGGCCGAGAGTACGGGCTCGCGAATGAGCTTTGCCTCGCGTTCGGTCTGGTCGCCGGAGCGCAGTGTGTGATCGAAGATCACCACCCGCGACGCCCCCGACGCGCTTTTGATCAGCTGCTCGACCTCGGGATAGTAAACCGACTCCAACTGCGCGGGGTCAAAGAAGTCCGCGACCTTCGTCCTGTGTTCGACGAATACAAAACCCTGCTCGTTCAGGGAAAACCGATCGGCGAGCAGCCGGCCGTTACGGACGGTCATCGATCTCAACTCTTCCGCTCCGGTCTTGCGCCGGCGGATATTGTTTGGTCCGAACGTCTCGTTGACGAGCTTCGCGCCCGTGTCCGGTGTATAGGGAATATCAACAGTCACGGCTTCAACCATAAAATTCCCTCCCTTCGGTCACGCTATCACAGAGGACCGGCCGGTAAAAATGCTTTGAGAAAGGCTGAAAGCTGAAAACGGAAACCTGAAATAACGTCGCAAACGAACGCTTCATAAACCAGGCATCCGACGGTGAAAGCAAAAGAACCAAAACGACAAATGTTACGATTCTCATTTCTCGATCCACCGTTTCTTTTAGCCGCCGTCGGTGTATACTCCGTAGCCGCCGTATAACTCCGGTTCCTGACTACTGTCAATGCTTATCTTTCGGAGGTCTGATACGGTAATGGGCATCTTCTTCGCCCGTGGAAGCGAAGGGCCTGCTACAGCACGAGGGCATAAACAATAACCTGGATCTAAAGCCTCAAGGGAGTTAGCTTCGTGCAGTCTCTTGATCGAGGAGCCAAATCTCGCGAGACTGTAATTGACTCGGTAATATGCCGGTCAGTACATTCAATAGGTGAACGAGCCGCTCCGCAACGTGATCAGAACCACTTATGACTAATCCCCTGATTTCGCTTTTTACGAGCCGTCGACGAGTAGTGGAAACCTTCACGCCGCAACGTACGTTGGCGGACGTCGTTCTGCCGCCTCAGACCCGGCTCACCCTGGAGCACGCGCTCGCCCAAGTTCGGAATCACGCGTTGATCTTTGGCCGCTGGGGTTTAGGTGATCGCCACACATTAGGACGAGGGCTAGCGTTTAACTTTGCAGGGCCGCCGGGGACTGGAAAGACGATCTGCGCCGAAGCTATCGCCCATGAGCTCGGCATGAAGCTTCTCGTTGTCGATTATGCCGAGGCAGAGTCGATGTGGATAGGCGAGACTCCGAAAAACATCGTCGCTACGTTTCGCGCGGCGGCTGAGCAAAGCGCAGTCCTCTTCTTTGACGAAGCTGACGCCATTGCGATGCGCCGCTCGGCTGGCCTCAGCATGCCTCATGACCGTGAAATGAACGTGACGGTTAACGTTCTCCTGCGCGAGTTGGAGGCGTTCAACGGCATAGTGATCTTTGCGACCAATCTTGCCTTGAACTTTGATCCGGCGTTTGAGCGCCGCATCCGAACCCATGTGCTTTTTGACATGCCGGGAGTGGAAGAGCGTGCGCGTATCTGGGAGCTGCAGATTCACCCGAAAAAGACGCCTCTGGCACCGGACGTCGATTTCCGCCGGCTCGCCGAGCGGTACGTGCTGAGCGGTGGCGACATCAAAAATGCGGTTATCAAGGCCGCCGCAGCAGCAGCGGCCGAAGCCGGCCCGGATCTAGGCAAGCGGATATGCCGGCGGCATTTCGAATGTGCGGCGGAAGAGGTCGTTTCGGCAAAGTCAATCATGCAACAATCGCTTTTCGCCGGAGGCGGTGTTGCAGCACCCGATCGCTTTAGTGTGTGGCGAAAGGTGGAGGCGCAGTGGCGATCCGCAATACTTGTGGCGCTTGGCCTAGCCGGCACTGCGTTCGTCGCCGCCCTTGCGGCAGTCGCGTTGGTGCTCCTGCGTTAATGTCTTCTGTCCTTGAGCAGGCAAACGCGGCGGATCGCTGTCAACTAGCCGGTCACCTCGGTTTTCATTGCACTGAAGCTCGGGGCGATGCCCGGCTCAAGCTGCGCGCCGTCCGTTACATTGAGCCGGGCGTCCCAACTTATCCGTTCTCATTCGGAAGATCGATAGCGTAAAAGCGGGCGGTGTTATCGACCAGCAGTTTTCGTTTGCTCTCCTCGCCGATATCTTTTCTTTCGAGAAAGACATCGACGGCGCCATAGAGTCTATCTCCATGGGGGATATCCGAGCCATAAAGCCAGCACTCGTCGCCAAACTCTTCGAGCGCGAAGGGAAGCAATTTTTCATCGACCTCAAAACCGAAGTAGATCTGTCCCCGCTCGATATATTCCTTAGGCAAATGGTTGGCTTTGTAACCTCGTCCGAAGTCGACGCCGGCGCGGGCGCCGGGAAATCCGCTATAGTCGGTGATTCGCTCCACCAGGCCGGGCACCCAGGAGCACCCTGCCTCCAGAAATGCAATTCGCAGATTCGGGTAACGATCGGCGATGCCCTTCGAAATCACGCGGTGGAAAGCAAATTGGACCGTGAGCCAAAAAGAAATGGCCGTTTTATCATGATGGGTATCGTTGACCTGGCCGAGCGCCCGAAAACTATGACCCGTGTGAACTCCGACAGGAAGGCCGGCATCGTTGGCCGCCGCCCAGATCGGCTCCATCGCGGGGTCGTCAATTCTGAAATCTCCGGTCACCCCGAGGAGCATCACTGAAACCGCGCCCATTTTCTTCGTCCGCTCGATCTCCACGGCCGACGTTCGAGGGTCAGCTGGATCCACGAGCGCCGCCCATTTGAGGCGCTCCGGAGCCTCACTGGTCAGGTCCGCAATCCAGCTATTGTATGCGCGTAACATGGAAACGGCTAGTTCCCTGTCATAAGTAATCGGATAGGAAAGAAACATGGTGGGATAAAGGACCTGAAGGGCAGTCTTCTCACGATCCAACTGTGCCAGCCGCGATTGGACCGAGCGCATCTCGGCGCTTTCAACCGGATCGTGCGGGCTGATTCCCGGCGTGACTTTTGCCGCAATGCCGTTCTTACTAAGGGGAAACCCGGCTTGCTGATAGGGTCCGCTTCTTATGGGAAACGATCGGGTGTCGATCATCCAATAAAGCGGACCATCGGGCCCTGTCTCTATGATTGCGGGCCGACGGTCCTTGAGTTTTGGATCCCAGTATTTGTCCGAGAATGTTACCTCGGACTCCGATACATGGCCATCGGCATCCCATGCCTTGATCATCTTTACCTCCATCTGTGCGGCGGAACTTTCTCTGCTCTTTTCGGCTCTGTTGCCGAAGCCATATTCGAACTCAAACACGACGTCAAGAGAACCACCAAGAATTTTGGCAACGTGATATACTATCTCTCGAGTTGAAGTCGTAAACAGATTGGAGAAACCATGCTCAATTCCCGCGTGAAAAGGGTCCTGTTACTTATTCTTGCAGGCTGCTTTGTATCAACTTGTGGGCAAATTAAAGAAGGTGGCAGAACAATTGGCCACACGACTCGGGATGTCGCCCGAAAAATCGGTCACACGACTCGCGATGTTACAAGAGAGATTGGTCATGGTACTCGCGATGCGGCCAAAGCTGTGGGTGAGGGAGTAAAAAATGTCGTGAAACCAGAGGCCGAAGACGAAAATTAAAAAACTTCACAGAACGATAAAATCATTGCCTGCACAATTCACTGACGATCTTGGCCAAATTTGTCACTCTGGGCGAGCGGCAAGCGTCTCGTAAAATTCAAAATTTCCGGCGTTTCAAGCTCTTCTGACGTGGCAGGACGATTGCGTAAGACAAGTTTATCCCTGTTTGGCGCTCAGAGAACAGTAATTACAAGGGTCGTCACACCTGCGCCATTTTTGCCGGCCCTGTGTTTAAAAACATGAACCAAAGATACCGCTTTATCGCTGCGGGCAGCCATCTTTTGGCTGGCGGAGAGTCCATGCGCTATTCGGTTGGCTTGAATGAGCGAGTCTGTGCCCACGTATCGATGCCCCGCCCAGCCGAGAATCTGAATACGATCGAGGTCACATTACACCCATGACCCAAGTCAGCGCATCCCCGTCCCACAAACCGTCGTTCGCTGCAAAACCGAAGGTCGGCGAACTTCTCAAGCGAGAAGGGTTGTTGAGCCAAGAACAAATCACTCGCGGACTTGCCGCACACCGCAAGGAGCCGTCAGTGCCGTTTGGCAACGTCTGTGTTGAGCTCGGATTCGTATCCTCGACGGATCTGGCGAAAGTCCTGACAAAGCATCATCGCCGTATCCCCTTGGGGGAACTCCTGTTGCACCTCGGACTGATCTCCACCGACCAACTTGAATCCGTTCTCCAAGAGCAGCAAACACAAAACCCGCGTAAAAAACTGGGCTCGCTACTCGTTGAAAAGGGGCTGATTGACGAGGCCGCGCTCATTCGAGCCCTCTATGAACAGTCACAGCAAGCAAACGAATGCGGGCAACGCAAACCCGATAAATTCGATGCCCTCGTCGCGATGGGTTGTTTGGATCAAGGGGAGCTCGATACCGCTCTAAGAGAAGCACGAACGCGCCAACGTCCTGTCGAAACTCTGTTGATGGAACAGTACCGGCTGAGCAAACAGGAAATAGGCGCCGCTTTAAGCGCCTTTTACCTTTGTCCGTTCATGGAATACGACGACCGGCAGCCCGTTGCGCCGGACTGTATGCGAGGGATCAATCTCAATTACCTTAAAAGCAATTACTGGATCCCTTTACAGGTAACGGAAACACGCGTCGAAGTGCTTATCGATGATCCGCGGGCCTTAGATAAGATCCGGGACATCAAGGGTCTGTTCCCGGGCAAAGAAATCAAGTGCGCGGTCGGCTTGCGCGAGGATATACTCAAATACGTTAATCGTATCAGTGTAAATCACGATAAAAAGACCGCGCATGAATCTCTTACAGCGATCCTCGGCCAGCTCGATGGCAAAGACGAAGACGAAAGCCACAACGAAACCGAAGGCGAGATCGTCATTAACGAGAACGATAGCGCCATCGTCCGCCTGGTCAATCAAGTCATTACCGATGCCTGGAAACAGCGAGTGTCCGATATTCATATCGAACCGGACGGCAGCCAACACAATACCCGCATACGCTTTCGCGTTGACGGGCGGTGCTTTGAATACCTGCAAGTTCCGGCTGCCTATCGCCGGGCTCTCGTGTCCCGGCTCAAGATCATGGCACATTTAGACATCTCTGAACGGCGCAAGCCGCAGGATGGCAAGATCAGATTTCGGCTGCCCAGTCGCGAGATCGAGTTGCGCATGGCGACGATCCCCACCGCCGGCCTCGCTAATGAAGACGTCGTGTTGCGTATACTCGCGGCAGAGGAGCCGATGGCTCTCGATCAGCTGCGAATGACGTCGCGGAACTTGAAGGAATTTCGCGCGCTACTGGAAAAACCCCATGGACTCATCTTGTGCGCCGGACCGACCGGGTCCGGTAAAACCACCACGCTTCACTCAGCTCTAGGCGCAATCAATACACCGGCACGCAAGATCTGGACTGCGGAAGATCCCGTCGAGATCACCCAGCGCGGTCTGCGCCAGGTCCAGGTCAATGCCAAAATTGGCTTTAACTTCGCCGCCGCCATGCGTGCCTTCCTGCGTGCCGATCCCGATGTCATCATGGTCGGTGAAATTCGCGATCGCGAAACCGCCGAGGTGGGCATTGAAGCCTCTCTCACCGGTCATCTGGTATTGAGCACGCTGCATACGAACAGTGCGGTCGAAACCGTGACTCGATTACTCGAAATGAACATGGATCCCTTCAATTTCGCCGATGCGCTACTAGGTGTGTTGGCGCAGCGCTTGGCGCGAACCCTCTGTCAGGATTGTAAGCAATCGTATCATCCGGCCAAAGATGCCTATGACGCGCTAGCCTATGGGTATGGCGAGGCGGCGTTCGCACGATTGGGAATTTCATACGACGATCGGTTTCTTCTGTACCGGGGCCGAGGTTGCGGGGAATGCCGTCAGACCGGCTACAAGGGGCGCATTGGCTTACATGAGTTATTGGTCGTAACTGAAGAAATCAGGAAGCTCATTCATGGACGGGCAACCGTCGCCGAGCTTGTCGAGATAGCGCTACAACAGGGGATGACGACTTTGGTGCAAGATGGTGTGCTTAAGACCCTTGACGGCTGGACCGATTATGCCCAGGTCAAAGCGGCGGCGATGCGCTAGATTTACCGGCGCAATGCTCGCCGAATTCTGTCCGGATTGGGTTGCTTCGAATATAAGGTGTTTTCCATCTGATCTTCTGCGTAGCTGCCTGAAATGATGTCCCGGAGCGTCGCGTGATGAATAGGTGTAGTCAGATCCGCGAGCTTTTTGTCCTCATCGTCCTCACGTTCTTGTCTGCCTGCGGCGGCGAGCGACTCGATTCCGTCCGCAATCTCCGTTCCGGCGGGGAAACCATCATCTGTTTTGGCGACAGCCTCACCGAAGGGGTCGGCGCGGGTTCGGGCGAGGATTATCCCGCGTTGTTGTCGCGCCGGTTGGCGATGCCTGTGATGAACGCAGGCCGGCGTGGCGATACGACGGCGCGCGCCCTGGAGCGGATTGCTGACTCGGTATTGAACAAAAATCCCCGTCTGGTGATTGTCCTATTGGGTGGCAATGATTTCTTGCGCCAGGTGCCACTGCAAGAGACGCGAAAAAATCTTGAAGAAATCGTACGGCGAATACAAAGTCATGGGGCAATGGTGGCGATCGCCGGCATGAAGCTCGGGCTCTTTACTGATGAATACAGTGCGATTTTTGAAGAGACGGCCAGAGAGTTAGGCGTCCTCTATATCCCGCGGGTAATGAAAGGGATTCTCAACGATTCGAGTCTCAAAAGCGATCCAATTCATCCTAACGGCGCCGGTTACCATCTGATTGCCGAGCGTATCGCCGAAAAGATCAAGCCGCTGTTGCAGCACGCCAACCGCTTGAGAGGCGCGCACCCCGGCGATTAGCTCCTGGACAGCGAGAGTTGAATCCACCCCGGTTTTCTATCAGTCATCGCCCGCAGTAAAATAATGAGATCGGTTCGAACCGTGGTTTCGCAGGACGGTTGCGTGTAGAGAATTAAATTTGCGGCTTGATGGTAATTCATGGGCTACAGTTGTGAATTTTCCGAATACCATAATCATCGGTAAGGTGGTATTTCTTTTCACGAAGTCAGCGAAAGAGATATCAGAGGGAAAAATGAGTGTTCCACGAAAAGGGAGTCGACAGATCCCTGCTGGCTAGGGTCGCTGTCGCCTGCGCGGCATCACGTGTCTGCAGAAAGATTTGCCTGCTGCAGGACACTTCTGGGGACAAGGCGGTTGGACAATATGGGTCCGGCTCGTTAAGAAAGAAACATGCCGCTCATTTCAGGTGAGGCGCATTACGCGCTTGTGACGAAGGCAATTGCAGCCGGCCGGGTCGTGCCGTTTCTAGGCGCCGGGGCCAGTTTGTGCGGACGTCCGCCGCGCACTGTCTTCGAGCCCGGCAAATATCTGCCAAGTGGCGCCGAGCTGACTGAGTACCTCTCGGACAGTTATCCGGCCGGAGAGCCCCGAGATCTGCTGCGGGTGGCGCAGTTCGTTTACGTCATGGAAGGTTCAGGACCGCTCTACGAGCGTTTGCACACCGTCTTCGACGCCGACTATCCGGTAACTGCGTTGCATGGTTTGCTTGCTTCAATCCCGGCAATGCTTCAGAGCAAACACTACCCGAACCCGCATTTACTGGTGATGACCACGAACTATGACGATCTCCTGGAGCGGGCCTTCGCGGCGGTGGGCGAGCCCTGCGACGTCGTCTGGTACGTTGCCGATGGCGACAGTCGAGGCAAGTTCCGCCACCGAACACCCGACGGCGAGATACGGGTCATCGACAAGCCCAACGAATACAGCGCGCTGTCGCTGAAAGAGCGCAGCGTGATCCTGAAAATCCATGGCGCCGTCAACCGGGTGAACTCTGAAGAGGATAGCTACGTTATCGCCGAAGATCACTACATCGACTATTTGACCCGCACCGACATTGCCGGGCTTATTCCGGTCACGCTTGCGGCCAAAGTGAAGAAGAGTCATTTCCTGTTTATGGGCTACAGCCTAGCGGATTGGAACATGCGCGTCATTCTGCAGCGCATTTGGGGCGGCCAACAGCTGACTTACAAGTCGTGGGCGATTCAAAATGACCCGCGTGAGCTGGATATCGAATTCTGGAGGAAGCGCGGCGTCGACATTCTGGACGTGGAACTGAACAGCTATGTTGCTGCTCTGCAGGCGCGGCTCGCGGCGCTGCCGATTTCTGAGGATGGCTCATGATCCCGGCGAAGCGCCGGTGCCCATACGTCGGGCTGGTGCCGTATTCAGAAGCCGATTGGCCGTTCTTCTTCGGCCGTGAGACCGAAACCGAGCTGATCATCGCCAATCTCGTGGCATCGCGTCTGACACTGCTGTTCGGCGCCAGCGGCGTCGGCAAGAGTTCGGTCCTGCGGGCCGGCGTCGCGCATCGCCTGACAGATCAGGCGCGCAAGAATCGCGCTTCATCTGGCACTCCCGAAGCCGCCGTCGTGGTGTTCAGTGCTTGGCGTGATGACCCGCTTGCCGCCTTGACGCGGTCTATCCGCGAATCTGTCGCCCACGCCGTCGGTTACGATTCTGGAGATTCTGGAGCCCCGCGCCGGTTGGCCGACCTGCTCCAGGACTGGGTCGAGCTGGTTGGCGGCGAGATCCTGGTCGTGCTCGACCAATTTGAAGAGTACCTGATGTACCACGGCCGGGAGGACGGAGAGGGCAAGTTCGCCGTTGAATTTCCGCGCCTGGTCAATTCTCCGGGATTGCGAGTGAACTTCCTAGTGGCGATCCGGGAAGATTCGGTCGCGCGTCTCGATCGCTTCAAAGGCCGCATCCCTAACCTTTTCGATAACTACTTACGCTTGCAGCATTTGAGCGTGCCGGCGGGCGAGGAAGCTATCCGAAGGCCGCTTGCGGCGTTCAACAAAAGTAATCTTGCAGAGCCCGTCGAAATCGACAACGAGCTGGTGCAGGAGGTGCTGCGCCAGACGCGCACGGATTACGGCCGCGCGGATCAGGGGGCGCAAACAAAGGAGGTCTCCGGCGGCGCCGAAGCGACGCTCGCGCAGATCGAAACGCCGTATCTGCAGATGGTGATGACGCGTTTATGGGAACAGGAGGAGAAGGCGGGTTCGCATATCCTGCGGCTGGCCACGTTTGTCGAAGACCCACCTACGGGTCTCGGCGGAGCGGACCGTATCGTCCGCAGTCATCTTGATGGCGAGATGGAAAGCCTCGATCCCTCGGAGCGCGATGTGGCGGCGCAGGCATTCCGATTTCTGGTCACGCGCACTGGCAGCAAAATCGCGCTGGCGGTGGACGATCTCGCCGGTTATACGTCTCTGCCCTCCGAAAAACTGGCGCCGGTGCTCGACAAGCTGACGGCCGGCGGACGGCGGATACTCCGGCCGGTTCCAGTGCCGCAGCGGCCGGATATTATCCGGTACGAAATATTTCACGACGTCCTTGGCCCGGCAATTACAGATTGGCGGCGCCGCAGCGAGGCGGTCAAACAACAGGAGGCGATCCGGCGCGAGCAGGAAGAGCGCAGCCGGAAAGAGCTGGAGGATGCCGAGGCGAGGCGCCAGCGCGATCGGTCGCGGTATCAGAAGCTCGGTCTGATATTTCTGTCGACCGCGCTTTTGATTTTGCTGTTTGTCTCTTGGTTCGCATGGCAGCAGAGGCTTGCGGCGCTGGACGAGAGCGAACGAGCGCAAAATGCCATGGCACAGGCGCAGGACGAGAGCAGAAAAGCGCGCTTCGCGCTGGCGCAAGCGCAGCAAGCCGCGCGCGAAGCGGAAGCGGCGGCCAGAGCGGCCATCGAGGCGCGCTCGGCCCAGGCAAGGCGGGTCGAACCCAGTGGCGCAGCCATGGGCAGCCGGTTGCGCGAAGCTTTTCTGAGCGGTGATACAGATAAGGCGGTGGCCACTGCGCGCGATTTGGGGCTCCTCAATGAAACGGCCCGCTTCCGTGCCCAGCGTGTCTCGCAGAATTATGGTATCGAGCAGGGACAGATTTACGAGTTCAGCATGCAACCGCTGCCTGACTCTTTTGCGGGCGGGTTGCGTAGCTTGGCCGCGGTTACCTTCAAGATGAATCATCCCACCTTCCGCAACCAGGTCCTGACCGGCGATCCCAAACGAAACTTTCGCACTAGCTATATTGGCTGGGGCTGTCTCACCCGCGTTCCCGTGCTGCTCGAGTACGCCGACCCGCGGCGTGCGCCGGAGCTCGCGGTTTTCGACATGTGTGACAACCTCGAGACCGTGAGCCGCTAATTTTTAAAACTCTACCATTGCCTTATATTGACGAGCTCCGGCTCGCTGTAGTATCGGCGCAGCCAGCAGCGATCGGCTGCTTTACCACGAGCCTAACTTGTAGCTACTGGGGCCGGTTCATTTCATCAGCTCCCGTCTCATTTTTTGTAGCCACCTAGCAGCGCTCGTCTGCCACCGTCCCAAAAACATTTCACATTGGCAAAGCCCGCTTCTTTCAGCCACGTCAGTTGGTCTTCTTGTGAAGGAGTCATGCGATCGAAATTCAGAAAGTAACCGCCGGGGTTAACCAGCGAAAAGGTCTCCGCGTAGATCGATCGAATAATGTCCGGTTCGCGAACGTTATGGATTGCTATCGAGGATACCACGGCGTTGAAACTGCCTTTGATCTTCCGGCTCCAACCCGGTTTACTGAAATCACATAAGACGTACTTGAAACGTCCTTTGAGAGCTTCCATGCGCTTCCCGCCAAGTTTGGCCATTTCCGCCGATCCATCCTGGCAGACGGCTTTGGCATTGGGAAAATGGTTGAGCAGAAACTGCGCTAGCGCGCCATAACCCGCGCCTAAATCTAAGATATCGAGGGCAACCCCTGGATCGCTGGACAAAGTTTTTGCCATCAAATGGAAGATCTCCTCGCGATCAACTTCCCTTTCGTCTTGACGCTCTGCCCACTGGGAAACGTAGTCTTTAGAGCTCCAGTCGTGATGATCCCAAGGGTCTAGTAATTTCGGCATCGATAGCCTCCCTGAATGTATTTGCGCCGGCTCGTCAGCACCAACAAGTATCACCCGGCATATTGGCCTGCAATCGGCGGAGCTCAGCGCAGCCTCAGTCGCAGACTTTGGACGACGGGCGAAAATCTAATGAGTGCTAGCTACTCGGTCCAAAGGCACGATCGGCCAGGCAACCACCTCCTGGAGGCGGGCAAAGTGACTAATGGGCTTTGTATCAGGTAGCTCAATGCCGATCGGCTGCGCCATCGTGTTCACGCGCAGTTCCACTTCAGCCGGCTGGAGCGGCCACGGTGGATGATGGATCTCGCCATAGACAACCTGGCCGGGTGTCACCGCCGCATAGAGGCAATATCTTTCGGTGAGCCAGTGATCGAGCGTGCCCGGAGCGGCGTGATAGACTCCTCCCGTCGGTCTGTAGGACGCTCTGAACTCTGCGGCCGCGGCTTTCTTATGGACGCGCATGCTCTGGTAGTGGACGGCATCGCCTTCCAGCTGCACTGTCATTCGGGCATCGTAGTAGGGCAGTCCCAGCCAGCGCGCGACTCTAACCGCAATCCAGCTTGCTGCGTCCAGGCTGAAAAACCAGACGCCGCTCCTGCCCGGCGTCTTCACGTAGGTTCGGATGTTTAGCTCTGGAAAAGAAAAGGGCATGGGGACATAACGCGGCCGAACGCCACTCATATGGAATGGGACGATGCCGATCCAGCACCAGCCATCGAACGTGTCGAGCTCGATCTCTCTTGGAATCAACGGCCGGAGTAACTCCGGGCGAACCGCCCAATGGAGGAAAAGAAGATCGTGCCAGCGCATGAACATGATCCAGCGTGTTTGTGGCAGCGGCCAAGGGCGATGGGATATCTGGTCCGTCACAGGCGGAACATGCAAACTACAAGCGGCGCCCAATGTGGCTGTGGTAACCATCATGGCGCTCAATTCGAGAAACTCCCGTCTGTTCCGCATTTGTGCCTTCACGGATCGGCTCGGTTCAGATGAGCCACCGCGCTGCCCGGAAGATTATCAAAGCAGTAATTCTCTACAATTAAAGTACGCGGTGAGGAGTCTGATTTTCGAGATGGGCGAAAGTCTCGCCAGGCCGATTTGCCCAACGGGGT
>WHTF01000012.1:54678-57549 GCA_009379725.1 Deltaproteobacteria bacterium
ACCCCAACTAATTCCCTAGAACCTTCTTTAGCCGTTCGATGACCTCCGGCGGTTGGCTGGTAACTTCTTTGGCCAATTTTTGGAGCTCTTCGCCGTTGACGGGATCGAACTCATAATTTCTCTTCTTGACGTCCGCATGAAGCGCCGGGTCTTTCATTGTCTTTGCGTAAGCCTCACGCAAAAGTTTCACACGATCGGCGGACATCCCTGGAGGTCCGAACATAGGTCGTCCCATGTCACCCGCCGTAAGCAGCACCTTGGCGAGGCGTCTGCCGGAGTCGGGAGTCTTGTATTGATCCATGATCTCGGCGATGGTCGGGGTATCCGGCAACCGCTCGTCTCTTTTATTGCCGGTCTGGAATAGATGGCGGACGAAACCTTTCTTGCGCCATGTGTGATACGGCTCGCGGCCAAAGAAGGCTTCAATGGTAAAAGCCCGGCACTGGATCTCACCTCTCTCGACGCCGAGATCGATGTCGGTTCCGCCCGGATAGCCGGTGACGATGGCAAATTTCGCTCCCACGGTTTGCTCCATCAACTTCGGCAGAAAGGAGTCTGGTCCGGTGACTCCCGTTGCGCCGCATTTGGGCGGCTCCTTCGCGTTGCGCACATCTTCGATGGTTTTAAAAGGAGTATCGGCGCGCATATACATCTGGGAAGTGCCGCGGGCCGGGGAACCGATCCAGTTAAACTTGGCCCAATCGAACTGGATTTCTTTTCGTCCGATCAGCTGATTGAGATAAAGAGAGGGGATGGCGGTGCCGATCAAGGTCAGCCCGTCGGGCTTAACTCCGGTATAGAGATGATTCACAGCGACAACGTGTCCTGCGCCGGGCATGTTCTGGACGATGAATTCCGGATTGCCGGGAATATGTTTGCCCATGTGGTTGACGATGAGACGTGCCCACATATCGTAGAGATTCCCGGGTGGGGTACCGACGATGACTTTTATTGTTTTACCTTTGTAAAAGGAATCCTGGGCATGTGCAGTGAGGCTCCACAACAGGCAGAGCAAAAGAGCAACGAACCATTTCACGGTGACCTCCTTGGTGGGACGTTTTTTAGGTGCTGGGATCAGGGCGTTAGGTGATATTCCGAATCCGCAATACCAGAACCTAACACCTAGTACCCAAGACCCAACCTCCAATATCGAACACCCATACATGATACCGAGTACCAACGGCCCCAAGCTAGTCGAAACCGCATCCCAGCGTCAAGAGTAAAAACTTATGGCGAATCCGCCGCCGATGGTGGCGGCTGCAATGTTCACGTTCAAAACGGTCAAGGTGCCAGAGGTTCAAAGGATCAAGCCGTTCAACGCCTTCGATGTTCTGAACAGCTTGAACGATCAATGGGAGATAGAATAACTCCAGGAGAAATGAAAATCGTCGACGGTCGATCGTGATGCGCTTGCTCTTCCGGCCGATGCTCACGTAGAATGACGCCAGCAAAGAGCTAAGGCGCTGGAACCGCGTTCGCGTTTATTTAAGAAGGAGCTCTCTCAATGAGTTCGAATCAGTCGGTTTTTGCGGCGGCCATCGACAAGATCGTTGCCGATTACAATAACAGTCTTGAATGGGTGTCGTTTTCCAAGGATCGTTTGACCCGGGAAGCGGCACAGGTGCTGATCGAGCAGTGGTCGAATTTCACGCGTCACAGCCGGCAGTGCTGGGCCCATGTCGTTGGTAACTGTCCGATCATCGAGGTTCGAAAGTTTATCGTGACGGAAAATCTTTATGAGGAAGAGGCGCAGGAGGGCCATTCGCATTTTGAGATTCTCGTGCGCATGGGAATGGCGCTAGGTCTAACGCGGCAGGATATCGAATTCGCCACACCGCTGCCGACCACCGTGGTGGCGATGAATTCGTGGGAGGCGCTTACCAAGAACCGCACCTGGTATGAAGGACTGGCGGCCAAATCCGTTCTCGAGCGAACTAACAATCCGAGCTGCGGCAATTTTTCGCATCATCAGGCGTATTACTGGACCGATCAGCTCAAACTGTCAAAAGAAGACACCGAGTTCTGGTGGATGCACGATTCCGTTGATCAAATTCACGGCGACGGCTCATTGAAACTTCTGGAAAAATATTTGACACGGGAAGACCAGAGGGAGGCAGCACTCCGCGCAGCGGAAGAATCGATGATGGCGTGGACGGTCTACTTCGACGGCTTTTACTATGAAGGGCTCCGACGATCAGCGGCGGTCCAGTGAGACCAAAACGTGGACGGGAGCGAAGCGACTACTAAAGGAGTTAGCCATGGCAAAAGCTGAAACCAAAAAAACCCTTCAGCAATTCGACGAAGAACTCAAGCAGCAGCATATCAGCGGGCAGTGGCTTTACGAGGGTCTGCTGACCGCGTGCATCGGCGGGCCGAAGCCCAGGGGTGAGGCCTTTATCTGGCCCTGGAAGACGGTGCACGAGAAATTACTCGAAGCCTGCGACGTCTTAGAGGAGAGCTTCACCGCGCGCCGCAGTTTGTTGTTCAACAACCCCGGCCTGCCGATGGGCGGCACGACGCACACGCTGCTCATGGGTATCCAGATGATCAAGCCCGGCGAGATTGCCTGGGCGCACCGTCATACTTTAGCGGCGATTCGTTTCGTTATCGAAGGGGATGGAAAAGTTTTTACCGTGGTGGATGGCGAGAAGTGCCCGATGGAGCCGAATGATTTGATTCTCACGCCGCAGTGGACTTGGCACGATCACCAGAATCCCACGAACAAGACCGCGGTTTGGGTTGATGTCCTCGACGTACCGTTTCTCCTCGGGCTTAATCAACCTTTTTATGAACCCTACCCGGGCGACAAGGTGCAAGCCGTGCGCGAGAAACTGAGCGAGCATCTGCAACAACGCGCCGGATGGGCGCGAC
>WHTF01000130.1 GCA_009379725.1 Deltaproteobacteria bacterium
AAGTACCTGGCCCCGGTTAGAGCAACCACCCGGCTCGGTGGCTCCGGCGGGTTCGCTGTCATTAAAATGATCGGCGTGCAGGGGAAGCGGGAGCGTATATGTTTTGTGAGTAACAAGCCATCGATTTTCGGCATCATGATATCGGACAGCACGAGGTCAAAACTGTCATTCTCAAGCTTATCAAGAGCCTCAAGCCCATCCCCAGCCTGCTCTACCTCGTAGCCCATTATCTGCAGATACCTGCTAACGGCACCCAGACTCACAGTATCGTCCTCGACGACGAGGATTTTCTCAGCCATACTCGGCCCGGTGCCGCAACATTTGTACCATCGCCTCATTAGGCAAGAAATGGCGCGCCCATAGGAGATAAAGAATCCATATAATCTAATACTTGCAGCCTAAGCCCCACTGGCAAAACAACTTATTCTTGATTCCAAGCACGAAGCAGTTCTAGGACGATTGTCACGTCTTACCACTCCCACCTCTGTCAGCATTGTCAGAAAAGATTGGCAAACGTCTCTGGGCTGACTCACGAAGAGACTTTAACCCTCCGCCCCGGAAAAATCTGTCGATTGATGACTCTGCCTTTGATGTGATGCGTTTGATTTTGATTGACACCGCATAGCTATACGTAGTAACACAAGCCGACTTTGGCTCTGCGAAAAGTTTTTTCTCGGAGGCTTACTCTGATGCTACGATTGATCTCGAATCGACTGGGCATCATCCAAAAGTTTTTTCACCGCGCGCGTCCCGCTCAGCGTTTGACCTTGCGTCTTTACTTGATCCGCTTAGTTTTTTTGCTCGTGATTCCTTTCACGTTATTCGCTTCGACGTTGGTTGTGCTGCTTGCGCGGAATGAGAAGGCTGCCACCAGGAGTGGAATGGAGGCGACAGCGCGCGCGTTGCAGACGGTGGTGGATTGGGAGCTCGAATCCACTATCCGGACCCTTCAAACGCTCACCACATCCGGATATTTGCGGACAGGAAACATGGAGGGATTTCGCAAAAGCGCCGAACGAGTCTTGCTGATGCAAAAGGGTTGGAACAACATCATCCTGCTCGATGCTTCTGGAAAACAACTCGTGAGCCTGCAAAAAACGCCGCCGGATCAGGTGCGCGCCCTCCCCGACAACTTCAACCTGGTGCTGCGGACCGGTAAACCGGCGGTCCAGAACCTGATGCATAGTAGGACTGGACCGGTGGTCGGTATGAGCGTACCGGTCACCTATGACGGCAAAACCGAGTACGTGTTGACAGCCAATCTACGAACCGACATGTTTGCTGATCTCCTTAAACAAGAAAACCTGCCGGCTGGTTGGATGGGCGTCATTTACGACGGCAACAGGCGCATTCTCGCGCGAACGCACAATTTAAACGAAACGGTTGGGCAGCTGGCTGCAGCGGAAATTTCGCAGGCGATCGGAAGCAGGGATAATAAGGGATGGATAACTGCAAAAACTCTGAGTAATGCCCCTTCATACGTTGCCCTCGGCAAGTCGGCCCTTTCGCAATGGTCAGTCGGGATTGCTCTTCCTACGGCGATTCTCGATGGTTCTGTCTACCGGCATTTTTACCTGATTGGAGGTTCGGGCCTTTTCATTCTTGCAGTCGGAATTTGGATGGCGCTGAGCCGAGCAGATCGCATTGCCCGTCCCATCGAAAACCTTTCTGAGAAATCAGCGGCCTTGGGGAAGGGCTTCTCTCCCGTTGTCCCTATCTCCTTGGTAACGGAAATTAGAGAACTGGAGGAGAAATTTCGCGAAGCCGATATGACTCTTTACGGCTTCACCGTAGACTTAGAACAGCGGATCCGCGAGCGCACCGCGGAGTTACAACAGAAAGCCGAGCTCTTGGATCTCAGCCATGACGGGATTCTTGTGCGCCGGTTCAGCGACTCGCGTATTCAATTCTGGAGTTCCGGCGCCACCCAACTCTATGGCTGGACAGCGCAAGAGGCTCTGGGAAAAATCAGTCACGGGCTACTTCAAACTCACTTCCGGCACACCGTCGAAGACATTGAAGATCAACTCATTCGCCACGGCCGCTGGGAAGGTGAGCTGATTCAGACCAGAAAAAACGGCACACGAATCATCACGGCGAGCCGCTGGTCATTGCGGCGTGATCACGACGGCAACCCGAGCGATGTATTGGAGCTGGACTACGATATCACCGCAAAGAAAGAGGCGGAACAAAAACTACTGGAGAATGAGCGGCTCGCGTCGTTGGGATTAACGGCCGCGGTGTTCGCTCACGAGGTCGCCAATCCGCTGCAGAATCTTAACTGTTGCTTGCACGTGCTGGACCGGGAGCTGCGAACTGCCGAACACGTAGAGAGCAGTTCAAATCTGGTTCAAGCAGCAAGCTCCGAAGTGCACCGGCTTAACGCTCTGTTGGAGGAATTCCGGTTCCTCGCCCGGCCGCAATCCCTTAGCCGGCAACGCGTTAATTTTCGCCAGATCGTTGAGGAGGTTCTTGCTCCGATGCGGCCGGCGCAGGAGGCAGCGAGAATCATTGTCGAGCTGCAGTTTGACGATGAGGTATCGCAGATTATGGTGGACCGCGACAAAATAAAGCAGGTCATCGTCAATCTCTGCAAGAACGCCCTTGAAGCGATGCCCGACGGAGGACGCCTGACGCTTAAAAGCTTTTGCTCGGATACATCAGCTATCTTTGAGGTCAGCGATACCGGAGTGGGCATTCCGGCCGGGGTGGATGTCTTTCATCTCTTCACCACGACGAAGTCTTATGGCACCGGGTTAGGTCTTCCGATTGTTTCTCAGATCATCTCCGCGCACGGTGGAACCATCGATTACGTCAGCCAACCCGGTATCGGAACCACCTTCAAAATATCGCTTCCTCTTCAGGTGGCTGAGGAGGATGTCGATTATGATTATCCGGTAAGGGTCAAGAACAATTTACCGGCAGAATAAGACTCGATGAAAAGGAGCTGCCTATGAACCGTCGGAAAATAATCCGAGCTTTTTTCATCTGCTTAATAGCGTTGTTCTCGGCCGCCAAATCTTCTTTCGCCTTAGAAACAATTCGCGTCGCCTATCCTTCGATGAACACTTCCGTGTTTTGCCTCCTTATCGCTCAGAAGGAAGGCTACTTGAAAGAAGAAGGGCTCGACGTGCAGCTTCTCAGTATCCGCGGCGAGATCGCCATACGAACGGCTCTTGCCGGCGAAGTACACTTCTTCACCAACGCCGGCAGCGCGCTGGCGGCAGGAGTCAGGGGAGTTCCCGTCAAGATCGCCACAGTGTTTCAGGACAAGCCCGGGTGGGACCTCATCGCGCATCCCGATATCAAGTCGGTCGCTCAATTGCGCGGTAAAAACATCGCCGTCATGTCTCCGGAAGGTTCTCTCGCCATCGTTGCCAGGGAAATCTTGAGGAAGAATGGCATAGATCCTTCGAAGGATGTCAATCTCGTGGTCATGGGAGGGGACGAGGTCCGATTTCCGGCACTGCAGACAAAATCGATTCAAGCAACCCTGTTTAACACCGCGATGAGCATCAGAGCCCAAAAGGACGGCTTTACAAAGCTGGCAACGGCAAGCGATTACGCTAACCTCATCGAAGGCGGTTTGGCTACAACAAACGACAAGATCAAACAAAATCCCGAAAAAACCTTTCGCTTTATCCGCGCCGCTCTGAAAGGATTAAATTTCTTTGTCAGCAAAAAGGAAGCGGCGACTCAATACATGATGGACGCTTTGAGGATGAAGGATAGCGAATTGATCAACGCGATCTACGACATTCAATCAAGGCTGATCCTTCGTGAAGGATATAGCGATGACAAGGTCCTGCAGTCAATGATCGACGACATGAAAAAGACCACCAAAGTGCAGCGCAGCGTCAAGATCGCCGACATTTTCGATTTGAGCTTCGTGAAAAAAGCCAACGATGAACTGAAAACCAGCGGCTGGAAACCGTAATGCCTTCCAGCCGTCCGGTACTGACACACTTACTTCACCGGTCGTACACGACAGAGATAGGATCGATGCGGCAGCGAGCCGCTGATCGGATCGGCAATATCGGAGCCGATCAGCAGACTGGGATTCGCCGATCCGCTGCCATAGGAGTCATAGGCGGGAAGCTCGAGGCCCCTGCATTCCTGCCACCATCCGTGCTGGCAGCAGACTACGCCGGGCGCGATGGCATCCGTAACGCGTGCTTTTGCCCGGATTGAGCCGCGCGGGCTTTCAACGATCATCCAGTCTTTGTTCGCGATTCCATAAGACGCCGCTGTCTTCGGATGAATATCAGCGGTTGGCTCCGGCGACGCCTTTCGCAGACTGCTAAGGCCACGGAGCTGGCTGTGAATATAAGTCGTAAACTTTGCGTTGGTCAGCACCAGCGGATATTCCTCGGCCAAGTCGCGGCGGCTGACTGGGCTGATAATGGGTTCCACGTACTCGGGCAAAGGCGAAAAACCGAACTCGGCAAAGCTGTGCGAGTAAAGCTCAACTTTTTTATCGGGGGTGTGAAAGCCCCGCGCAACGCCGTGTTTATTCGTCTCTGCATATTTTTGATAGCGTAGGCTAGCGGGAACCGTGATTCCTCCGGGGGATGCCTTGAGTTGATCCAAAGTCACTCCAGTCGGAGCCAATTCGTGCTCATAAGCAGCTTCGATATCGCCTTCCCAGAAGTCGCGCCCCAGATCGAGACGTTTAGCCAACTCGAAGATCATCCAGGTATCGGAACGCCGCTCCGCCAATGGGGGAACCGCTGCCGGTCGGTATTGCAAATGACGTTTTCCCTGTGGTCGGTGTTCGAAGCCGGCCGCTAAATTGCCCATCTCGAGAAAGCTCGTGGCCGGCAGCACATAATCGCAGAGTTCCGCGGTCGGCGTCATGAATAATTCGGACGCGACGGCAAAATCCATGGCTTGAAACGCTTGGCGCGCCCTTCGGGAATCGCCGGTGGACATGATGGTGTTCGAGCCGAAATTGAGCAGCGCCTTGACCGGATAAGGTCGGCCTTCGAGGACAGCGGTAAAAATATCGTAAGCGGCGCAGTTTCCGGGTTTGGCCGGCGGCCCCAGCGGCTTGCGCTCGCGACCGATTCTTCGCTGGGCCGTTTCTTTTGCAAGAAATTCTTTACCCGCAACCGCGCTCACCGGTGCCTTGGGAAAAACCACGTTGCCCCCGGGTTGATCGAAGTCCCCCAGAAGAGCGTAGAGCGTCGCAATCGCTCGACTGGTTTGGGTCGCATTGGTGTGCTGCCCGACGCCGTTGTGCATATACATGCTGACCGGCCGGTTCGCCGCAAGCAAATGCGCCGCTTGCCTGACCTTATCGGCCGCCACCCAGGTAATCGCCTCGGAGCGCTGGGCGTCATAGCGCGCGGCGAGTGCCGCAAGCGCGGCAAAAACGGATCGACAGGAAATTTCTCCGCCGGTTCTCACTTTGACCCGGCGTTCACCCCAAAGTACCGGGCGGACCGACGGCTTTTCAAAACTTCCGCAGGCCGCGTCGTAGACAACGGGAGCATCGGTGCTCTGGTCCCATACGAGGAAGCGCTCCGGTGATCCGTCGCTGGTTAGATCGGCTTCCGTCAGAGCCGCTCCCGTATCGGTTCGAACCAGGAACGGGGCATTGGTCCATTGACGAACGAAGGCTTCGTCGTAAAACTTTTCTTTGATCACGACATCAATCAGAGCCAAAGCCAGCGCGCCGTCGGCGCCCGGCCTAACTTGGAGCAAAACATCGGCTTGAGCGGCAGTCCCAACCCGGCGCGGATCGACGGCGACCATTTTCATTCCGCGCTTCTTTGCCGCGACAATGTCATGAGCGAGGATCAAAGAGGTCGAGCTCGGGTTATGGCCCCAGAGAAGAAAGGCATTGCTGTGAGCCACGTCGGGTGTGGGGATTTCCACGCCGAATGTGTAGCTAAAGCCGGTGTCCTTGTGCCAATTACAGACATGAGTTGTCGACACCCAGTTGGGACTGCCGAAGCTGTTAAGAAATCGCGCCAGCCAGCGTTCGGCATCGGCAACCGATGTGCCGCCCCGGGTCCCTTTGGCGAGCGCGACGGCTTGGGGGCCGAAGCGCTCGCGAATAGAACGTAACCGCTGCGCGATATCGTCGAGCGCCTGATCCCAGCCAACCCTTTGCCATCCCGGATCCGCATCGCTCTTGGGACGCGTGCGCTTCAGGGGGAAATTAAGCCGATCGGGATGGTAAACCAGCTCGGGCGCAGCTTTACCTTTAATGCAGAGGACGCCGCCGTTCGGATGATCGTGATCGGCATCGAGACCGATCACCGTTCCGTCTTTGACAGTCGCGATGGTGGCGCAGTGAGCCGTACAGAGGGCACAGTAGCCGCGCACTCTGTACGAAGATTGAATCGAATCAGCCATCGAGTTTGAACCATACTTGAAATCCCGCTTTAAACGCAACTCACAGAGGTCATCGCCAATTGCATTCTATAGATCTAAATTTGCCGGCGTGTTCCACCCGAATACTTCGCTATTTATAGAATCCGATGATTGCAGCACTAATGACGGCTATGACGCTACAAATCATGGCGATCATCGCGATGACATTGGCCCGCCGGGAATGAGACAATGCTTCAGCGGCTATCGAGTGGGCTTTGTGCGCGATTGAAGTAGCCTCTTCGGAAATTGAAAGCGCCCTTGTCTCTTTAGCAGTCAGGCGTTCAGATTCCTTTGAAGCCAACCATTTGTTAACAGCCCTGGATTTGGTGCTGCCAAGCATTCCGAAATCGCCTCTTGCCAGTCGAGTACGCACTTCCGCTTCGCCTATTCTATCAAGCTCCATCACGAGATCAGTTTCCCAGGACGCCATAAAACACGATCGCTCCCAATGAATGATTGTTTACCCACCAACTTGTAAAAAGTTGGTCATCGAAAGAAACCCACCACGAATAAGAAAAGAGCCCTGGGCCATGATTTCACTCAAAGCTCGGCACTGATTCAAATCGGGAAGGTTGTCGGATCTTCGAATTTTTTATCTCTGGGCTGGAAGATGTTGCGATAATCTTCTCACGACTTTTCGGCGCTCACTTATCCTATGCAAGTCTCACGGACTACCTGTGACCCGCGTGCCGCGAAACATGGAACTCGTTAGGCAGCCTCAACGGATCAAAGATGGAAGTTGAACTGGTTGTTGTTTCCTGTCTACCATCGCCTGGTCACCTCTTGTTTTCGCGTCTCTTTTCGCCGATTCCATTTTAACCGTGGGAAGCCCCAACCTCTTCGCCAGTCGAGCGCATGAAGAGCACACAAGCATATTAAGCATAACAACGCCTGCGTCTTCCGTGGTGACGCGATAGAGTTTTTGTTTTGTGATGTGATTGCAGCGCCGGCAAGCAAACTTCATGGTCATCTCCTTACAGTTCGAAGCGCGAAGCGCTTTAAACCAGATTGAACAAAATTTAGTGACGAAAGTGAAGACTGAAACGAAGAATTACAACAGCAATAACAAAAGGCAAGAACAAAATTGTTCCAAATGAGCGCGTCGGCTTCCCGCATCTTGCATTTATCCACAAGTCGATGTGAATAACTTGTTTATAACGTCTTTCAAGCCGCTGTCGGCCTACTGTTGCGCCCGTTACCTCACATTGCCTAAAGCTTGAGCGAAGCGAAGTAAAATTTTGAAACTATAATTGGGGAAGACTAAATGGCGTGCC
This sequence comes from Deltaproteobacteria bacterium, assembly GCA_009379725.1. Lineage (GTDB taxonomy): Bacteria > Desulfobacterota > Binatia > UBA9968 > UBA9968 > WHTF01. The sequence goes on from WHTF01000130.1 coordinate 7,656, forward strand.
ACTCTGTCCGAAATAGCGCGTTTCTAATGAGTCGGCCTCGAACTCGCGCGCTATAGAACCGTCGCCTGTCCTGAATCTGGCCATCGTTGCTATTGCTGCGCGGTGTTCAGACGAGCCCAACCATGCCCGCCAACGCTCCGGCGGCGAACAACCACAGCGGGTTCCATGGCTTGCGCAGGACCAGTGCTGCAGTGAGTAGCGTGATCAGATAGCCGCGCCAGTCGTGGTTCACCGCCCGCATCAGGATCGTCGCGCTGGCGAACATCAGTCCGATAGTAATCGGCGTCAGGCCGCGGCGGATGGCGTGGCCGATCGCGGCATCGGGATAGCGCTCGTTATAGTGCCCGACCACCAGCGTAAGAGTGGCAGCCGGCACCAGCAGTGGGACTGTGGTAGCGGCTGCGCCCGCCCATCCCGCCAGATGCCAGCCCATGAGGGTGACGTACATGACGTTAGGGCCAGGCGCCACCTGCGCCAGCGTGTAGATCTCGGCAAACTGCGCGCTCGTCAACAAATGGTGCACATCCACCACATAGCGGTGGATGCCCGGCAGTATCGTCGAGGGACCGCCCACGGCCACGAACCAGAGGAGCAAACAATGCAGAAACAGCGCGCCGAGTTCCGATCGGTCCATCACTCTTTCTCTTTCCAGGCTGTGGCGACGGCAAATGGAGCGAGGGCGCCCATGACCCACAGCAGCGGCCAGCGCATGACGCCCACGCCGACAAAGGTCAGGATGCCGAACAGCCACGGTCGCCACCGCCGCGGCAACACTATCGCCAATTTGATAACGGTGGCGAGCAGCAGTCCCGCCGCCACGCTGGACATGCCGGCGAGCGCCTGCTGCACTTGTTGCAGCGAGCCGTAGTGCTGGTACAGCACGCCCATGCCGATAACCACCAGGCACGGCCAACCCAAGTATCCGGCGACGGCCGCCGCGGCCCCGGTCCAGCCGGCGAAGCGATACCCGACCAGCACCGTCAGATTGAGCACGTTTGGCCCGGGCAGGAGCTGCCCGACCGTTAGCAAGTCGACAAACTCCCGCTCGGTGAGCCAACGCTTTTGCTCGACCAGCCCGCGCCGTGCCCAGAACAGCGCGCCGCCGAAGCTGGACAGGCTAATCCGGGAAAAAGTGAGGAACAGCGCAAAACGGCCGACGCGCTGCTTGTCTGACTCTGCTTGCTTCATGGTTTATTGACTCTCCCTGTGGCAAAGCATTTGTCGCCTGACTGTCAAACTCGCTTTCTCCCCTGGAAACAGTTCGGGTCTTTCAGTCTGGCAAAATGTCACAGCGAAGCATGTCAGAAATTACAGAAAAGAACTGGTGCAATCCCTGTTCTAGGTCATTGTGAATGAAAGAACTGACCGCCGCGCTGGAGAGTCTTCGCGGACATCTTTCGAGCAGGTCGAGAAGGACTTTGAGCCATGGTTAGCTGTTCCAAGTCTGTAGCAGATTAACCAGCTGATAACCTAAACGGGAGTGATTGATTGTTTCTTCGATTTATCCCTCACGTACACGGAGATTCCCGATGAATCCACAGATCGTCGTTCGTCGATGTCAAAAAGCTGAGTTGCTCTGACTAGATCGCCGAGTTTTTTGTAACCGTAGTTACGAGGATCGAATTCTGGAGCCTGATTTGCAATGTGTTGACCTATTTGGCCCAAATAAGCCCATCCATCTTCCCCCGCGGTGTATTCAACGGCATTTCTCAATAGATTAATCAGCGTTACATCCTGATTCAGGTCGGTACTGGTTTTTCTTCCCCGCTGACCGCTCGATGCATCCTCACGGAGAATTTCGGTATAGACGAACTTGTCGCACGCGCCGACAAATGCTTTGGGAGTCTTTTTCTCACCAAAGCCATAGACAGTAAGGCCGCCTTCTCGAAGTCTCGATGCCAAGCGCGTAAAGTCACTATCGCTCGACACGATGCAAAATCCATCCAGCTTCTCCGTGTACAACAAGTCCATCGCGTCGATGATCAGGGCGCTATCGGTCGCGTTTTTTCCGACGGTATACCGGAATTGTTGGATCGGTTGGATAGCTTGTTCGAGAAGAACATCCTTCCATCCCCTTAGATTAGGGGTGGTCCAGTCACCATAGATTCGTCTCACGCTTGCAATACCATACTTGGCGATTTCTGCGAGTAAGGGATCGATGATTGAGGGTTGAGTGTTGTCTGCGTCGATCAGTACGGCAAGTTTGTTCTGCCCATTCTGTTGCTGCATGGGTTTCCTCCTATGGCGCTGTTCGCAATCCTAGCGATATTAAGTCATATCCCGCGAGTTTTCCTTTCGTCCTCACGAATCACCCTCAGGATACGCGAGGTAAGGAGGCACTCATACGATCCATCCAGTAAATCACACCCGAGCCTCCTAAGCCATGATTTGGCTCAACGCGGTATAGAACAGTTGCAAGCTGAGTATCGTCAGGGTCACTTTGAGGGCGATGCGAAAAATCCGCTCCGGCAACCGGTTGAGCGCCAACTTTCCGGCATAGGTGCCGATGAAACCGAACAGGACCAGTCCCATGAGCAGCGGAATGTAGGGGCCAAAGGCGAACCCGAGCAAGGCAAAGGTCACTATCTTGAGACCATGCTGGATCGTCATCACCACAGCGTGGGTGCTAACGAACTGGTGTCGCTCCCGGCACGCGGGAGCGACAAATGCTCCCACCAACACACCGGTCCCGCCCACGAACATTGTCACGATCGTGGTGATCACGCCGACGACGAAAAATTTAGCTTTGCCGGTCGAAGCACTCTGAAACTTTGGCGCCCACGTCGAGACGAGAATGAAGACGGCGATCACGATCTGAAGCAAATATTTCGGCAGGGCGACGATAAACTGGGCACCGAGAGCAGCGCCGATGATCGAACCAATTAAAAACGGCGCCACGATCGACATCACAGTTTGACGCCAGTTTAAAACGGCGCGGCTCAGGTTTGAACCAAGCTGCACCACACCATGGATCGGCACCAACACCGTCGGCGGTAAAAGATTCGCCATGGTCGCGAGAACCAACACTCCGCCGCCAAGACCCAGCGCGCCGGCGATAAGGCTTCCTAAAAACGACACCGCGCAAAGAACGAAAAATCCCACAAGAGACAGATTGGTACCCTGGATTAGGATTTCGAAAAAATGATTCACGAATTTTTCTTAAAGAAGCGTTCTCGACGAGCTCATTCAGCTGAACCCAATGCTTTCCCCATGAAGTGTTCGTTTCCGGCTCGTTTCCAGCTCGATGCGTCACGATTTTGGCTCATTCACCTATGCAAGCCAGGCCCTTGCTCCCTCTTTGTAGTCCTTCAAAACTTCCCTGGAAAGATTCTCCAGATGCTGAGTAACCAGCGACTTATGTTTTGCCATACTCGCCTTATTTTTCTCCCGCGGTGGATTCTCTGCCAAGATCCACCGCAATCTCAGCAAACTGCGCCAGCGCCG
>WHTF01000131.1 GCA_009379725.1 Deltaproteobacteria bacterium
AAAAGTTGGGCTATTGAACGACGACACTTTCGCCGGTCCTGACCGCAATCTCACGAATTCTGGCTGGAAGATCGAAAGGCGCTTCGATATCGACTCCGGCCGGTTTTTCAGGAGTGCGCGAGAAAAAACTGACAAGCTCCTGTAAGAGCGGCTTAGGTAACGGGATGCCGCTGATGTCGGCGGATGTCAGGTGAAACTGACCTCTGCCGTCCCGTGTTCGTAGAATGCCGCTGGCATTGACCGGCACTTGGCCGGACAAGTAATTCAGCGGGTCGATGAGACTGCGCGATTGGCGGCGCCGCTTGACTTCGTCGACGTCCACCATAACACGCGCGGCAAGCCTGCCCTTACCGAGCATGGTGACCTCCGGATGGGTCAAACCTTTGGGAATTTTTTCCTTCGCATTAAAAGCCAAGTACGAGTTAGCTTCCCTTTCGCTAACGGAAACTTCACCGGATTTTGGCGGATTTGCCGCGCCGTTCTTGGTGATCGCGTCTATCTTGGCCTGGAGACGGTCGCCTTCTTGCCGCGATAGCTGAACCGCGAGTGTATTGGCGGCGCAAAACGTCAAAAGCAAGATTCCCCACAGCGCGCCGCTGCGACATTTTCTGACGAGGGTCATGGAGTCAGGTTACGATTTGATGGAAATCCACACAAGAGATCCACTCGCCGGAACTCGGAAAACACCGTATCGTCGATTGCGCCGCGAGAACAACCTGCTTGCAAAGAGATTGGGGCATAGTTAATTTAAAGCCACTTAAATACAGCCGTGGTCAGGAGCAATGTATGGCAGAGAATTTAAAACCTCGCAGTTTCGTTATCACCGATGGGCCGGACCGGGCGCCGTCGCGCGCGATGTTGAAAGCGGTGGGTTTTTCCGACGATGACCTGGCGCGGCCGATTGTCGGTGTCGCCAACACCTGGATTGAGATCGGCCCCTGCAATTTTCATCTGCGCCGGCTCGCGGCCAAGGTCAAGGAAGGCATTCGCGCCGCCGGCGCAACGCCCATGGAGTTCAACACAGTTTCCATTTCGGACGGCATCAGCATGGGGGTAGAGGGCATGAAGTGCTCGCTGATCAGCCGCGAGGTGATCGCCGACTCCATCGAACTGGTGGCGCGCGGCAATCACTTTGACGCGTTGGTTTGTCTCTCGGGTTGCGACAAAACCAATCCAGGGGTGGTCATGGCGCTGGCCCGCCTTGACATTCCGGGTCTGGCGCTCTATGGCGGCTCGATCGCGCCGGGTCATCTGAGCGATCGTGATTTGACGATTCAAGACGTTTTCGAAGCCGTCGGCGCCTACAGCAGCGGGCGGATCAATCAAGATCAATTCAAAGCGGTGGAAAATAACGCATGTCCGGGTGCGGGCGCATGCGGCGGGCAGTTCACCGCCAATACCATGTCGACGGTGATGGAGTTTCTCGGCATCTCGCCCATGGGCAGCAACGGTATTCCCGCCATCGAAGCCGCGAAGGATGAAGCGGCATTTAACGCCGGCAAACTGGTTGTCGAGCTTTTGCGCCGCGATCTGCGGCCGTCGCAGATTCTCACGCGCCAGTCGATCGAAAATGCCATCGCCTCGGTTGCCGCCACCGGCGGCTCGACCAATGCGGTGTTGCACCTGCTCGCCATCGCGCGCGAGGCGGGGGTCGAGCTGAACATCGACGATTTCGATCGCATCAGCACGCGCACGCCGCTGATCGCGGATCTCAAACCGGGCGGGCGTTTCGTGGCCAGCGACCTGCACAAGGCCGGTGGTATTGAGCTCATCGCCAAGCGTTTGATCGATGCCGGATTGATTCATGGCGACAGCATGACCGTGACCGGCAAGACCATCGCCGAGGCCGCTCAAGTCGCCTCAGAGACGTCGGGTCAAGAGGTCGTGCGGCCGCTCGCCAATCCCCTGAAACCCACTGGTGGGCTGGTCATCCTCAAAGGCAACCTGGCGCCGGAAGGTTGCGTCGTGAAAGTCGCGGGACACGAAAGAATGATCCACAAGGGGCCGGCGCGGGTATTCGATCGCGAAGAGGATGCGTTCGCAGCCGTGCAAAAAGGACGGATCAAACCCAACGATGTGGTCGTCATTCGCTATGAAGGGCCGAAAGGCGGACCCGGAATGCGCGAAATGCTCGGCGTCACGGCTGCGCTGGTCGGCGCCGGTTTAGGCGACTGCGTCGCGCTGCTCACCGATGGGCGCTTTTCCGGAGCGACCCACGGGCTCATGGCGGGCCACGTGGCCCCCGAAGCCGCTCAAGGCGGTCCTATTGCCGCCGTGCGCGACGGCGACACGATCGTGTTCGACATTAATGCCCGCCGGCTCGACGTGCAAATTTCACAGGACGAATTGGGCGACCGTTTGCGTCAATGGACCGCGCCGGCGCCGCGATACACCACCGGCGTCATGGCAAAATATGCCAAGCTCGTGTCCTCGGCTAGCCACGGCGCAGTGACGCTCTAGCGTGGTGCCTTGGCGCGAGAGAAGAATCGTTCAACGGTTCAATGGTTCAACAGTTCAATGCCGGAGAAAAACGAGCGGATGAATAGTTGACTCGCGCGAAGCTCGCAAACGACACCAGGGTCGGAGTAGAAAATCTTTAAACCGTTTAAAGTTTCAACGGTCGGAGCAAGAAAGAGAAACTCTGAGGTTGAATAGGCGCGCAGCGCCGGTTGAACTTTTGAACTGTTGAACCGCTCTTGCGCCCTTGGCACCTCGGTAGCTGATCTATTTCGGCTGGGCGGGCTGCGCCGGTTTGGCCGGTTGTGCCGGCTGCGGAGGCTTCGCTGGTTGCGGCGCCGCCGGCGCTACCGATGGCTGGATATCTAGAATTTTAACATCGAACAAAAGCGTTTTACCGGCCATGGGATGATTGAGATCCACGACCACGGTCTTTTCTTTGATCTCGTGAACGCGCACCGGAATCGTTTGCCCCTGTGGTCCTTTGGCGGTCAGTATCGTTCCGACTTTTAAGCCGTTGGGTGGAATTTGCTCTTTGGGTAGTTCCTGGAATGCCTTCGAGTTGATCGGTCCGTAGGCGTCTTCGGGCTTAACCTTCACACGTTTTTCTCCGCCGACCTTCATGCCCGCGAGCTCTTTTTCGAGACCGGGGACGATTTGTTGCGTGCCATGAGTGTATTGAAGCGGATCCTTGCCCTTGTTGGATTCGATCAGCTTGCCGTCTTCGCCCGATAGGGAGTACTGAAGGCTGACAACGCTGCCGTCCTTGACAACCTCATCCTTGGCTTTTCCGGCGGATTGGAGCACCGCCGGCAACACAGAGCCGAGAACCGCCAGAGCCGCAATCAGTGCCAGTAGTTTAGTGCGCATGAGAGTCTCCTGATTGTAGAATAACCGCTGTGAAGCAGTTAATTCAGGTTATAGGTCGAACCGGAAGAACTCAACGCTGGTCAAAATAATAGCAGGGAGCCGGTATTGGGTGTTGGGTATTGCGGATTGCGAGTCCGAGTTTCAATCTCTCAGTCTCGCGATTGTCTCTGCTGTCCTCTGAACTTGGTTTCTCGCGTTATCGCGTTGGCTGCGTTCTTTGCGTTGCTGGCGAAGCGCGCAAAGCTAAGTGCCGAGTGCTAAGGGCAAAGATGTAAGCGCAGCGAGCAAAGGGCCAAGCGGTAAGAGCGAAGAAGCATGGAGCAGGAAGCTTGGGATCCGGGACCGGTGAGGGACGACGAAAGGCGGTCCTCGGTCCTCCGTCTCCGGTCATTTCATGCCGCCCATCGCAACAAACGCAATGAACGGGAGCTGAGTGTTCGGCTCGATGTACACGCGCAACACGCCGGTGTCAGCCGCAGCGGGAGATCACCCGCTTGCCCCAGGCCGTCATGACCTGGTCGTAAATCGCACCGGGCGGCGTCAGCAGCAATCGTTGGACGCCCATCGCCTCAAGAGCCTTGACGCGAGCGATGCATTCGTCGGCAGTGCCGGCGATGGTGAAGCGCTGGAGCAAATAATCGGTGATCAGATCGGGATCGACGCGTTCTTCGATGGGCTTGGAGATATCGAACCCGTCCATAAACCTTTTTACGCCGGCGACTTCTTTTTCCGGTACAGTCTCCATGGTGAAACGAAAATTATGATGCGCCCGGTTCGCCATGCGGGAGCGCACGCGCTTGCGCGCTAGATTGCCGTCATCGTCGACGACGATCATACCGGCTGGGACAACGTCGATATCCGAAGGACTACGGCCGGCGTCTTTGGCGCCTTCGGCGATACGCGCGCGCGCCCAGTCGAGTACTTGCGGGTCAAAGCCGGTACCGAGAATTGTGCCGTCGCAGACCCGGCCGACGACTCTGAGGCTCTTCGGGCCTTCTGCGGAGATGTAGATGGGAACCGGACGCTTGCCGATTTTCAGCATAACGCGGCCGCCGGAAGCGCGCTCTCGCGTTTTGGCAACTTCGATGCCCCGGTCGTGCAACAAGTCGCGGATGGTTTGAAGTCCTTTTTCGAAATCGACTAGCCGGGTCGCCGTTCGCCCCAGACTGTAGACCGGCCCGTCGCCGGTGCCCATGCCGATGATCGCGCGCCCTGCGGAAATTTCGTTCAGCGTGGCAAAACAGTTGGCGGTAATGCTCGGGTCGCGATAGACCATATTGGTCACGGCGGTGCCGAGACGAATTTTTTTCGTTTGCATGGCGCACATGGCCATCACCTGATAGCAGTCGACGTTGTTCATGTGGCTGTCGGCGAAAAAGATCGCTTCGAAGCCGAGATCTTCGGCGTGTTTGGCGCGCTGCACCGCTTCCTTGATGGTGCGTGCCGATCCATGCAGACAAAAATTCATGGCCATGATTTATCCTCTCACCCAGTTAACTGAAACCTGAGAGCGTGTCAACTTGCGCGGCGGGTCTGGCGCGCTTGCCATTGGATGCACGAATGGATGGACATGCCGGATACAGCGAAGCAGAGCAGGCATAAAGAAAACGGCCAGGCGTACGACCCGGTGGCATCAAAGAGATAACCGCCGATCCATGCGCCGAATGCGCTGCCCAAGCCGAAGCTGACTTCGAGGAACCCGAAGATGAGTCCCACTTTGCGGCCGGAAAAGATATCGGCGATCACCGCGCCGTATGTCGGATTGCCGGCGCTGTGACCGATGCTGTACAGAACCGCGGTGACATAAGCATACCAGAGCGGCGCCCCAAGCGGCATGGCGATGAAACCGGCGACACCGACGATGGCGACGGTAGTGGCAAGCCCATAGGTTCGGTCCCGTCCGAGCTTGTCGGAGACAAATCCCCAGATAAGCGTGCCGCCGATGCGGACAAAACCGATCAGACCGGCGAGGAATGCTGCGACCAGCTTGTCATAGCCGACGGCGACGTAGTGAGCCACCACATGAGTGTTGATCATGAAGAGCGCGGTGCCGAGCGCGAGATGGCCGAGGGTGATGCACCAGAACGGAAAAGAAACGGCGGCCTCGCGCAGGGTCCAATCATGGGCGCCGACGCGCGCTTTGCCGTGGCGCCCGTGGCTTTCTATCGGCGCCGCGCTATCGCCATCGGGCAACTGCCCGACGTCCTGCGGACTACGCCGTTGCAACAAGGCGTTGGCCGGCATGACGGCGAGCAAGATCAAACTTGCCGTCACCAGGAAGGTCGAGCGCCAGCCGATGTGAGAGATCAAAAATTGTGTAAGAGGAACCATGATCAGCGCGCCCACGCCTTGGCCCATGCTGGCGATGCCGATGGCGGTGGCGCGCCGGCGCACGAACCAGAAGGAAATGAGCGCATTATGACCGACGAAGCCGAGGGCCCCCTGGCCGACGGCGGCAATGAATCCGTAGGAAAAATAAAAATGCCACAAAGTATTGCCGAAGCTGGAGAGCAGAAGCCCCACGCCGACCAGCGCGCCTCCGAGCGGCATGAGCACGCGCGGGCCGAAACGATCGAAGGCCAACCCGACGAGCGGCGCCGCGAGCGCGTAAACCAGGAAATTGACCGACGCGATGCTGGCGCCGTCGCTATGAGACCAGCCAAAGTCTTCCAGCAATGAAATATAATAAACGCCGAACGAGCCGTTGACGCCGCGCATCACCACCATATTGATGAAGCACAGAGCGAGAATAACGTAGCCGTAAAAGAATTTGGAGCGCATCGTGTGATCGAATTCAGTTTGTCAGGTAGCTGTCGCTGACTGTATTTACCGACGCACTGTAATGAAGGGAAAACCTACAAAATGTTCTTCATTCTATCGTCTGTTGATTCGAAGTTGATTAGCATTAAGTAGCGATGCAAGGCAGAGTCATTCGTCGCGCCGCGGAAAAGTTAGAAACAATAATTCTACCGTGCAGGAAATCTGCGCATGATAGTCGATGGGCATGAGTGTTGCGCGATTCGTTGCAGAACTCTAGATGCTGGCGCGCGCAACGCTTTTGCCGTCTTTCTGATCGCGGCCTCCTGAGCGGGCACAGAGATATTCTTGCAAGAAAACTACGAGTGGTATTCATCAAGCGAGACAGCGGCAGACAGAAGAAACGTCTGCGGTTGCTGTAGTCTAATTATCTATGTCGATGTCGAGCGGGCAAAGGAATTTTCCACCGTCTTCTTAGCCATGATGTCGCTTTTCCGGGACATCCAAAGCTCTTTTGTCGCGCAATAGTTACACCCAGCAAAAAACGAGTGTAAAAATAATTTACAAACATCGATTTTTTTCTTTTAAGTCAAAAAAATTCGTGATACGCAAGTATTTAGAAGTTGATTTTTCTGAGAGATAATGGGTGCGGTCTCAGTATCAATAAGAAAATAGGTAAGATGGAATAAGAAAAAGAAATGCAACGAGGTAGTTAGCAGCCTCTTTTTGCGGATCAACTTTTGGCGAAGGTGCCGCAAAAAGATGCGTCGGTTAAGACGTCGGGCCTGTCGAGACGACAGAGCTAACAGCCCCGTTGCATTTTCAAGCCTAACGCACTTGAAAATGAAATACAACATGAAAATTGTTCCTTCACGCTACTTTTTTTACCATCAAGTTCCATTATCTGCCAACTTTTCCACGGAATTCACGACGACCGCTTCCATGGCTCTTTGCAGCGCATGCGTGGTCTTGCTTCTCCTGGTCAACGGGTGCGTTGCGGCTGCTACTAGTTCGAACGGTAACAGCACCAAGAAAATGGCTGCTGCGGAACCCGTCGCGGTCAACCAAGCGAAGGGAAACAATGATCTTGATCGCCTCAAGCTGATTTGGCAGCAGCGCAAGCAAGAACGCCGTAATGGCGACTACGTCATCGGGCCCGGCGATGTACTTGAAATCAGTGTTGCCGGGGTGGATGAAATTAAAAACCTCTCCGAGCGTGTCACTGCTGAAGAGACCATCTCTTTACCTTTCGTCGGAGTTATCACTACCAGAGGCTTGACTGACAAAACCCTCAGATCGGAAATCGGTCGCCGGCTCGAAATTAATTATGTGCGCAATCCTCAAGTAAGCTTGTTTGTCAAAGAGTTTCGCAGCCGGCAGGTTGCGGTGATCGGCGCCGTGCAAAAACCAGGTCTTTACAATCTAGCCAGCGGCTCGGACACGCTGTTGAGCATGATTTCGCAAGCCGGCGGAATGACTGAGGCCGCGGCCGAACGTATCCTTTTAATTCCCGCAGAGCCCGCCGAACCTGAGAAGGCCAAAGAGATTATCGACTCTTTACCGGTACAGCTCATGAGGCAGAATCCTGCGCCGCTCATTCTCAAAAACGTCGACCCGGTCGTGATCAACCTCGATAGCGTCAACCGAGCCGGCAATGAGATGTACCTCAATATACCGGCGCGGCCCGGCGATGTCGTGATGGTGCCGGGCGGCGGCGAGGTTCTGGTCCAAGGGTGGGTCGGGAAGCCGGGCGCCTACAAGATTTCTTCAGGTCTGACCATTTTGGGCGCCGTGGCCGCGGCCGGCGGCACTTCGTTTCCCGCCGACACCAGTTCCGTTGAATTGATCCGAACTAACAAACAAGGACAGAAATCTACGTTCGTCGCGAATCTCGACGCGATCAAGAGTGGCGCGCAACCCGATCTGTCCCTGCGCGAAGGCGATGTTATTGATGTCATATCTTCCAGTCCGAAGTTAGTGGCTTACGGGATTTACAGGTTCTTTACCGGCATCATCAACGTCGGAGCTAGTATCCCGCTCAGATAAACGCATACGGATCCATCATGAAAGAACTTTCTCCCTATTCACAAGAACGGATCGTTCTTCTAGAGCCGGAGGACTCATTGTCCAATCGCCGGCATGGCGAACGAGGCGGTGACGCTCCGAACCTGCGCGACTACTGGCACGTCGCGCGCAAACACCAATGGAAGATCATGACCTGTTTTGCCGCCGCCGTTGCCGCCAGCGCCGTCATTGCGTTTTCGGTCACGCCTACGTATACGGCCAAGGCGACAATGCTGATCGAGCGCAAAGATCCGCAGGTGGTCAATTTCAAGCAGGTACTTGCCGAGCCGATCGATGCGGAGGAGAACAGCTACTACGAGAGCCAGTACCAGATCCTGAAAAGCAGGAGTTTGGCCGCCGACGTGATCAAGACGCTGGGACTCGATAGAAATCCGGCGTTCACCAACCCGGGCGGAGACGACAATGCCGTCGTCCAACTGTGGGTGAAGGCGGTCGCTTGGTTGAAGAGTTTTTTGCCGCAAACACCGGCCGTAGAGTCCACCGATCTCGCCGGGGTGAGCTCGCAGCTCATCGATGCCTACGGCGGCATGCTCGAAGTCGAGCCGGTTAAACGCAGCCGGCTGGTAAAAATCGCCATCAGCGCCGCGACCCCGGCGTTGGCCGCCCAAATCGCCAATGCTCATGCCGACGCCTATATTCGCCAGGGATTCACGCTGCGAAACCAGGCGAATGACGAAGCGCGTAGATTTTTGCAAACGAAATTGGCTGAGCTAAAGGGTCGAGTTGAACAATCAGAACACGCTTTAAACGATTTTCGTCGCCAAAACGGGATTATTTCCCTGGACGACAAGGAAAACATCGTAGTCGACCGCTTGGCGGACTTGAACAAGCGTCTCACCGAAGCCGAAGCCGAGCGCATTGGCCTGGAAGCCCAGGCTCGTCTGATCAAGCAAAGGCAGTATGATTCGTTGCCGGCGGTTCTCAGCCATTCTCTTATTCAGAATTTGAAGGCGCAGGTGGTGCAACTGGAAGCCGAGCACGCCAAGCTTTCGGCGCAGTTTCTCCCTGGATATCCGAAGCTCGCCCAAGTCAAAGCGCAGATGGAGGAGTCCCGTTCGAGATTGGCGCAACAGATCGAGGACGTTGTGGGAGGAATTGGTTCAGCCTTTTTCGCTGCCCAGGGAAAAGAGCGAGCGCTGAGGCTGCAGATGGAGAAACAGAAAGCCGAGACCTTAAAACTCAAGGATGCTTCGGTCGAGTATTCGATTTTGGCCCGCCAGGTAGACACCAATAAACAACTCTACGAAAGCGTGTTGGGGCGGTTCAAGGAGATTAGCGTCGCAGCCGGAATACCCACCGCCAATGTGTCGATTGTCGATCAAGCGGAGGTCCCAAGGCTGCCTTCCAAACCGCAGAAAAAGCTTAACCTGATGCTTGGCGCTCTCTTGGGGCTCATGGGGGGGTTGGGTCTGGCTTTGATCTTCGAGCATCTCGACAATACTTTAAGGACGCCCGAAGAAGTCGAGCGTTATCTTGGCCTGCCGAATCTCGTCGTGGTGCCGGACTTCTTCAGCTTGCCCAGAGGCCGATGGCCATGGAAATCGGTGACCCACCATCAGCGGACGCTGTCCTTGGCGGGCAATACCCCGTCGGCTGATCACGGCCGGTTCTCCGTCATCAACGAGGCCTATCGAAAACTGCGCACCTCGATATTTCTTTCCCGGTCGGAAACTCCACCCAAGACGATTCTCTTTACCAGCGCGACGGCCGCTGAAGGTAAGACCATGACGGCGGCGAACACGGCGATTGCGCTGGCGCATCAGGGAAGCACGGTTTTGTTGATCGACGCGGATCTACATCGGCCCAGCTGCCACAAGGCTCTAAAGGTTCCGGGTGTCACGGGTTTGGCCGATTATCTCGCCAGTCAAGAAGAGCTATACAGGGCGATTAAGCCGACTTCGATAGCCAACTTGTCGGTATTGAATTGCGGTTCTGTTCCACCCAGTCCTACGGAGCTCATTGGTTCAAGGAAAATGCGCGACACCCTCGCTCATCTCAAAGACGACTATGATTTTCTGCTCATCGATTCGCCGCCGGTGATGCCCGTGAGCGATGCCGTAATCTTATCTTCGCTGGCCGACGCTATGATCTTTGTTGTCGAGGGACAAAAGACGCCCAAGCATCTGGTTAGAAAAGCCATCGCGCAATTGGGAAATAATCAAGCGAAAATTCTGGGCGTCGTCCTCAATCGCGTCGATATTCGTGGCCCCGAATATCGGGAATATTACCGATATTATAACCCGCAATTCTATCACCATCCGGGACACCGACATGAAGATACCCGGACAGGAGGCCATCGAGGAGAGACAGCTTGGACTTTGATGTCAGCTCTGGGCCGTCGCTTTAAATAGAGATTCAGCAGCAAGTTTTTAAGGGGGGAAAATAATGCGCTATCTGATTACCGGGGGAGCCGGTTTTATCGGTTCCCATCTCGCCGATAAGCTTCTGCGCGAAGGCCATACCGTCACTGTCATCGACGACCTGTGCACCGGCGCCATCCACAACATTGAGAATCTAAAGACCAGGCGCGGCTTCAATTACATCGTCGAGTCGATTTTCAATCGTCCTTTACTGGCCGAGCTGATCGACGACCATGATTCAATTTTTCATCTGGCGGCTTCCGTCGGAGTGCGCCTCATCGTCGAAAGTCCCGTCCGTACTATAGAGACCAACGTAAAAGGAACCGAGGTGGTGCTTGAGTTGGCCAACAAGAAAAAAAAGAAAGTGCTGATTGCCAGCACTTCCGAAGTCTATGGCAAATCAGCGAAAATCCCTTTCTGTGAAGA
>WHTF01000132.1 GCA_009379725.1 Deltaproteobacteria bacterium
CGCGTCGCTTTGATGAACTTCGGCGTCGTGCAGCAACAGGGTAGCCCGCGGCTGCGTTTTTAGTCCGACGGAAGCGAATCGCACCGCCTTCGCCAAAGAGATGAGCGCCTGGCTGGGCATCGCCGTTGAGGCTGCCAATAGCCCGCGTGAGGCGGTACAAGACGCGGCCATCGTTAGTCTGGCGACGAATTCCCGTTCGACAGTGCTTGATGCCGGTTGGATCTCTCCCGGCGCTTTGGTGATCTCCATCACCAGCGGCCAGTTGCCGCAGGAACTGGTGGCGCGTTCGCGGGTGATCGTTTCATGGAAAGAAGAAGTGTTGGACGGCGAATCTCCGCGCCAGCCTTACACGACGATGATTGCCGCGGGAACCTGGTCCGGAGACAAAATCGCCGGCGAACTTGGCGAAGTGATTTTAGGGAGAATCCCGGCGCGGTCAAGCGACGGCGAGACGGTCCTCTTCGAATCTGTGGGCATGCCAGCGATGGATTCCAGCGCCACCGCATGGGCGTACCGTTGGGCTGTGGAGCAGCAAGCCGGGTTGCCTTTTTCTCTCGGCTAAATCTGGCTTTCGCAGTAGCGACCGGCACTGTATACCGAATCAGGGTGCCTGGAGAATCGACAGCACGGAACCGAGTTCGATGACGTCTTCGACGCTTGGCCCAGGGCTGACTGTTTTACCCCTTTTGCTTGAACTGCTATAGACCGCTGGGCTCCCAAAATCCCTGGGCCGAGGCTGCCAGCATCTGGCTTGCGCCGTTGATAGTGGCGTGCAGTGGATCGGCGGCGACTTTGACGTCGATGGAAGTCGCGGACGCGATCAAGCTATCGATACCCCTCAGGCACGCGCCTCCGCCCGTCAGGCAGATACCGCTTTCCATCACCTCGACCGACAGATCGGGAGGCAGGCCCAGAACCGCTTCACGGATCACTTTAACAATCTCTGCAATAACAGGATTGACCGCATCGGAGATCTCCTGCCCGCTGAGCTCGACGCTCATTTCGCAGCCTTGTCGATCGATGCCGAGCACCGGCAAGCATTGGTCGGCTTTCATAACAGTACCGGCGCCGCTCTCCTGCACCAGACGCTCAGCCTCGCGTTGATGGAGAAAGAGATTACTGCGCCGCGCCACTGTGCGCTGCACCGCTGAACGTAGATCACCGCAGGCGCTGCGCATTCCTCTGGCGAGAATTAGACGGTGGGAACGAATTACGGCGACGTCCGTCAGACCGTCGCCGATATCGACGATCAACTGCGCGTAGGGCAAAGATATATCCAACCCTGCGCCTACCGCTGAAGCCAATGGCTCGGGCACGAGCTTCACCGCGGCAACACCGGAGCGCCGGACCGCCTCCAGTAGATTAGCGCGCTCGCCGGACGTAACGCCGGAGGGAGCACAGACCAGCGCTCTTGATCCGATCAATCCAAACCGCCGCGCCCGTTTGAGCATCTGTCTTAGCAGATAGGCCGTCGCGTCTACGTCGCGGACCACTCCGCCCTTCAAAGGAGCAACGAAATCATCGGCCTGCCCGGGCACCGGTTGTTCCGATCTCGTTCGGACGATGGTCGGCTCGTCGGCAACGATTCCGCGATCGAGAACATACAGTCGTGTGTTCGCCGTTCCCAGATCGATGGCCACATCCGGATCGGCAAGAATTTTGCGCAAGTTTTCTAAGCGCACATCACTCTCCTCGTTCAGGCATAGTCATAGTGCAACTCCTCCGCGTCGCGCTCTTTTAAGTATATAGGAAGGTGACCGCCGCCGCCAAAGGAATTAAACACAAGATTTAATTCAGGCAAACAGCTAGCCATAACGACCGGTTCGATGCTTACTTGTACCTTTACATCTGAAGCCGCAGCCGGCGAACCACAACGGTACGATCGTCCTCTATGGCGCGAGCGTCAGAGCCAAACGGAAACCGTAATCGGCATACTTGAAATCCGGCGGCAAAGAGCTGCGCGCGGCACAGCGGCTGAACTTGATTCGGTGCCGCCATGAACCGCCGCGCGATGCGCGTCTTTGTCCAGACGACGGACCGCACGGATTTCTCTCCGGCGAAGAGCGGTAGTAATGGTAATCGTAATAATCGCTACACCATTCATGCACGCCTTCGCTCATGTCGTATAATCCAAAATCATTGGGTTCATTGACGCCCACGCGCTGCGGCCCGCCGGTCTGCCGATCGTAGCCAGCGTAGGGGCGCTCCCACGGCGGCTCATCACCCCACGGATAAAGCGCGCCCTCGCGCCGGCCCCGCGCCGCCCTCTCCCACTCCGCCTCGCTCGGCAGACGGAACGGTTGGCCGAGTCGCTCCTGCAGCCAATTGCAGTATGCCGTCGCATCGTCCCAACTGACGCCGACCACCGGCTGACGGTGATTTGCGAACATCCCCTTCGACCAAAATGGCGGAGTGGTGGCGTAGGTATCCTCGACAAAGATCCGGTACTCTTCATTGGTCACGGGAAACTTGCCCACGGCGAACCGATCGAGCCAAACTCGATGGCGTGGCGTTTCGTTTTCCTGACCCGACTCACTTCCCATAAGAAAAGCGCCTGCGGGAATCGTGATCATGTTGGCCAGCGGATCCGTCATAACGACAAAATTATGGCGGCCGAAGAAGACATGTCAAGCTCGACTCATTGCACAAGCTCGGTGAATTGCCTATAAGCGATTGTCGATCTCATTAATGGAACGGAGGCTTGCATGACGGCTAAAAACCAAATGGCTTTGCTAGGAAAATTCGCGATCGTCGCAGTGGCGATGCTCGGTCCTATGCATTTACTTTGCGGCGGCGCGGCGCAGGCTCAGAGCGCGCCGTTCTACAAAGACAAGACCATTCGCATCGTAGTCGGCTTCACCGCCGGCGGTCTCTACGATCAGTACGCGCGCATTCTCGCCAACCACATGCCCAAGTACATTCCCGGCAACCCGAATATCATCGTGCAGAACATGCCCGGCGCGGGTTCTTTAACCGCAACCAACTACGTCCATAGCATCGCCAAACCCGATGGTCTAACCCTCGGCATGCCGGGGAGCGGTCTGTACCTCGACCAGATGTTGGGGCGCAAAGAAGCTACTTTCGACGTGACCAAGATGGTTTGGCTCGGCAGCGTGGACCAGAGAGACTTGATGCTCTATATGAAAGCCGATGCGCCTTGGAAATCCATTGAAGATATTCTCAAGGCCAGCGAGGCGCCTAAATGCGGCGCGACCGGGACCTCGGACTTGACAACAATCATGGTGAACATTCTCGAAGAAACGCTGGGCCTCAAGTTCAACAACGTCAGGGGCTATCCCGGCGGGGTCGAAATCGACCTCGCCATCGAGAAGGGAGAGATCCACTGCCGCGGCACCGGTATCACCACACATTATGCCCGCGAGCCTTATTTCACCTGGCACAAAAACGGCTTCGACCGGCACATCGTTCAAACGGGAGCCAAAAAAGATTCGCGCTTGTCCGATGCGCCTCCGACACTGAACGAATTGATGGACAAGAAGAAAACGCCCGCTCTGAGTCGAAACGTCGCCCGCGTAATGCTGACGTCAGCGACGTTGGGGCGTCCGATGATCGGAACCCCCGGAATTCCGGCGGACCGCGTCAAGGTTCTGCGCGACGCTTATATGAAGGCTTTCAACGACCCGGAAGTCGTACAGGAAGCAAAAAAACGCCGGCTCAGCCTCGAAACGCTGCCCGGGACCGAAGTCGAAGCCCAGATCCGCGAGGTGATGGATCAGCCGAAAGAAGTCATCGACCGGGTGAAGAAGCTCTCGGAGTGATACCACGTATTCAATTATTCACCGCGAAATAAACATCGTTTTTCACAACATCACGGCACCGGCCATTCGAGAAAACCACTCAAGCGCATCTCCGCCGGCCCTAAAGGCCGTCGGGATGCTCGCTGGCTTCTACTCGCCTGAAGAGCTTGAAGGCATCATCTAGCATCCGGGTGATCGCTTTCATATTCACTACGTCGCGATGGGTGATCAGCGGCCAGCCGCTGAAGTCGATCGTATCGACGTCCGCTACGAGCTTTGGATACCGCGCCTTTGGATTACCGACCTTTGATAGCCCAGCGCCCCCAACTGCTTGAAACTCGTGGCTCAAGAGACAACACTTCAAATCCATAATCCAGGGCTTGGTCGAGCCAGGTGTTCAGTCCCTCGTCGAAAATGGCGTTTACCTTGCCCTTTTTTATGCCTTCGATTCTTTCCGGCGAGGATGGCCGCGGGCACTCCGATACGGTGCCTCGCCAACTTTTTATTTTTGCGATGGACATGCCGTGCAAAGATAAAATCCGGGCAACTGTATAGGAGGTCGTGTTATCGACGCCGGATGATCTCGTCGAGAGTCTTAGCGGAATCTTTTTCTTGACGATCTCGTCCAGATCGACGCCGTTATAGACGACCGGGATCGATTCATCCCCCAACGTTCTCGCTTGCGCCCGGCTCACGCAGACCGGAAGGCATTTCGGAAAATGTTTCTTGTAATACTCGTGGATTTCTTTTTCTATGTACGCATACGTGATCAATGTCGGCGTTGTCGTGAGATCGGAGAAATAGGGGACGATGGTCGTCCAGTGGGCGTGAATCACATCAAACCGTTCTCCCTGGCGATAGAGGTTCCAGGTATTTCGCGTCTCATACTCCTTTTCCAAATAAAAAGTCGAGCGCGGATCGTCCTGGCTCGCGATGGGCACGACTGCGTTCAGCGTGCAGTCAACCTTGGAATCTCCAGAAGCAAAAAGTTCCACATGGTGCCCGCGCCGCCTGAGATCCCGGCAGAGATAATAGACGATCCGCTCCGTTCCTCCGTGCGTCTTCGGCGGAACAGAGATATAGACGCTGGTAATCTGAGCGATCTTCATGACTACTAGAGCGTTCGGACTATTGGAAAATGGCAACACAGATGGTAGACAAAACCAACCGCCAAACCGCAAAGAGTCTGTAAGTAACTGATAAAATACTTGGAGAAGGAAGGTGCCCGGTGGTGCCGCTGGTCTTCAAAACCAGTCTGGGGGCCGTAAGGTTCCCGGAGGGTTCGACTCCCTCCCTTCTCCGCCAAAAACGCGCGCAGGCGCTCCTCTTCGATATTCTGCCAATAGTATTGTCGCGTGTCTGGTCATGTCCGTACTTGTTACGGGCATCCATCCCGCATTAAACCAACGTGGATGCGCGGATCGAGTCCGCGCATGAACAGATGAGTTGTAAGCCTGCTAAAAAACGACCCGTGGACTCATTCTTAACGCCGCCAAGGAAAGTATCGCGAGCGATTAGAGAGATCAAAGCAAACTTCAAACCCATGCCGATTAACTTCTGTTTGGGTTACTGGAAGCGCGCGCTATCGACTCGCGTTAGACTCTCGAGCTTGTGCACCCGCTCGTCATAGCCAATCTGGCGGAACAGGTCGGCCAGCGAAGCGAATTGCCCGTAGTCCCCGGCAAAAATACTCTCAAAGCGCTCCGCTTCGAGATCGGAATTCTCGGCCACATATTCCATGTACTCGTGCTCGGCATGGTCCTCGAAATAGGCGTTCAAAAGATAACTCCACTTTGGCCGGATCACATAGAGGATCCAGGAGATGTGGTAGTAGAACAAAGCGATTACTTGCGGGATAAACCCATGCAAAAGCAAGTTCTCATCGATACCTTTCTTGGCGATAAGCTCGCCGATGATCAGTAGATGCCACTGCTCGTTGTCCTGTTGAATCCGGCTTTCCTTGATCCGGTCGAAGATGCGACGTGCAAAACCAGGATCGGCATGGGTGTGGGTCATAGCAACGTATGCCACGTTCTCCCAAGCCTGATAGGGTACGCGGGCGATGATTTCGAGCACCTTGAATTTCGACAGCCCTTTCTTCCGTCCGTAGAGAAGATCCATCGAGGAAAATAGAAGATGGGCGAGAAAGCCGTAGCGCATGCGCGGCGATCCAAGCGTCTGCCGTTGCTCCTGCTTGAGCTGCTCCGGATTTAAGTGTTCCATTTGGTCAGGGGAGATTTTGGATTCTGCTGAAATACCGTATGAATGCTTCGACTAGGCTCATCTATGAAAGCTTTGTCAAGTGGCTGTTATTCACGCATCGGATTTTTCTAAAATGAAAGTCGGCGGCTGTCAGAGCGATGATGTCCTGATTGATGCGAAGCAGCGCCACGACAGTGAATCCCCCCTTTCCATCCACGTTATAGACGAAGTTAGCGGCGATCATAGAACCGGCGCCCGCCATATTCTGGACGATGATGTTAGGCTTGCCCGGAATGTACTTCGGCAGGTATTCAGCGAACAGCCGCGCATACAGATCGTAGACGTCCCCGGCTTTGGTGCCGGCGACGATGGTAATGGTTTTGCGGGCATAGTAGGGCGTCTGCGCGATGGCCGCCGAGCCCCATCAGCCTAGCGCCAACGAGATGCAGGTTGCACAAATGAGCCGCTGAATCATAGATGAGCTGCTGGTTTTTAATCGACTGCGCCATTATTCCCTGCCGAGCAGCTTTTTCACCCGCGCAACCACACCCGGCGGTTGGCTAAGCATCTTTTCGGCAAGCTTTTGCAATTCTTCACCGGGGACATACTCGATATCCAACTTCCCTTTCTTCGCTTCATCGAGGAGCGCCGGGTCGGCCATCGCTTTGGCGTAGGCGGCGCGCATCGTCTTGACGACCTGCGTTGGCGTTGCCGGAGGCATGACCCAGGGGCGACCGAAATCTCCGCCGCGCAAAATGACGTCGGCGACCTGCCGGTTCTCCTCCGGAGTGTTCAGTTTGTCGAAAATCTCGTAGATCGTCGGCGTGTCGGGAATGCGCGGATCGCGCTTCAAGCCGCCGTAAACCAGCACGTTGACGAAATTTTTCTTGCGCCAGGAAATGAACGGCTCGCGGCCGAAATACGGCGCCGCGGTAAGCCCGCGGCACTGGACCTCGCCCTTCTCGACCGCCAGATCGATCTCACTGCCGCCCGGATAACCCAAGACCGATTCAATCTTCGCCCCGAGAACTTCTTCGAGCAGGCGCGCCAGAATGTAATCGGTGCCCGCCGTTCCCGTCGAGCCGCACTTGGGCGGCGTGCTGGCCTTGCGAATGTCTTCGATCGATTTGTAAGGCGCGTCGCTGCGCATGTAGAGAAGCACTTCGCTCTTTTCCGGCGAGCCGATCCAGTTGAATTTGCGCACGTCGTACTGCACTTCCTTGCGGCCGACCAGTTGGTCCAAGTACATGCCGTAGGAGGTCATGCCGATGGTCTGTCCGTCACTCTTCGCCACACTGTAGACGTGATTTGCCGCGATCAGCCCGCCGGCGCCGGGCATATTCTGCACAACCATTTCCGGATTGCCGGGTAGATGCTTGGGCACGTAGCGCGCAAGCAGACGCGACCAGCGGTCATAGAATCCGCCCGATGTAAAGCCAACGATAACTCTGATCGTCTTGCCCTGATAGAACGGCTCCTGCGCCGCCTGGACAGGCGCTTGGCTTCCCCATAGCAGCGCCGCGCAACTTAATAAAAACACGCTCGCAGATTTCATCGAGATCTCCTCCTTCGGCAATTGTCGCGCGTCCCGCGCCTTGAAAGACTTCGCCCGGGCCGCATCCTCTTTCCGCATCTGTGGTCACTCACCGCGCAGTAATAAATTGGTCGGCGACCTTCCAGAAGATAAATGTCGCTATGCACCACAAACCGGGCGCGTTGGTCGTTTGGAAATCTGAACTCCCAATGGGAATTTGCCGAGCGTTAAACGCGGATCTCCTGGGTCTTGATCCGTCCTGATATCGCACGAACCCGGGGACGCTTTTCCACGGCCAGCTTGGCTTGCCGATCGTCGCGCCAGCGCAGCACGCCGAGTCGCAGATAAACCGGATTGATATTCAGGGTCTCGCAAATATTTTCGAACGAAAACGGCGAATGGTTATTGCTCAAGATCCACGCCTCCGCGCTGTTCGAAAGAGCGAGCTGCTTTCTACTCTTGGCGTCGAGGTATTTCTGAAAACATTCAATGGCATCGGTTAAAACCGCGAACATGAGCCTTTCCTCAGGTTGCAGCTGCGCTTTTTGCCGGTAGATTTTGGAAAATTCGAAATCCATCAGCACGTCAGGCTCAAGGATACTGTTTAAACGGATTTGCCGCACTATTGATGATGTCGTGCACATTTTCATAGACTTTAACCCCCTCTTTGGGGCTTAAACGCAAGATGCAAACCAACGCAAGAAATTCATTGCGATTCAACACCTTATGAACTATGCATCGAATAGGAGGAGAGGATTTCGCTTAAGTCTGTGAAAGATCTTTACACCACACAGCAATAATCCGGTCTATTGCCCTGATTTTTTACATCGGAAGATAAAAAAAGTTTAAAGATCGAACCAAGTGCGCAGGATGTGCACACTTAAGACAGACAGTCGCTCGTTGTTATGCTAAAGAGCCGACGGCCGATCTGTTGCAGCGTGGGTCCGGCGATATATATCACGCGCACTGAGAGATACGTGCGACGAGTTGCCGATCCTGCCGGAGAAGCTGATGGACGGAGAGGGGAATCGGAAAGCTGATTAGAAACCGCTAACGGCCGGCTTTCGCGAACACCGATTGCATGATCTGCCACGCCTCTTCTTGAATTCTTTTAAGATGTTCTTCGCCGCGCATGCTTTCCACGTAAATTTTGCAAAGGTCTTCGGTTCCCGAAGGCCGCACGGCAAACCAGCCGTTCGGAGCGACAACCTTGAGCCCGCCGATCTCTGCGCCGTTCCCCGAGGCGCGCGTCAACCTGGCCGTGATAGGTTCACCCGCCAGCTCCTGCGCTGCCAGGGCCTCGGGGGTGAGCTTTTTAAGTGCTGCCTTTTGCGCCGCGGTTGCGGGAATATCGGTGCGCGCGTAGTACGGCTTGCCGAGCTCTTGAGTTAACTCCTCGTAGCGCCGGCCGGGATCTTTTCCCGTCCTGGCGATGATCTCCGCCGCCAGCAGGCTGAGGATGATTCCGTCCTTGTCCGTTGTCCAGACGGTTCCCTCAAGACGAAGAAAACTGGCGCCTGCGCTCTCCTCGCCGCCGAAGGAAATAGTTCCATCGAGCAAGCCTTGTGACAACCATTTGAAACCCACCGGAACTTCGAAAAGTTTTCGGCCGCGTCGCTCTACCACTCGATCGATGAGCGAACTGCTCACCAAGGTTTTGCCAACGGCGGCGCCCACTGACCAATGCGGTCGATGGGTCAGCAGATAATCGATGGCGACAGCGAGATAATGGTTGGGATTCATTAGACCCAAGCTCGGTGTCACGATACCGTGGCGGTCGGCGTCGGCGTCATTGCCCATGGCGACTTGAAACCGGTCTTTTAAGCTCACCAAGCTTGCCATCGCATAGGGACTTGAGCAATCCATTCGGATTTTTCCATCGTGATCCAGCGTCATGAAGCTAAATGTGGGGTCGATCTTTTTGTTGACGACCGTCAGATCCAAGCCAAATCGTTCGCCGATGGTTTGCCAATAGGAAACAGCGGCGCCGCCAAGAGGGTCGACACCTATTTTAACTCCGGCCGAGCGGATCGCCGCGATATCGACGACGTTGACGAGATCGTCGACGTAGCCGCTCATCAGATCTCGCTGATGAACCGTCGGCGCTTTGACGGCGCTCTCATAGGAGATCCGTCTGACCTCCCGGTTACTGTTCTTGAGCAGATCGTTGGCCCGTTGCTGGATCCAATCGGTTACGTCGGTATCGGCAGGGCCGCCATTGGGAGGATTGTATTTGAAACCGCCGTCGGCCGGCGGGTTGTGCGACGGCGTCACCACGATGCCGTCGGCAAAACCGCTCTTTCGCTCCCGATTGTAATTCAGGATCGCCCGCGAGATCGAAGGCGTGGGCGTGAAGCCGTTGTCTCGCTGAATCATCGTTTCAATCTTGTTAGCGGCGAGAACTTCCAAAGCAGTGCGCTGCGCCGGTCCGGAAACGGCGTGAGTATCTTTGCCCATGAAGAGCGGTCCTTCGATCTCCCGCATCGCCCGGTAGTCACAGATCGCCTGGGTCATCGCCAGGATATGCGCCTCGTTGAGCGAGCTTTCGAGCGGGCTGCCACGATGCCCGCTGGTGCCGAAACTCACGCGCTGGCTGGGATCATCGACGTTGGGTGTGCGCTCGTAATAAGCCTTTTCGATCTCGCCGACATCGATCAACATTTCTTTGGGCGCGGGCTTTCCGGCCAGCGGATGAACACTCATATTGCTTTTCTCCTCAGACCGTTGGAGTTCCTGCAACGACAACGGCTGCTTAACGCGACAAAATCTCATTCCGCGAAAACGCGACTCTGAATCATCCTAGACGCCGGCGGAAAATTTCCAGCCCCACGACTACGATCCTCGTTATCATGCTTTCCGCCCATCACCCGCGCATTATTTCTTATAGTCAGCACACGGCCCCAGAGGCTCTTTGTTCCCCAGATGCCGGAACGTAAAGCTTCCAGCTCAACAATTTGACTGTGATCGACGAACAGATTGACCTCCGGACCATAATTCTTGATGTACCAAAACGAAAACGCCCTCTCGTTTGGATTTGATACAGTTGCCATCATCGTCCCTTTCTGTTTACCGATTTTGGGCCAAAACGGTTCGCTGAACAGGACAGACTTATTTCTGAGCAAAAGGCGGGCCTAAACTTAGGAAAAAAATCACCTCCTACTTTAGGGTGACTGGTTAACTTTCGATTAGCAATTACCTATGAGCGCGCGGAGTTCTTTACCTGACCGCCGCGCGCTCGAGAACGAAGTCGAGCAGAGTCAATTCCGATTACGTGCATTATCTTCTCGGTTGTGGGATTTAGGGGATGGCCGGAGTTAATCCACCCACCCCCTAAACTAAATAGCTAGCGGCAATCGGCATGCCCACAGCCGCAGTTTCCCGAACCGGAAGCGCCGGCA
>WHTF01000133.1 GCA_009379725.1 Deltaproteobacteria bacterium
GTGGAGTGTCTGATCTTAAACTGCGTCAGCCGACCGTCAGGCTAAAACAATAACTCACTACTGTCCGGACGTTAAAGGATGTAAACGCGATAATTGGTTGATCTGAAATAGATAATTCATGATTTTTCCCGGTCTCGATTTGAAGTACGCCCGGTCGATTTGCAATCCTGCGAGGAACTTACTCGTAGGGGGCATTGATGAACCGGGGCAAACTAGTTTTCGCGCAAGTTACGCAGCACTTGCCGCTGACAACGTTTCGTCGTTGCGTGGCGCGCTATGGCGGAGAGCACAAGGTCAAGAGCTTTTCCTGCCTGGACCAATATCTCTCGATGGCGTTCGCGCAGTTGACCTATCGAGAGAGCTTGCGCGACATCGAAGCGTGCCTGAGAGCCCAAGAAAAAAAACTCTACCACATGGGCATCAAGAGCCGGATATCGCGCAGCACGCTGGCCGATGCCAACGAGAGTCGCGATTGGCGCATCTACGCCGACTTTGCCCAGTCGCTCATGGGAATCGCCCGCCGTCTTTATGCCGGGGAACCGTTTGGTGTCGATTTGAAAGAGACGGTTTACGCCCTGGATGCCAGTACCATCGATTTGTGCCTGTCGGTGTTCTCCTGGGCACCGTTTCGCTCGACCAAAGCGGCCATCAAGCTGCACACGCTCTTGGATCTGCGCGGCAACATCCCCTCGTTCCTGCACATCAGCGATGGCAAACTGCACGACGTCAACGTTCTGGACCTGTTGCTGCCCGAACCCGGTGCCTTCTACGTCATGGACCGAGGATATATCGACTTCGAGCGGCTTCATTGCCTTCACGAAGCGGGCAGCTTCTTTGTGACGCGCGCCAAGTCCAATCTCAAAGCCCAGCGCCGCTATTCGCATCCCGTCGATCGCAGCACGGGATTGATCTGCGATCAGACCATCGTGCTCACCGGCTTTTACTCGCGCCAAGACTTCGACACGCCACTGCGCCGCATCCGATTCAAAGACCCCGAGACCGGCAAACGACTGGTTTTTCTCACCAACAACTTTGCCCTCTCGGCGATCACCATTACCGAGCTTTATCGATGCCGGTGGCAGGTCGAGTTGTTTTTCAAATGGATCAAGCAACATCTTCGTATCAAATTCTTCTTCGGTACTTCCGAGAACGCGGTCAAAACTCAAGTGTGGATCGCAGTCTCGATCTACCTGCTGGTGGCTATTGTCAAAAAGCGACTTAATCTCTCTACCAGCCTGTATGAAATGCTACAGATCTTGAGCCTGACTATGTTCGAGCGAATCCCTTTAGATCAATTACTTAACAACATCGTCACTGATGACATTCACGCTTTTTCGTTTAATCAACTGAATTTGTTCAACTAACACCCGGACACTAGTGCTCCATTACATATTGCGAACCTCCTGGCCTGTCAAGCGATTAGGGAACACCACTACCACGTGATCAACTGAAGCTTCACGCCTCACGCAGCGCCATCCTGCGGTGATCGCGCGCACACTCAGGTAATTCTGTATCAGAGTGCTTCTCAAGGTAGGCAAGCTTTGTAACGATTCGCGCTCGACAATGACAGCAGGCTAAACTAGAGACAGAGATCTCCCGACAAGCTCGGCAGGTCTCGTGAAGGCAGAGTACACACTTGGTGCCCAGAAATGGCCAGGAACGTTGCAAATAATCCATGTCGCGTCATCCTCCCGCAGCCGCTTGCTCAAGTTTAATCGTTAATCGCTGGCTTTATTTCAGATTGCAGCAAGCCTGTCAACTGGGTCGTGGTTCAGCAAACTGAACCGTTCCGTCAATTGCGTTTTTATTTGAACCAGCGAAATAAAAACTATGAATTGAGCAATAGAAACTGAACAACTCTTGGGATGAATACCGCGAGGCCGGACTCAAACGTATTTTCGAAGCGCCCGCAGTTCAATGCGAGTTTCGATCGTAACGTTTTCAGTAGAAATGAGATATCGCGCTTTGAGGCGTGAACTATGCAATGTATTGGCGCGCCCGGAGGGATTTGAACCCCCAACCCTCAGATCCGAAGTCTGATGCTCTGTCCAGTTGAGCTACGGGCGCGCAGAAAAGGATTAATGAAAATAGACTATTTCCAATCCTTTTTCAAAAAAGAACCGGTGTAGAGCTGTTGGGATCCGGCGATCGGTAAGAAACATCGAGCGATTGCGCAGCCAGAATCCCGAAGTGCTGATGTTCAGTCTATCTTTATCGCCGGTGCCGGCTGAAAATTTATGTTCCCGATAGTCAGTTTTGTCGCCCAGTTCGTGCAATATTCGGTCAATGATCTCTTTGGGCGACAACGTGGAAAGATCAAGCTCGACAACTTTCATTGTTTGACGCTCTTGTAAAGCTTTTTTGATCGCGGGCTCTATTCGCCGAAAAAAGAGACAGGTTCGCTGTCCTTTGGAATCGAACACCCGATCACTTCGAGTCTCAACCCGCAAACCTTCGCCCAACTCAACCGACTGCGTCTCAGCAACGCCGAAAGGAATTCCATAAGCGAGCAGCAAAGCGTCAACTATTTCCGATTTTTCTCGCGGCCAAGTTTTAACTTCCGCGGTTAAACCCTTCGGCTCCTGGTTTACCGGCGCAGCCGCAGCCGGCGAAGATGAGGGTAATACAACGTCCTTTAGATGAAGTCCCTTGGCGGACAATTGCTCGCGGAGATACTGCGGAATTTCATCGGCCTGATCGGTGACCGTTATGATGAAAATTTCCTGCGCTTTATTGCTTTCTTCGGGAGCGAGGGCCATCCAAGTTCCCTTTGCCTCAAAAGTAACACCGTCTTCTTGAATGACTATGGATCGATCGCTCGGCAATGCCTGATAGCCAAGCCTTGACAGCAACTGCCCAACTGCTTCCTGAAGACTAGCGCTCTTCGTCAACGGCAGAACCGACGTGCCGGAATCCGGAGATTCCAAGTTCCTTCGCAAGGACGTTGGGATCTGTTCGCCTGTGTCAATGATCACTTTCTGTTGAAGCTTACGATCGTAAACAATCGGGTAAGAACTCTTATCGATACGAACCACGCCGTGTTTGAACACAAATACCTCCTGCCCCTCCGTTTGAACTTCACTGCCGAGCGTATTCAGGACCAGTTTCAATAACGGCAGATTCTCTTGCGCCGGAAGCTGCCGCGCATAATCCAAAGTAATTGGCGCATCGGGCGCCGGTGCTATCTCTGAGGGCGCCGGGGCAGCGACCTGCGGGGACTGCGCCACTTTTCCAGCCGGTGACGGCAAAGCCGGCTTAGTTTCCGCTGCAATTGCTCCTTTGCTGCCGGTACTACCCGTGGTCGGAAGATGAATCACCTCCCCCTCCAGCAAAACATCCCATTCCTTACGTTGAGGGTTCAAGTCTTTAACGAGCGCATAATAAACAGCGAGTTCTCTTTCGTCGGTAATTCCCAACTGCTCACGGAGGATCTGATAAAGATGATTTCCCCTCCTGATCCGGTAATCGATAATTGAACCTTTTCCGAAAGACTCCCGCGGCGCGGCCGCTCTCTTGGCAACGGTGGATTGCCTTCCGAGAGCTTCATCCGGGCGCATGGGAATAAAAAGCGTATCGCCTATTTTCAGCACATTTGCGCTCTTCATCTGCGGATTGAGACCGCGAATAACAACCACATACTGGCTAAATTGCTTTTCGGGCAGCCCCTTTTCCTGGATCAAAATTCGCCATAAAGAGTCGCCCGGCTCGATCAACCGATTTTCGCCTTCGACGGGTTGTCCTTTGTAGTCACGCGCATCGGCGGATTTGCGCAGGCTCATTTGAGATTCAGTTGTATCCGCCGTTTCTTGGCCTCGAACAGCGGCCACAAATACGGTCGCACATAACATGATTGGGAGAAGGCCGAGTGTTCCAGGAGGGAGCTGATGCTTCATTTAACCTTCCAAATAGTTCCGCTGGGCGAGTCTTCCAGAACGATTCCCTTTTCCAGTAATTCGTTCCGGATGCGATCTGCCTCCAGCCAATTCTTGTCCTTACGAGCTTGATTCCTGGCCGCGATAACCTTTTGCACAGCTTCATCGGTCGAGTTTTGTTGCCGAAGCCAGCGTTGCTTTTTTTTACCGAAAAATACCTCCGGAGTATCTTGCAATAAACCCAGAGCAGTGCACATCATTTTAAGGGCCAAGCCGCGCTCAAGCACACCGCCATTTTTCTTTTCGTCGAGCAGGCGATTAAGCGACCGTACCTCGTCAAAGATCAAAGCCAGCGTCTTCGGCGTATTGATATCATCGTCCATTTGTAGCCGGAAAGCATGGAGGAGACTCGGCTCCGGTGCGGCAACTCTTCTGGTCCCGGCGAATCGTTCGACGCGATCGATCGTTTCGTAAACTCGATCCACGGCTCGTGCCGCCTCCTGCAGCCCTTCCCTGGAGAAGTCCATGGGACTTCGGTAGTGGCTCGCTAAAAACAGCTGGCGCAAAGCGACTGCCTCATGCTCCTGCACTATTTCCTGAATGGTCAAGTAGTTGCCGAGGGATTTGGACATTTTCTCCTGATCGATATTGAGAAAGCCATTGTGAATCCAATAACGCGCCAGCGGCCGGTCGAAGGCGCCCTCGGACTGAGCAATCTCATTCTCATGGTGCGGGAAAATCAGGTCACGACCGCCGCCATGGATATCAAAAGGCTGGCCGAGATATTTCGTGCTCATGGCCGAACACTCGATGTGCCAGCCAGGTCGCCCTGGCCCCCACGGGCTTTCCCAGGTCGGTTCGCCTGGTTTGCTGGATTTCCACAGGGCAAAATCCAGCGGCGACTTTTTACGTTCGTCGATCTCGACCCGGGCTCCCGCTTCCAACTCATCGATCTTTTTGCCCGACAGCTTACCGTAACCGGGAAATCGCCGCACCGAATAAAACACGTCGCCGTCTACTTGGTAAGCCAGTCCCTTTTTCTCCAGCTTGTCTATCAACGCGATAATTTCGGCCAAATGCAGAGTCGCGCGCGGCTCAGAGGAGGGAGCGAGTAACCCGAGCGCTTCGGTGTCCCGGTGGAACTCGCCTATATAGCGCTCGGTAATTGTTTCACAAGGCAGTTTTTCATCCTGTGCCTTTTTTATAATCTTGTCGTCGACGTCGGTGAAGTTGCGCACGAACTGCACCCGATAGCCCAGGAACGTAAGGTAACGATAAATTGTGTCGAAAGTCAGGAGTGAACGCGCATGGCCGATATGCGAGGAGTCGTAAACCGTGACGCCGCACACGTACATCCGTACTTCCCCGGGCGTCAGCGGAATAAACTCTTCCTTTTCTCCGCTCAAGGTACTGAAAATCTTTAGCGCCATATCGACAAGCTCTTTATCTTACGGAACAACCGTTGATTTGCAAGCTATTTATCGCGCGTGGGCTTGCGAAAGCGCCAAAAAAAGCATAGACAAAAACCCTATGAAATTCGCCAAACCCTACGAAGATTTACGAGAATTTATCGCCGCTTTAGACGAGCACGGCAAGCTTTATCGTATCCATCGAGAGATCAATAAAGACACTGAGCTGCAACCGCTCGTGCGCTGGCAATTCCGCGGACTACCTGAAGAATCGCGCCGGGGCTTTCTATTCGACAATGTCACGGATGGAAAGAAGCACAAATACAATTGCCGGGTACTCGTTGGCGGTTTAGCCGGCTCGGAAGCGATCTATTGCCTCGGATTAAGATGCCAACCCGATGAAGTTGCCGATCGCTGGCTCTACGCCATGGATCATCCCATCGCTCCGATAATTGTAAGCGAAGGGATTTGTCAGGAAGAAGTCCACAAAGGCGAAGAGCTTCTAGCCCGGAACGGCTTGCTGGAATTTGCCGTCCCTATGTCGACGCCCGGATTCGACAACGGACCGTACATTACCGCGGGCCATTGGATTACCAAGGACCCGGAAACCGGCAAAAGAAACGTCGGCAATTATCGTGGGTTAATCAAAGGGCCGACACTAAGCGGACTCATGTCCGGTACGCCGCAGGATTTGTCGTCGCACTGGGAAAAATGCCGTAAGCTCGGCAAGCCCTTGGAAGTGGCTATCGTTGTCGGCACAGTTCCGGCGGTCTCTTATTGCGCGACCCAAAAGGTTCCCCCTGATGTGGATGAAATCGCTCTGGCAGGCGGCCTCACAGGACAGCCTATCAAGCTCGTGAAGTGCCAAACCGTGGATATCGAAGTGCCGGCGACGGCCGAAATCGTCTTGGAAGGGATTATCGCGACGAACTATATGGAAGAAGAGGGACCCTATGGCGAGTCGATGGGCTATGTCGATCCGCGAACGTTGAGCACGATGTTCGAGCTTAGATGCGTCACCCATCGCAAAGACCCGATATGGGTCTCGATCATCAGTCAAGTTACTCCCAGCGAAAGTTCCAAAATTAAAGCGATGGGCATGTCGACCCTGGTCAGGCGCTTCATCGTCGGCAAGGGGTATGAGTGCGTTCGTGACGTTCATATGATCGAGCCCCTCGTCAATCTCCGACCCTACGTTGCCGTGAGCTTGAAAAAGCGCAACGACGAAGATCCATGGGGCGTCATGCAGGCTGTTTTAGACTATGGCGACCGGGTCGGAAAAATGATCGTCGCGGTCGATGAAGATATCAATGTCAAAGATCCCATCGCGGTTACCTGGGCCATCACCCATCGCTCTCAACCGCACAAGGATATCAAAATCGTCGGCGACCGGCCGTTTGGCGCCACGCCAATCGGGATGGTGGCAACCCATCCTTCGAGCCGCTATGACAATTGTGAGTCGTCCCTGTTGATCGACGCCACGCGAAAAGCCGACTTCCCTCCCCTGTCGCTGCCTAAGAAAGAGTTTATGGTGCGCGCGCGGGAAATTTGGGAGGAACTTGGTCTTCCGAAACTCGAGCCGCAAGAGCCGTGGCATGGCTACCTCATGGGACTATGGCCCGAAGACCTTGAGAAGGAAGCCGAACTGGCGGCTCAAAGCGAGCATGAAAAAGTCTGGGAGAAGCTGCGCCAGACCCGAGTTCAGGTTGGCGAAGGAGAAACTCTAAAATCGATGCGTTCCAAATGGGGTAAGTCTCACACCGGCAGGTCAGAATAAAGAGATGAAGAAGAAAGTCACTCTTACCGTCAATGGCGAAGAACACGAGATTGAAATCGAGGCTAACCGGCTTTTGCTTCAAGTCCTCAGGGATACCCTCGGGTTGACCGGTACGAAAGAAGGTTGTTCCATCGGTGTCTGCGGCGCGTGCAGCGTTATTATCGATGGCCGGGTGGTCAGTTCATGCCTGACCTTGGCCGCGGCTTGCGCCGGGAAAAAGATCGAAACCATCGAGGGGCTCGCCGAGGACGGTAGGCTCCATCCGCTGCAGCAGGCGTTTATTGAATACGGCGGTTTTCAATGCGGTATCTGTACTCCCGGGCAGATTATGGCGGCGAAGTCCCTGCTCGACGAAAACCCCAAACCAACCGAAGATGAAGTGAAAGAATGGATGTCCGGCAACCTCTGCCGGTGCACCGGATACTACAAGATTCTCGAAGCCGTGATGGCGGTGGTCAACAACAAGATCGATCCCGATTTTGCATTTCGCAAGCGCGAACAGACCGCCAAGATTCAAAGTCTGGACGTTTACAAATCCGTCGCAAAGACGAATTAATCCAATGAAATTGGATCAACTCGCCATGAGTTAAACGAAGGGCCTTTGCGACCAGATTCCGAATCGCTTCAGAATCGGTGAACAGAAATGACTCGCGCGAAGGCGCAAAAGACGCCAAGTTCGGAAACATTGTAGAAGGGGTTTTCCTTTGCCGCCTTGGCGCGAGTAAATTGATCGATCGTTTCAATTAGAAATCGCAGAGAATATTGATTATGGCGAAAGCAGAAAAGTTCTCCGTCGTCGGCCAGCGCGTTCAAAGAATCGAAGGGTTCGACAAAGTCACCGGCGATTCTCAATTCATCGCGGACATTTATCTCCCCAACATGCTGGTTGGTAAAATCCTTCGCAGCCCGTTTCCGCATGCGCGGATTCGCGGTATCGATACCAGCAAAGCCGAGAAACTGCGCGGCGTGCGCGCCGTGGTCACGGCCGAAGATACGATCAAACGTCCGTGGGGCGCATTTTTCGCCGACCAGTATATTCTTTCGGTAGGTAAAACCCGTTACGTCGGCGAAGAAGTCGCCGCAGTCGCGGCCGTCGACCCGGACATCGCCGAGGAGGCCATCGATCTTATTGAAGTCGATTGGGAGCCTCTGCCTGGCGTGTTTGACGCCGAAGAAGCGATGCAAGACGGCGCCCCCTTGGTGCATGATGACAAAGCGAACAATGTTGCCATGACCATGGACATCGAGCGAGGCAATATCGTGCAAGCGTTCGCCGAATCCGATGTCGTCGTCGAGGACACGTTTGTCAGCATGCCGCAATGGCACTGCTCGATCGAAACCATCGGCAGCGTTGCCGAATATGCCCCCAACGGCAAGTACACGATCTACATGAACACCCAGACGCTGTTCAACGCACGTTATCGAATCGCCACCGCGCTAGGCGTGCCGGAAACCGATGTCCGGATTATTCAGAGCGCCGTCGGCGGCGGCTTCGGCGGCAAATCCTGCGACGACAACAATGCGCTGGTGGCCGCGGTACTGGCGCGCAAAGCGGGTAAACCGGTCAAGCTCATCAACACCCGCGAGGAAGAATTCTTGGCCGGCTGCCGTCCTCGAGTCTTCATGAAGATCAACGTCAGGTTGGGGTTTAAAAAAGACGGCCGCATTCGAGCCAAACATATCAAGGTCATCGCCGACAACGGCGCCTATTCCGCCAAGGCCCCGGCCATCACCGGCGTGGCCGCGATGCGCCACGACACCTGTTACAAGTATTCGGATGTCAAAACCGAAGCGGTTCTAGTCTATACCAACAAAATTCCCACAGGCGCGTTTCGCGGCTTCGGCAATCCGTCGGCGGAGTGGGCGGTTGAGCAGGCGATCGATTTGGGCGCCCATGAACTCGGCATCGACCCGATTGAAATCGCGCGCATCAATGCAGCGGAGACCGGCTACGTGTCGCCGCATGGCAACCGCGTTAACAGCTGCGAACTCAAACAATGCCTCGACATGGCGGAAAAGATGATGGACTGGAAGAGCAAACGCGCCGGCAAACAGCCGAACACCGGTTTGGGATTGGCTTGCACGGTCCACGTCAGCGGCAAGCGCCACTTCGGCGACTATGACGGCAGTTCCGCGACGATCAAGCTCAACGAAGACGGCAAAGCGCTGATTTTGAGCGGCGAAGGCGAATGTGGCCAGGGCGTCCATACCGCCATGTGCCAAATTGCCGCTGAGGAGTTGGGAGTCCCGGTTGAGGACGTAGAGATCTCCCGCGCCGATACCGACTTGACCACTTTCTGCCTGGGCGCCTTCGCCAGCCGCCTGACCTATGTCAGCGGCAATGCCGTCAAGAACGCCGCTGCCAATGTCAAACAGCAACTCTTCGAGCAGGCCTCTGAAATGCTCGAGGCGAATGCGGAGGATCTCGTCTCGCACGACGGACGTATTTTTGTTAGAGGCGCCGAGGGCAAATCGGTCTCGGTGTCCGACGTCGCACGAGCGCGCCTGTTTCGCCATAACGGCGCACCCATCGTTGGCTCGGGAAGCTTCGATGCCGACTCGGTACTACCCGACAGCACCCGCTTCGGCAACGAGTCGGGGGCTTATAACTACGGAGTCCAGGCCGCTCAGGTGCATGTCGATCCTGAAACCGGCCAGGTAAAAATACTGTATTTCGTCATCGCTTCGGATTGCGGAACGGTGATTTATCCCCTCGGTGCCGAGGGACAGGTGGAAGGCGGCTTGTCGCAGGGGATCGGCTATGCGCTCACCGAAGGACTGCAGATCGATGAAGGGAAACCGCTCAATCCCAATTTTTCCGACTATCGAATTCCATCGATGCGGGACATGCCGCCGCTTCAGCATGCGTTCGCGGACTCTTACGAGCCCACCGGTCCGTTCGGCGCTAAAGGTCTTGGCGAGCTCAACATGGACCCAACCGCAGCGGTGATCAGTAACGCAATCTTTGACGCGGTGGGCGTGCGAATCAAGACGCTCCCGATAACGCCGGAGAAAATTCTCAAAGCTCTCAGAGAAAAAGCCGCGCTGGAGAAAGCCAAGACATGATCAGGTTCGATTATCTCCAACCCAAGAGTCTCAAGAAAGCTCTCGCGCTCTTGGAAGAGCACGGCGAGGATGGACGCGCCATCGCGGGCGGAACCTCTCTGGTCATCATGATGCGCCAACGGCTATTGATGCCCAAGGTGGTGATCAGCCTCGCCGGCATTCCAAAGTTTGACCGCATCACTTACAATTCAAAGTACGGTCTTCGCATCGGTGCCGGCGCGCGCCATCGCGACATCGAGCTTTCTCCCGCCGTCCAGAAGCACTATCCTCTGCTCTACGAAACTTTTCGTAAAGTCGCACAGCCGCGCATTCGCAACATGGGAACGGTAGGAGGCAATCTGGCCGCCGGCGATCCATTGACCGATCCGGGCGCGAGTTTGATTGCCCTCGACGCGGCGGTGACTCTCACTAGCTGTAAGGAACAACGAACCCTGCCCTTGGACGAATTTTTCATCGATTATTATCAAACTGCGTTGGAGCCGGGCGAATTGCTCACCGAGATCCATGTCCCGCCGCCCCAACGACCGGGCTGGTCGCATATCAAATTTACGCCGCGCAGCATAGAAGACTTTGCCACGGTGGGAGTCGCGATTACCTTGAAAGCCAGTAACGGCACCTGCGAAGATGTCCGGGTGGGACTCAATTCGGTCGCTTCGACGATCGTGCGCGCCAAAAAGGCCGAAGAAGTTCTGCGTGGAAAGCCGATCACGGACGCCACTCTCCAGGAGATGGGCGAAGTGGCTTCGACGGA